>JBEKFF010000308.1:0-10481 GCA_050013455.1 Acidobacteriaceae bacterium | reverse complement strand
ATTCCAGCGCTCGCAACATAGATCGAAGTGATCGTACGGTTGCGACTTGACTGGGAAATGGCAGACCGTGAACCATTTAGAGAAGTCTCTTCCCGCGTCACTTCATTCAGCATATTGTTGATACTGGCCAGCAGCAGACGTCCGCGTTCCGAGACGACCTTTTCGTTGGCGTAATCCGGATATCCGGACTGGAGTAACAGGATGGTTGTGGAGAGTATCTCTATTTTGGTTTGAACGAGCGATCGCAACTTGACGATTCTCGCTTGTTCTGCAGGATTATCGACGGTTAGCTGTTCTAACCGCTTAAAGTTTGCATCGAGTTGGTCAACCGCGAGATCATACGGACCTAAGTAATTTGGGTCACCGGTGTAGATGTAGGCTCGCTCGCTGGTTTCAGCATTTGCAAGAAGCGACTGAATCTGCGCCACTTGAGTTAATATCTGCTGTGTGTGCGATACCCACGCTTGGTCGCTGATCTGGACGGCGAGCAGGTGCCTCGTGATAATGGTGTTCGTAGTCAACAACACCATCAGGACCGAAAACCCAAGGATGATGCTGAAACGCTTATATACTCGCTGCAGCTTGAAGCGCTTATAAATTCGGTCCAAATTTAAACCTTTATACGTTGGCTCCAGATTGAAATACTCGTAAATCCGATGCAGACGGAAACGCTCATATGCTGGTTTCCAAATGAAGCGGTCGTATGTACGACGCAAATTGAGGGCCACGCAATCACACTCCACTAGTGCTTGTAACAATCAGCAGCAGCTAAAACACGTCCACAATTTCGATCAAGTTTGCGACAGAAACTTGCTGCTACAGAAACGCGACGAAAGCCTTAGAGCTCGAGAACTCAAAGGCACCATGAAATCTTCTCTCGGTAAACGGTATGAAATTGACGCTCGTCCTCCAACTCTTGAGTGTATAGAGTTTTCCCGCGCACATGTGCGCGCTCCGCGCAATCCACCCCCGACTCGTAAAGACTTCTTTCGTGGCCTTTTTGCCCCTCCCATCCGCATAAGAAGTCGTACTGAACAACTACCGGGCGTTGTCGGACGGTACCAAGAGGGCTTATAGGTCAGTGCCCTGGTGGCGCACCCGCCATTGCCGGCAGCGATCATCGTTACGGGCTAATGACTTGCGAACTCTCGTCGACCAAAGTCGCTCCTGAAAACGCAATTCGTTGCGTATAAGACATTTCTACTCCTTCGGCTAATGCAATGATGTGAAGACAGTCACAGCCATGGGTCGTTCTATGCACCGTCCCCTCGCGAAGAATTTACACGTGGAGCGCACAGGATGCGCCGTTCGCCAACCGCAGAGGTGGCTGACGCGAGGGCATCTCAATGCTCTTGGCCACACTGCAGACAACGGCATTCAGATATTGGCTCAGCGACGCATCGAACTTGGACTGTTGTTGCGGGGCGTTCCAGCCATACATCGTCTCGACCAAAACTGCGCTGGTTTCGAGTGTTCCTGGTTGAGGGTTGGCTTCATGCAGAATGGCCAGTTGAGGAATGCGCTGATCGACTTCGGATCAAGGTCGATGTGACAGAACCGCCTTTTTGAGCCATTCTTCACGACCAAAGTAGGAGCTGGCTATGGCTTAGGTCTTTGGACGACCAAGAGAATCGTAGAGCAACACGGTGGCAGCATTCAGGTGAAGTACGACGACGGCGAGGGCTCAAAAGGGACCGTCTTCAACTTATATGTCCCCATCAGCACGAGTTCAAACTCCTCAATGTAGGCAGCTTGAGGAGTGATTGCAATATACCCATTAGGTATGTCCGCATTTGCGAAGGGAAGTTCAACCGATACTCTTATGTCGGCTTCTTGATCGTGCTGCGATGCCCGAAATGGTCTTCGGCTTCGAGGTAATCGCTCTTGGTTACGAAGGTTTCTATAAATAAGTGACCTACGTGACTATAGTTATTGCAACGGAAATTCTGAGAATCCTATACAGCGCAAGCTCTGATGGCTGCTTTGTCGCCTAAATCGGGGTGGTTTGCCAGCTCCTATTTCGCTCTTATCGTGGCCTAGACCTACACGCCAAGCTGAGTTCCATAAGGCGGTTGAAATGTTGATTCACCCACTCGGGCCTTTATCGCAAACAGATTCGTCTGGCACCAACAATTCCGCCCTCTGCTCGGTATCGGAAAGCGGCCGAGCGCCTACACCACGCGTAAAAGCCGTCAAGGTTATCATACGAATGCGAGGAGGCTCACAAAGCCGGCTGATATTGGCTGACGACGGTAATCTATGGATTGTCAAATTCAAAAACAATCCGCAACATCTCAGGGTTCTCGCAAATGAATTAGTCGCGACGCAGATTGCCGAAGCGATCGGCCTTTCGGTGCCGGTGAGCGGAATCGTCGATGTTAGCCAATCGATAATAGATGCAAACCCTCCTCAGTACATGGACCTTGGTCGTAGCCGTCGCGAGTTGTGTTCAAGCGGATTACAGTTCGGAAGCCAGTTCGCTGGCGGGATGATCTCACGCCCAGTTGACGAGTACCTAGCCGACGAGCAACTACTACATGCCCGAAATTTGGATCAGTTTGCAGGTATTCTCGCCTTTGATAAATGGACTGGAAACACTGATTACCGTCAAGTTGTTTATCGACACAACGAAACAGAGCGTGGCTACAGTGCAGTATTCATTGACCAGGGCGGCTGCTTCAACTTGGGCGAATGGACTTTTCAGGATGCTCCACTCAAAGGTGTCTTCGCCCAGAAATGCGCGTATTCTTCGGTAACTGGTTGGGACAGTTTTGAGCCCTGGTTGAGCCGTGTCGAACAATTCGACCCACAGTCGCTCTGGCAGATTGCTGAGGCTGTTCCCAAAGAATGGTATAGGGGAGAGGTATCTGAACTCGATAGATTAGTCGAAAAACTGATTGGCAGACGATGTCGTGTAAGAGAACTGATCAACCAGTTTAGAGATTCAGGTAAGGTTCCGTTTCCGAACTGGAAGCACGATCGTTTGATCGTTTTACCACCTCGAATCCTTCCTTGTAGAAAAAAGAGCGCCGCACGGCTTCCCCAGGTGCAAGCGGGGGCGAAGATGAGGAATCAAATACACCCATAAACATGGGGAGAGCGGCATCTTCAGTCACGACCACGCTAGTAAAAGAGCCTGATGCAGCAGTACCGGTCAAGAAGGTGTCTGTCCCCGTGGCAGGCTGTCTCATACCTCATCACTCCAGGGAACTGCGTTTTTCTGCCGTCTTTCTGTCTCGCCTCACAGTACAGAAATCCTAAAGTGGCCGATGCATTGGCCGATAAGGCCAGTGTGGAGATGTTTTGATCTCTACGAATGTAGGGCTCAGCATGTGATGGTTTTCACTGCTGGTTGCATAAAGACTGCGACTGCCCAGCGCCCCATGAACACAACCATCGGAAAACGAGGATGTGCTCTGGAACAAGACTTATAGCGAATACTCGCAGCTCACACAGAACCAATCGGTGAACACTGGTTGGCACGTAAGGATGGATTAACTGATATGCGCCCAATGATGTTTGCTGTCCTTACGCTCTTTGCCCCCTCGCTCACCGGATGTTACTACGGCTACACTTTGCCGCCCACAATTGTCGCTGTGCCGACGGGCAGCAGCGGGCTGGTTGCCGGGGGACAGAAACCGGTCACGAACGCGTCAATCCAGTTATATAGCACAGGCACAATGGGCGATAGCACGAATGCGACGCCAATGCTGACCAAACCAGTCACCACCGATGCGAACGGCAACTTTAGCATCGCCGGACTGTACTCATGCACGGATGCGACCGAGGTGTACCTGACAGCGACAGGCGGTGACCCTACTCCGGGTGTGACCAATTCGAATCTGGCGCTGATGACAGCGCTGGGATCATGCACGTCACTTGGACCAGGGTCACCCATTGTCGTGAACGAGCTGACGACGGTCGCGGCTGTGAATGCACTGGCATCGTACATGACCTCGTACACAGCTGTTGGGTCGGGTAGCGGTGATAGTGCCTCACTGGGATCGGCCTTTACCGCGGCCAGTGAACTGGTAAATCCAGCGACAGGAACGTCGCCGGGAACGAATGTGCCTAGCGGCGACACAGTGCCAACCGAGGAGGTTAACACACTGGGCGATGTGATCGCGCCGTGTATAAACTCGGGGGGAGGTATTGCCGGTGATGGGAGCGCTTGCGGAAAACTCTTCAGCTTAGCGACGCCATCGGGAGCTGCATCCCCGACGAACACTGTTTGGGCGCTGCTTAATCTAGTGAAGAATCAGGCTCTGAATACCAGCCAGCTGATTGCGTTGATCCCGGCTGACCCGCCGTTTCAGCCACAGCTGGCCGAGTTACCGCAGAACTTTCCAATCGCAGTGACTGCACCCACCGCACCCACCGCACCCAGCTCACCCACCGCACCCATCTCACCCATCTCACCCACCTCACCCACCGGAGCCGGATCATTGGAGTTGAGTCCCACTAACGTCACCTTTCCGGCCACGCCGGTCGGTGGTACGTCACCGTTGCGGGCCGTAACACTAACGAACGGCAGTCCGAACTCAGTATCGGTCTCAAATATTGCAATAGCGGGCGCCAATGTCGCTAATTTTGCGGAGACGAATGACTGCCCAGCTACGCTGGCGACTGGCGCCCTCTGTACGATCCGAACGTTCTTTGCGCCGCTGACTTCAACTGAATCCTACGCAACCCTGCAGGTAAATGGAGGATCGGCCAGCATCATACTGTCGGGAGGTATTGCATCGCCAGCTTGGCCAGCCACATTGCTTGCGGCAAATCCTTCCTTGTATCTGAATTTCAACGACAACACGACTAGCTTTGTCGATCAAATTTCAGGGCTCACATTCTCAACGGGGGGTGGATTGGTTACGCCCAACCAAGCCGGATTTGATAATACGACACCCAGTAACACCTCGGCAGGGTTCGCGTGGAACGCATGGAACGCGGCGCCGAACGCCACTTTGGGTGATATCGAATGGGACGTTCCGTGGACAATGATGATTCACGTCGACAGGCTCAATTGGAACAGAACGGGAACCCTCGTCCTTGCCAGCAAGGGAGATATTTCAAGTCCGACAAGCGACTGGTGGGAGCTGACGCTCGGAATGACTTGGGGGAATCTTTCTCAACTATGTTTTACGAGAAACGGTGCAGGACTAACGAATAATGCTCAAGACGGCATCTGCACGGCTCCGACGGGCGGCACCCCACTCGGGTTCGATGCCATGCCAAACGGATTCAACTACAACATCGTCATCGAGGGTAACGGAACGGGCCTAAGCATGTACCTCAATGGCCTGGAGGTTGAACAGGTACAGAACCCGCAAATTCCCGGGGGGCCAATCTCAAATACCTATGCATATGGGTTTGGTTTTGTGAATCTCACCGTCTCAGGCGGAACGGGCTATGCCGACTTGACCACGTTCACATCGACTGGAGGAGGACCGAATTGCAATGTGACTGGTTTGATGTGGGCGCGTAACGGAGTACCCTACAATGGCAACTGGACCCCGACTGGCGCCCTCAACTATGGTTGCACATCGACTCCGACGATTGTTCTCACTTCTCCGACTGGAAGCGGGGCAGTGATTACAGCGACGCTCGGGGGCATGTCGATGAACTCGACAACGTACCCCCTCATGGTGCCCGGATATGTGAGCAAGGGGACCTTCTACGGGGTAGCAGGGACCAACAACGCAGCGCCCCCGGTTGATATTGACGAATTCGCGATTTTCCCCGGAAATTTGAGCTTTCCTCAGATAACAAGTCTCTTCTACGAGACAAAGTTCTACCAAGGGGAGCTTTACAACACAACAGTGCCACCCTTGGTCATCTTGGGAGGTCAGGGTTGCGGCCCCGACTTGAGTGGCGACATGACCGTAGCCATGACGATTGGCGCCGCAAAGGCAGGCATCATCCAGTTGGTTGGCACGGATGACGACGATGGGAATTCAAATGGCTATAACTCCGTCGGATGGTGGAGGCAAATGCTCGACCAGGCGGGGCTCAACAACGTTCCTGTTTCCGTTGGCCCGGGCTCTTCAGGTGTCAACTTTGGGGGATGTCCGGCTGCAAACCTCACAGCGTATGACCCATCGACACCTCAGGATCCATCATCCTATGAGTCCTCAGTCACGATGTATCGCACAATCTTCGCGGCGCATCCCACGACCGCGATTGATGTTTTGGCTACACAGACTAGCAACGGTTATGAAGCCTTCGTGTCAAGTCCGCCAGACAATATATCGCCGTTGACCGGGTTGCAGTTGCAGGCACAAAATGCAGCGAATGGTGGTTGGATCAGCCTGTTCGGCGGGAATCTATCGCTCACCTGGCCAATTACACAAACCCTTTTCTCGAACACTGGGAACATGCCGGTCTATATAATACAGGGAACTCCAGCGTCAAGCGGGCCGGGCGTTCTGGCGTCTCGCGCTGCTCCCGATCCTCTGTACCTTGCCGCGGCGGTCTATGGGTCAGATGAAATTTCGGGCTGGACTAATCTAAATCTCGCACAAGTGATCTCCCCTTACTTCTTGGGCGGTGCGATGGTTACCTATAGTGGTGGGACAGGCTATGCCGACTCCACTCCATTTGGTTCAACGGGTGGCGGTCCCAATTGCCATGTGACCGGAATCATGACCGCGAGCGGAGGAGTTCCGAATGGCATTATGACCTCCTGGGGCGCTCCAATAAAGACCACGCTATGGAATGGACTCGGCTACGGATGCACCTCTAACCCCACATTGGTATTGGAAAGCCCAACAGGGACAGGCATTACACTTAGCGCCTCTACGACGCAGGTCTGTGCAACAAATGATCCTGCAAACTTCTCCTCCCTCTATACGGCGACGTGCAGCAATATATTTGAGGAGTTTCCAAGTCAATACGCAACGCAAAGTGGCGGTTTTATCTTCCAGATGTTTCAAAATAGTTTGATCGACCCGACGCCCTGAGATCAGAACGCTCGTCGAAAGCAGATGTTTATACTCAAGACTCTCCACCCAGTCTAGGCTTTTGGAGTTGGCTCATATCGGGTACTCTTCGCGATCCGCGACCTTACACCGATGCCACGCAACAGCTGCCGTCCGCCAGATCGCCTAAGCGCGTTGCCCGCAGTCCGGTGATTCGATTGGTGCTTCTGGCGAGCAGAGCGCCGAGATGCGCTCGATCGTTTCGATAGTGATGGGCGATGGATGGGGTGCGGATCTCATGGAACATGCGCTTCATATGGGCCCAAGACGCGTCTTCGATGATCGTTCCATCTTCATGGAACCGCTGGATGCGAGCCCAAACATCGGCCAACAAGCGCCTCTTTTGGGAGCTGCAGGTGCTGACGTGGACGCTCTGTTTTGCGATCTAGCGACTAATGAACCACAAGACGGGCGCGGTCGTATTGTCGAGGCGCGATTGTCGAGAACGTAAATCCACATCTTCCCATCTCCGTTCTGCCGCCGCCACGAGGGAGCACAGACTTGGGTGTATCGTCCGTATGCACGTTGTTGACCGACATGCCATGATCACGAACCCCTTGCACCAGCTTTGCGAGCGGCTCGGAGGCGGCCACCGCCGATCCGCTAGGATCGAGGGGTCAACGCCTCATCCATCACGGCCATAGACCCTGGACTGCCGATCGAGCGGCATGTGGTCGGAACGCTTCAACCCAAGACATGCGCAAGCATCCTTACTCCGACGAGCCCGCAATCGACAGCCCACGGCGGCACCGGGGACTGCGTGACGTAGTCGCAGGCATGATCCATTTGCCACAACTGGAGTGCATTTCTCTGACATTACAAAATGCTTTGATTAGCTGATGCGGAAACGCGGATAGTAAGTGCCACGAATCGTCGGGGCCTTCGCGCTGCAATCCATTCAGTAGTGGCATACCGCAAGGTTAGGCGTTCTTGAGTCGTTTGGATCATTCAAGCTTGGCGGCTCAACCAACAGTGGTTAACGGTCGTTCTCTATACACATCCTCAAGTTCGAGAATGTCCGCCGATAACGTCAGCACAAGGGCGTGTCGATGCCCTCGAACGCCGGAGCTCGGCGCATGATTACCTGTTTTGTTTCGCGCTTGCCCACGTGTGCTGCCGTCCACTCACAGACCGTGCGTGCTGCTCGACTTTCGCAAATCCCCAGCAGCGAATAAGCCTGCGTACAGAGGGGCTCTTGGCGTGATGACTGACAGCTCTCAAAGATAAGCAGGCAGGAAAATGCTGAATTTCTGCAGTCTCGTCCAGAGGAGGGTCTCGTTGACCCGGTGTGGCAGACGGAACTCTCTTGCTCCGATGGTGTCGCGTCTGATGAGGCATCGCCTGGCCCGTTCGACCATGAATTCGCAGAGCTCAGCTCGAAGACTGGTAACCCGCCTCGCTGCGCAGATTGCCGTTGGTCTCCTTTGCTCAATTGCGACGGCGCAGACTCCCGATGTCTTCACTGGAAGCACGGCCGTCGATCAAGGTTCGTCGCCGCTCAGTGACTGGATAAGTCATTTTATTTCGGTTTTGGCCGATAACTGACTTACCAGATATCTAGGGAGTTTGATCATGCAGTTCTGTCGTTTCTCCAGATTGATTTCGACTACAACACTGACGTTAATTGTGGCCTGCGGTTCAGGATGCGGTGGCCCGATAATCGGTATCCCTGTTGATTCCTCACCCTCAGCGAACATGTCATCATCCTCTGTAATGTTCGGTTCCGTTACGTCCGGCAGATCCGGCTCTGCTCAAACCGTAACAGTCTCCAATACGGGCAACGGAACGTTAGCAATCTCCAGTCTTCTTGTTAGCGGTATCAACGCGAACAGCTTTAACGAGTCCAACAACTGCTCGGCAAGTCTAGCGGCTGGAAGTAGTTGCACAATCACCACTAATTTCAGTCCTGTTGTGGCAGGCTCTTACACGGCGGCAATCACAATCACCGATAACGCTTCCCCATCGGTCCAAACCATCATCCTTAGCGGTAGTTCGCCCATCGTTGCTGCGCCGCCCGTTGCGGTGAGCGTAAATCCAGCAATCGTAACTCTGAGCAGTGGCCAACCTGCGCAACTGACTGCAACAGTGGCCAATGCCGCCAACAAAGCCGTAACATGGTCGACTTCTCCGGCTGGAGTGGGCTCAATTAGCCCATCGGGCCTATACACCGCCCCGGCCACCATTACTACATCGCAGACTGTGACGGTGACCGCGACCAGTCAAGCGGACACAAGTGCGAATTCATCGACGACAATAACGCTTGTGTCCTCGATTACCGTGATCGTGAATCCGGCTGCCGCAGCACTGAACAGTGGCCAATCTGCCCAACTCACAGCAACCGTAACAAATGCATTGAATTCTGCTGTCACTTGGAGTGCGCTTCTTGGCTCAATATCCCCGGAAGGCCTCTATACTGCCCCATCGAAGATGAGTAGCAGCACGCTCACCGATACGATCACCGCGACCTCAGTTCAAGATCCCACAAAATCTGCGACCGCAACTGTTACCGTCTCATCCGGCCTGGTTGGCAGGTGGCCACTGGATGAAGGGACGGGCCTGGTGGCCCATGACATCTCCGGCCAAGGCAACAATGGCACGTGGAGTGGCGTCCCTAGTTCTCCGAACGGCACTTACTATTCGACAGGAGTGATCGGTTCCTACGCGGGATATTTCGACGGCAGCGACAATAAATTGACCATCGGAACCCAACCGGCCTATCAGTTCACAGGACCATTTACGGTCTCAGCATGGATCAATACCGTCTCCGGTGGCACCATTCTCACCATGCAAAATGGCGGAGACAATGGCTATAATCTCGCAATAAGTTATGGAATCATCCGCTTTTGCGTTTACGCTAATACCATCGAAACTTGCACGGGCGGCGGACATTACCCCTTGAGCAGTCCTGGATGGACATATTTTACGGCAGTGTCCGATGGATCGAATATTTCTGTCTATGCGAACGGAAGTTTTGTTGCATCTTCTCCCGCCGCGCCTCCTACTGCATCGACCGGCCCTCTTGTCTTCGGTGTAGCCCAAAGAGGCGGCTATTCAAACTTCATCGGTTCTCTTGATGATATCCGGATCTATAACCGCGCCCTCTCCGCGAATGAGATCTCCTCACTCTATAACACGGATGTCGGTACCCCGAGCGCTCCCACAAATCTTCAGGCCTATCCCGGTGACAGTCAGATGGGACTCTCATGGAATGCTCCAACCTTAGGTTCTACCCTTACTAATTACGAAGTGGATTATCGCCAACATAATGCTTCAGCTTGGTCCACGCTTTCTCACCCCACTTCCACGGCCACCTCGATCACGGTTTCTGGCCTCACCAATGGCGTAAGCTATGACTTCGAGGTGACTGGCGTTAATATCGCCGGCGCGGGTCTGCCAAGCGATATTCTGACCGCAACACCCACAGCAGCGCCTCCAGCTATAACCGTAAGCGTTGCGCCCGACGTGACCTCAACTGTACCTGGGAGTAATGTAGGTTTTACAGCAACG
>JBEKFF010000307.1:0-7514 GCA_050013455.1 Acidobacteriaceae bacterium | reverse complement strand
CTTGATCCCCTTGGATTATTGAAACAACAAGCGCACAGTAGGCGCGTGGTGGCCGTCTGGCCGGGCGAGTTGAGCGACGGGCGGCTGACGTACGCCGAAATGGCGCATCCAGAACATCAGGACTACAGTACCGAAGGTTTGGTGCCGTTCAAAATCCAGTAGACACGGAAGAGTGAAGTGCAAATGCGATATAGCGATCTCATTCAGTTTGAGCCGATCGAATCGGTCATTCAGCTTCTCGATGCAAATCGCCCAGATGAAGCGAAGAAACTCGTGGCGACTTATGTAATCTCCGACGAAATGGCGGAGAGGATTGCCAAGCAAATGATTCCCCAGCTTAGCTTCGATGAGTCGGTCGATCACAAAGGAGTGCTTGTGGTTGGCAATTATGGAACCGGCAAGTCTCACCTTATGTCGGTTGTCTCTTTGATTGCAGAAAATGCGGCCTTGTTACCGCTCATTCGGCACCCGAAAGTGGCAGAAGCGGCCAAATCGATCGCAGGTAAGTTCAAAGTCCACCGAATTGAAATCTCTAGCCAAATGTCTCTGCGTGAGATTGTGACCCAGCAACTAGAGGATGGAGTGCCCGGCTTGAAATGTGCCAGTGGAAAAGAGAGACACTGGACAAGGAGAGCATATGGGACGAGGCAAGAAGTACCAGCCTGAGCAGGTGGTGAATCTGTTGCGGCAGATCGAGGTCGCGATCGCTAACGGGAAGACGAATGCTCTGGCGTGTAAGGAAGCCGGTATCGTGGAGCAGACGTACTTCCGTTGGCGCAAGGAGTACGGCGGGTTGCAGGTGGACCAGGCGAAGCGGCTGAAGGAACTGGAGCAGGAGAACTCCAAGCTGAAGCGCTTGGTAGCGAACCTGAGCCTGGATAACCTTGTGTTGAAGGACTTCGCCTCGGGAAACTTCTAAGCCCTGAGCGACGACGGATCGCATCAGCTCATGCGCAGCAGAAGCATGGGCTGACGGAGCGCAGGGCGTGTCGGCTGGCCAACCAGCCGCGCGGGACGCAGCGCTATCGGGCGATACGGCGTGAAGACGAAGATGCACTCACGCAGGCGATCATCTTGCTTGCCAGCCAGTACGGTCGTTATGGGTATCGCCGGATCACGGCGCTGCTCAAGCGAGCCGGCTGGCGGGTGGGCAAGGATCGCGTGGAGCGTATCTGGCGTCGCGAGGGGCTGAAGGTACCACAGAAGCAGAAGCCACGAGGACGCCTGTGGCTCAATGATGGCTCGTGCGTGCGGCTCAGGCCAGAGCGACGGAACCATGTATGGAGCTATGACTTCGTCAGTGCACGGACGCATGATGGGCGCAGTGTGCGCCTGCTCAACCTGATCGACGAACACACTCGCGAGTGCCTGCTGGTGCGGGCGGAACGCCGCTGGTCCAGCGCCAGGGTCATCTCTGCGCTGGCTGACGTAATGGTGCTGAAGGGGGTGCCGGAACACCTTCGATCGGACAATGGGCCGGAGTTCGTCGCCAAAGACCTACGGAAATGGCTGGCCAAAACAGGACCAAAGACGTTGTACATCGAACCCGGTTCGCCGTGGGAGAACGGCTACTGCGAAAGCTTCAACTCCAAGCTGAGGGACGAGTTCCTCAACGGGGAGATCTTCTACTCGATGAAAGAACTGCGCGTGCTGGCCGAACGCTGGCGCGTCCACTACAACACCGTCAGACCACACTCGTCGCTGGGCGTGGAGAAGTGGAAACCGCTACGCGCTTCCCACTTCTCCACACCCCCGACGGCGACTACTTGAACTCAGAAATAGTTGCGCTACACTAACTCATCCAACGGCACAAAAGATCGGGCACTCCACAACCACTTCGCAACTCGCATATACCGTCCTTTAGCTGAAACTTGGGGCAATACGCGTCCCAATTCACTCAATCAGGATATCAGACCATAACGGTCCTATATACGGAGCGCGGCATTACGATCGTGCAAGACCCGTCCATCCTGAACCTGGAAGAGGGAGATAACCTGCCATTTCTGAGCTCGATCGTGATCAAGCTTCAGGTTCTCAATCGGTCATCCGGGGATTACATCTGTGGCACGCACGCGTGCGCCAATGGTCAGAAGCAGATCGGCCAGGACTTGGGGATTCGAAATTTGTGGACAATGCCCCGTACCGATGATTGTCCGATTCACTCCGCAGAGGGTACGTGCGGCGATCCTTTGCCATCTGGGCTGAATCGACCGATCGTCTCCGCAGATAACATAGTGCCGATAACGTCGCGAAAGCTGTGCTTCAGGATAAGCAAACTCGTAAATCTGGTTGATTGGGACATCGGACCTTACCCAGGAAGAGTCAACGGTATCCGCCGGACAATCATGAAACAGGTGATAGCTCAGAAAATCTCGATGCGTAGCCAGGGGATCCTTCGACCGTTGCAGGTCGTTGTAGCCGATCATCCAATCGTAGTGAAAGATGTTCTCGTCCGAGAAGATCCGGTCGAAGAAACTGCGTCCCGCTTCCGGAATCAGCGCTGCGATATAGATCTCCGCCATCGCATGCAACCTGTCGGCGAGCAGCGGCAAGAGCAGTCCCGCGATTGAATGTCCCACCAGAACCGTATCCGCGTGAGTGCCGATGCGTTCGGCGATTGCATCCAGTGCAAAATCGACACCAGTGTTCCAGGAGATGTCGCTCCAATCCACGATGGAGCAGGGATCGTCTTGGGTTGAAAGAAGGGACTGAAGCGTCCGCCACGTCCGCGGGATTGTCTCGGAACCGCAAAGGATTACATAGCGTGGCATGCTCCACCTCCGGCCAATATAGGCAAGTTTAGGAATTTCTTCGCTCCGCGGCCATGACAAACACGCGACGAAATCTGACATTCCCTATTCACCGAATAAAATATGGGGATGCGAAGGATTGTCATTAGCGGCCCGTCGCCTGTACAGGTACTCGACGTGACCGGTCCACTCGAGGTCTTCTCGAATGTTCCCGACTATCGGGTGGAGGTCGCCTCCTCAGATGGCTCGGATCGACTCATGACCAATCGGGAAATCACACTGGCGGGCGCTGTGCCGCGCGACGCGGTTGAAGGTCCGATTGACACACTCGTCATTGCAGGCGGCCCCGCTGCCGAAAGCGGCGAATACGATTCCGATTATATTGAGTGGATCGCGAGCGCCGCCCGCCGTTCGCGCCGCGTCGCCTCGATCTGTACGGGGGCTTTCCTGCTCGCCGCTGCCGGCCTTCTCGATGGCAAGAGGGCGGTAACCCACTGGGCCTTCTGCGATCGGCTGGCACGGGAGTTCCCGAAGGTCAACGTATTACCCGATCCAATCTTCCTTCGCGACGGATCAATCTACACCTCGGCAGGCATTACCGCGGGAATCGATCTCTCCCTCGCTTTGGTCGAAGAGGATCACGGACATCAGGTGGCGCTGAAGGTTGCACGGCAACTCGTCATGTTCCTGGTGCGGCCGGGTGGCCAGGCACAATACAGCCACATGCTCGCCCGGCAGGCGACCACGTCGGAACCCCTGCGCGAGCTGCAGGTTTATATGCTTGAGAATCTCCAGGCCGATCTCTCAGTGGACGCAATGGCAGAGAGAATCGGGATGAGCCCGCGACATTTTTCCCGCGTTTGTCTGCGAGAGATGAAGATGAATCCGGGGCAATTTGTTGATCGCCTCCGCGTTGAGGCTGCTCAACAGATGATCGACAGCTCCTCGATGGGATTGAAAGAAATCGCTGACGCTTGCGGATTTGGCTCCTCGGACTCGATGCGCCGCACCTTCCAACGTGTCATTGGAATTACAGCAGGCGAGTACACTGAGCGATTCAAGCGCGCACAGCCCTAGATGTCTCATGAGCACCGGCTCCTCCGATGTAGCCAGGGATGAGAACCTCAATCGAAGCGGATCCCATGCACGGGACGAAGCCGCGGATGCATCGATGAGGCAGCTTCTACGTGCAGCCCGTCGATGTCCGAAAGTGTCTGAAGGACGTCGTTGTTCCGTACTTCTATCGAACCTAAGCTTGTCTTGGAGTGAGAACTACCACTTAGGAGATCGATGATGAATAGACGGTCGTTTTTGAAAACAAGTTCAGTTACCGCCGGCGCGATCGCACTCGGCACCGCATTCACTGAGAGCGCACCAGCACAGACTGCGGAGTCGCGTCCAACCTTTCGCCGTCCGAAGCATATTGTGCCGATTACTTCCCAGGCTAAGTATCAGCAAGCAATACCTGGGGCCCCGGATACTCAGCTTACGCGCGAAGCTACCGGGCTGCTGCATGAGTTCAGCACTCCCCTGCTGATTAACCACTCCCATCGCGTCTACTTCTGGGCCAACGAGCTGGGCCGTCAGAGTGGTCAGAAGTATAATCAGGAGTTGCTCTTTATCTGTGCAGCCTTCCACGACCTCGGCCTTCTTAAGTCTCACCGGACCGCCGATGACCGCTTCGAGGTGGACAGCGCGAACGCGGTTCGCCAATTCCTCGAGCATCACAACGTCCCGGCGGCTCGCGTTCAGGTTGCCTGGGATTCGATCTCGCTTCACACCACCCCGGGTATCGCCGCATATAAGCCCATTGAGGTGGAGTTGATCTACAACGGTGTCGGTGTTGATTCTCTCGGCATTGGATACGAGCAGATCCCGGAAGATCTCCGGGAGAAGGTAGTTGGTCAGTTTCCGCGAACCAACTTTAAGCAGGAGATCGGGAAGGCATTCTTTGACGGCGTTGGATACAGGCCCAAGACTACGGAAGGAACCTGCAACGAAGATCTCTGCTCGCACTTTATTCGCAACTATAAGCACAGCAACTTTTACGAGCAGATCATTAACTCGCCTTTCGAAAACTCCTAATTCGCCACAGTTCATCGCGGGCACGCGCGGGCCGATATCTCTCAGATCTCGGCCCGCATCCGCATCCGCGAACAAATTATTCGGGATTCCAGTTCCGCTCAACGTATCCGAACTTCGCGAGCCATGGACACCCTCATGTCCCAAAATCGAGGATTCTCGTCATGGTGTCCGCGAACCTGATGAGTGACCGTAACAAGCGAGACAGGATTACCTCAAACCATACGGATACCCATTCGTCAGGGAGAGATCATTGCTTACGAATCTGCTCATTGTCCCCACCGTCAAGGCCGCTGTTGAGGCCCTCCAAAATGCAGACAAGGTTGCCTGGAAGCGGCTCTTTGCGCCTAGGGCCGTACTCTATGACGACGGAAGCCCCCGTGATCTCAGGCGTTTTATGAAGGAATCATTCGGCCGTGGAAGGTTCATCTGTATCGACCGGGTCGCGAACAGCGGCTTTTACATTGAAGGGGACTTTCATTCAGAAGAATGGGGCGACTCTCGTACGTATCTCAACTTTGAGCTGAATAACTCCGGTCGCATTGTTCGCCTCGACGTTGGAAAGGTCGAGGACGGCGCTTAACCGAGCAACTGACTTTGTCAGCTTGAGGGCGGTGTTTCTTAGCGGCGTTCGCGAAGTGGCAGCTTTAGCTAATACGGCAGCCTTGATGCGATCATTACTTGATACCGCATTAACTCTGCATTGCCACAATCTTGATGCTCGGCGTTTATTATCATTAGGTTAGACTCGGAGTCAGGGGTCAACATTACCTAAATGTAAGTGAAGCGCCTCACTTCTACAAATTAGCCCTCATCTTTAGCCCTGACTGTCTTGGGAAGCTTCCACTTGGCCACGGCTACCACCGCGAAGCCGATCATGAGGAAGATGGCGAGCAGCACGCCAGAGTTCCGCAGCACGTGGGGATAGCCGAGCTGGTCAACATTAACGAACGGATATGGATAGCGGCCAGAGATGGCTCCCCGAATCAAAATCCTAACCAAATAGACTAAGGGGTAAATAGCCCATGACGCTGGGTTTCTCCAGCTCAGCCCGGATTTCGGTACGAAAAAGATCCAAAAGGCTACGTACATCACTGGCACAACATCATGCAGAATGATGTCCGCAAGCTTGTCTAGACCCTCCGGGTTCCACAATTGCCGCAGTAGAAAGGAATACACTAGGCCGACCGTGGCGATGTACAGGGCGGTTCCCGTAGCTACGACGGGGCTGGAGAAGAATCTACCCCAACCGGATTTCGGAGTCAGAAGAGAAAAGGTAAGAACGAGCGCAACTATAAGATTTGTGAGAAGCGTGAAAAAACTGAAATAGGTGAGGATCGCTCCGATCACCGTCATACCGTTTGAGATCGAGGTGCGCATGGTCAGTGGAACCTGGAGCAACAGTGCGAACCACACGGCCAATGCAGTGGCAACCATGAGCACTCGTTCGGCGTTATTGCTCGGGACGTCGGACATATCTGTGCACCCAAAACCGACAAACGCCATCATGCAGGGCGGTTCGCGTCGCACCCTGACAACGTGGAATAAACATTCAACCACAAATTTCCGGTGAATTTCGCCGTCGCTGGAACGTTCGACTCGATATACAGCTGGCGTGTACCGCGATGAGCGACGAATCCTTCCCCCGTTAACCCCACGTGATAAAGTTAAACGGTTGCCCCGCGTTCGAGCGGACAGATGGCCGAGTGGCTGAAGGCGCACGCTTGGAAAGCGTGTATACCGCAAGGTATCCAGGGTTCGAATCCCTGTCTGTCCGCCATACCTTTAGAATCAATCACTTAGGGCTCTGCTACCAGAGTTGCTACCAAAAAAACTAAGTTCATAATCGCGGGCACCACATTTTCACGGGTATTAGCGCTCAGAGGAGAGCTAATGCGGCAGCCCGTGCAACTGTACATCCGAGTCCGTCTTGACGACGGATCTTATCCCTACCTCAAAGCAGTCATTCTCAAGAACGGCCACGTCCGCCACGGTTACGCCGTCAATGCCGGTCGCGAGATCAAAGTACCAGGCGGCACCTACAATCTTCGCTATCAGCGGGACGGCAGGCGCGTCTGGGAGCCCGTGGGCTCCGAACCCGACGTCGCCCTACTGGCCCTGCGCCGCAAGGTTCGCGAGCTCGAGGATGAGACCATGGGTCTTGCATGCTCTCGGTCGGGTCATCAATATCAGTCTGACACTGGGAGTCGGCTTCGTCGTTCATGTGCTCGTCTCCTGAGACTCTAAACTACGGAGCAGGCCGTCGAGCACATCCATCGGCTGAGGTCAGCAGCGTAAACCGTCACAATGGCCACCGCATGCTTCTTGGACTTCCTTAAATCGGAAAAATAGCTTTTGGGACCAAACCCTCGGTCCAAAAGAATCTGAAGGCAGAGCTCCCGAAGTGAGGTCTATCAGTCATCGGAGTTGGCGAGTTTTCACAACGTCGCCTTATCGGCAGCTTCGGTGTTCCCGACCACTGGATCGGCCAAGTTTCCCATAACGCCGTTTTTCGAGAACCTCGATCTTCAAGGTGATGCGAGAGCCCTCAATGAGCGCTTTGGCCTGATATGGAGTGACCGTGTCAACACGGCGAAATCTGTGGGGTTGTTTTTGTCGTTGTCGTTGCTTTCCTTTCCCGAAGACAGAGCGAGCAGCAGTCGGAGCAGTTTTGAGCGACGA
>JBEKFF010000306.1:0-7213 GCA_050013455.1 Acidobacteriaceae bacterium | reverse complement strand
CTTCTCCGAAATGCTTCGCCAGCGGCGAACACGACGAACCTCGCTCAAACTCGACTGCATCATGACGCAATCTTCAACCGTGATCAGGATCAGGCACCAGAGGGAGTCGGCGTACGCTTACGACGAGGGAACAAATCGAGACAAACATACGTCATGCACTGGCTGCAGGTTCTTGATCAAAACCGAACAGATCAAAATTGGTCTTCGGTGAGCAATCTCGTGGGTTGTCGACGTTGGGCAAACCAAAAGCGTCCGGCACCCTACGGTTGCCGGACGCTTTTTGGCTAGTCTCTGCATCTGTCAATCTGGCTGGAGCTACTTGCTCAAAGATTGAATCGCTGCGAGAATCGCTGCGCTATGGGTGGGAAATTCCTTGACGTCCCACTCCTTCACGATGTCTCCATGGGAGGAAATCAGGAAGGTCGTGCGCTCCGCGAAGTGCATGGTGCCGAACGAATGCACCGGCACGCCATACGCATCAATGACCTTGTGATCGGGATCGGCTAGAAGCTTGAAGGTAAGTGAATCATTTGCGCAGAACGTCTTGTGGCTCTCTCGACCGTGTCGAATGAGACGCCCAGGATAACGGCATTGAGACCATCGTATTTCGGAAGATCGCGTTGAAAGTTGTGGGCCGCGAGCGTACAGCCGCTGGTCTGCTCCTTTGGATAGAAGTAGAGCATGACCCACTTGCCTTTATAGTCCGCGAGTGAGACTTGCTTGTCTTTCTGTGACGGCAACGCAAAGTTAGGAGCCCGAGATCGTACGGGAGCAAGATCGGCCGCTCACCCAACGCTCGGGATCAGTGTGATCACGGAGGCGATGGCACCTGCCACAGCCATTCCAATACCGCGAAAACGCAACATAACTACCTCCTGGCTGTGGAGCTTTCTATTCAAGCCGCACGCCGATCGTCATGCTACGGTGGTCTCGCGGACGGATTGTCATCCTATTGTCACCACTGCTTTTTAAAATCAGCATGGTCCCCAGCGCCATCTCTGGCTCGAACAAGGGGTATGAATATCCACGTTTTGTATTCGATAGACGCCTCGACCTACGTGGAACTTAGCGGAGGTCCGTGCATGCTGGTTACAATTTGTTAACATTTCGGCGACCGCTCCATGACAACTCGATCTCGCATAGATTGGTAGATTCAGCATGATGGAGACCAAATCGCGTGCGCGTTCTAAAGATCCATCGGATTCGGTACGGCCTATTGGCTGGTGTCCAAAGCTCGGTGAGCGCCTGCGGTCGGCACTCGCTCTTGCGGGGAAACGGCGACGTCTATCGTTTCTCCTGCTGATTGCGGAGAGGGTGCTGGTAGGATTTTGCGACCTGTTACTCGCTGGTGCGATGTACCTTCTGTTCTTATTGCTGCAGGGCGCATCCCCTGTGCATCATGGTTGGTGGACGCCAAAGACCACTCTATCGGGCGCGCTCATCACAGCCAGTCTGGTCCTGCTCAGAGTCTTATTGGATTTGCTGTCAACGCGGTCTGTCGTCGGCCATATCCAAGCGTCTTACACTGATATCCTTCTCCGGCTGACGCATGGCTACAACAATATGCAGTGGGTCCGGTTTGCTCAGCGGAATCGCAGCGAGCTCCTGAATCATGCAATGCATACGGCTCGGGAAGCTGCCAATTTCTACCATCTTGGCATTGAAATTGCGGCCGGCGGTATCGTCATTGTGGGCATGACGATTGCTCTCGTCTATCAAAGTCCACCAGCGGCCTGTGGTCTGGGCGTGACGGCCGGTATGTTATACGCGGTTCATCGCTTTCTAATTCGCAAGAAGCTACAGCGGTCTGCATCCAAACGCGAAGAGGCGCTGCGCATCCTCCAAAGGGACCTGGCGGACATGTTCTCGTCTGGGAGGGAGATGCGCAGCTATGGGATCGAAGCATTTTTCTCCCAGCGAATTGCCTCGCAGGCACGATCTGCAGCGGTAAGCCACCGCCGCGTGGCTTTTCTTCCCCAGGTCGCACGTATTCTTACCGACCAGGGAGTTGTGCTGCTCTTCCTGTGTGTAGTCATCGCAGTGGAACTTCGTCACGGAGATGTACGGCAGCTACTATCTCTGCTTATGTTCTATTTTGTACTCTCGAGACGGCTGCTCCCTTTGATAAGCCAGATATCATTTATGTCTGGTCAGATGGAGAGTTCGTACAAGAATGTTCAGATCGTCGCCGACGAGTTGAATGAATGCTCTCTGTACCGCGCAAGTAACCCGGCCGCTCAAAGTACAAATGGCAATGTAGTTGTAGACATCAAGCAGATTAGCTTTTCGTTTGATGAGGGGGCGCCGCTCTTGCGGAATGTCAATCTGTGCCTGCGACAGGGCGAGAGGGTGGTGCTACAGGGGATTTCCGGAAGCGGAAAAAGTTCACTGATGAACATCATCGCGGGCGTCTTGCAGCCCACAGCCGGCTCCATACATATTGATCGCACCAAGGTTGCCTATGTGCCGCAGGATGTGGCTCTGCTGGATGATTCGATACGCAATAATCTGTTGTTTGGACTCACCACCAAGTGTGATGAAGACCTTGTGCATGCGTTAGAAGTAGCCAACTTGCGAGGATTTGTGGCAGCGCAGCCAATGGGGCTGGAGGCGGGCGTCGGGGACAATGGCATCCTATTTTCAGGTGGCCAACGTCAAAGATTGGGACTTGCTCGGGCGATTCTACGTGGTGCTAGCTTGCTCCTGTTGGATGAAGCGACATCGGCCTTAGACGAAGAGAACGAGTCGCACGTGCTTGGGAATTTAAGCGCGTCTGGAATTGCTGTCTTGCTTGTGACGCACCGCGTGCCCAAGCCAGACTTTGCTCAACGAATAGTTCGACTCGAGCATGGCCTTCTGATCGAAGAATCGATACAAGAGGTTTCGTTGGTGGAGTTGGAAACCGCTACGGCGGCACTTTGAGTTGCTCGAATGTGGGCTGCGAACGTCAAGAGTGAAGAGAGTCGTGGACCCTGTGAGCGCGCCGATATCAGACTGAGCGTAAGCGCTCTCGGCAGGCGCTCAGGCCGCGTCGAAAGCAAGAAGAAGCCCCGTCGAGAGGAATCTCAACGGGGCTTCGTTCATGCCTTAGTAAGGGCTTGCCTTATGGGTTTAGGAAGCGAAGCAACTCCGCTTTGTCACGCATGCTCAGCGAGGCCCTTACGCTCATGTGGCGAAGAACGGTTTCGGAAATTCGAGGCGAAAAGCCCTCTGGAGCGTTGTGACAGCGCGAGCAATTTTGTCGGAAGATGCGGGATCCCGCGTCTTCATGTTTTGGTTCTACATGCGTATTGGGGTCGCTTGTGGTTGGTTGAGTGTTGGGTGGTCGAGCCTGCGTCGCGGTCTGCGCGAGCGCGACCGATGAGCCAAGCAGCAGTGAGATAAGAAGGATACGTTGTGAATTCATGATCATTTCCCTTTCCAGGCTGGGGTGAGGAACCGGTAGACAATCCCCGTCTGCCAGATGTTGTAGTTGCCAGTAGAGGCGAATTCTCGCGAGTAACTGGTTAGAATCCTGGTGTTATGTGGCAAGTTGTAATCGAGGCCGAAATCGGCGATCTGAGTGTTTACCGGGGGAAGTCCATCACTGATGACGTTGTCGCGACGAAAGGTTTGCTGCATACGGAGGACCGGTTCTATGCGGCCAATCAGGCTGTCGAACCCGCCGAAGGCCGGTGTGCGGTATGCAGTCTCAATCCAGTAACCCTGTGCGTGGTGTCCGCGAGCGAACTCCGAGCGGAGTTGGAAGCCGGTGTTGGCGGGCTCCCACCAGACATGCATGCCATAAAAATTCTCCTGAACTCCCTGCAATTGCCGGTTGTAGGATAGCCCGATCTCGAGACCATGATTGGGAATGAAAAGGCTGACACGCCCGCCCGCGGAGCGCCTGGCTTGGAAGTATGAATTGTTCACCAGGCTTGAGAAGTATGCGTTGTAGCTAAGCGAGTATTTGCTGCGTGAGATAGCCGAGCCACTCAACATTCCACCCGTGCCGGTGCCGGTACCCTCGGTGCCGAGATTCGCTATGAGAGGCCCCGCCTGGAAATTGCCGATCCAGATAGGTGAGAGGCGATCGTTATAAGTATTGAATGGAATCAGATAGCTGCCGCCGACAACTGTGATATGCGACGACAGGGTATAGTCGCCCTGGAGATAGGTAAGGCTGATGAAATGAGAGTGGTTGTAGCCGGGAGAACCGTTTCCGTTCGGCGCGAAGGACTCCAGCAGGATGGCCCGCGATTCGATAAGCAGGCGCGGACCAATGGGCGCGGCGATTAGAGGTTCGAACTCAGGAGCAGAATAGGATGTTTGTCCCGCGGTCGTAGCCGTAAAGAGACCGATACCGCCCGAGAGCAGGGGCGTATTCTGCGCGGCCATAGAACCAACGATCGAGAACATCACCAAGGTCAAGGCGACAAGCCTTGTTGACCTTGCAGATCGGGAGAGAAGGAGATGGAATAGCGGATGTAGCATAGCAATGACAGTAGCTACTCGGCTTCCTTAGCGTGTCTCGGGCTAGTCTGCGTTTTGTCAATTGATTGTCATTCAGCAGACGTAGACCAGTTAGTCCGGATCCAACGTGGACTGTAGCCGAGCTCGCATCCCAGCCATCAACAAACGCCCTCGAAGTTGCAACAACAAGACAGTGACAATCGCTTTACGATGAGGTGACAACTCGGTGATTCAAGGCTGACTACAGTTGTGACAACTGCTTGTGTATCTGACGGTGGCCAGGAAGTCGAACCCGGACGACTCGTCAGTTCCAAGGAATGGGCAAACGATGCCGTTCAACTGCTAAATGAGTCGAGGTCCTTCGATGCTGTCATTCCCTTCCGTTACAACAAAACTGCCGTCCGCGGAACTTTCTGTCGAAGAGAGATTTCATCGAGCTCTGGATGATATGCGTCTAGGGCGTCCTGTCATTCTGGTGGACGACTTCGATCGCGAGAATGAAGCTGATCTAATTGCCGCTGCCGAAACGATTTCAGTTCCGACTATGGCTCTCTTCATCCGAGAAGGCAGCGGGATAGTTTGTCTCTGTTTAACCGATGAAACACTCGAGCGGCTGGATCTGCCACAGATGGTTTCGACGAACGAGAGCTGTTTCCAGACGGCCTTCACGGTGACGATCGACGCGCGCTATGGGGTCACGACCGGGGTCTCGGCACAAGACCGAGTGACGACGATCCGCGCGGCAGTCAGGTCTGACGCTCAACCGCGCGATCTGGTTCGTCCCGGTCATGTCTTTCCGCTCAGAGCGGTGCCAGGTGGCGTGCTAGTTCGGCAAGGGCATACAGAGGGATCGGTAGATCTAGCAGTAATGGCAGGAATGAAGCCGGCCGCCATTCTTTGCGAGGTCACCAATCCGGACGGAACCATGGCCAAAGGCGCTGAAGTCGATCAATTTGCTGAACGGCATGGTCTGGTCATGTTGAGCATTGCGGAGCTTGTAGACCACCACCGCAATCGTGTTGAAAGACGCGAAGAAGAAGCGATGTCTCAGTAGCGCGCCTTGTTACGAAGCGCAATTCAGTGGAAGAAACTGAATTATGCGTCTTAGTGGGTGAGACGTAATGGAATTGGAAAGAAGGCAAGAGGGTGAAGTCGCCGGTGAAAGAGCCTATGAATGAAAAGGATTCTGTGTTGGAATCAATTGCCACACCGACCGTGGCCGGTCAGTTCCACTACGCTGTGATCGTCAGCGAGTTCAATTCGTTTATTACCGATCAATTGCTCCGTGGCGCCTTGCGTGCCTTGGAATCACATCAGGTGGGTGTATTTAACATCAAAGTGGTGCATGTTCCGGGAGCCTACGAGATCCCGTTTGCGGCGCAGTTACTGTCGAAGTCTTCTAAGTTCGACGCGATCATCTGCCTTGGATGCCTGATTCGAGGCGATACGCTCCACTACGAGTTGATTGCTAACGAAGTGTCGCGGGGTATTGGACAATCGGCGCTGGAAACCGGAGTTCCGCACAGTTTTGGTGTCATCATTTGCGACACGCAGGAGCAAGCTATCAATCGAGCAGGATTGAAGGCGGGTAATAAGGGCTCGGAGGCGGCATTAGCAGCCATTCTGATGGCAAGTCTCAGTGACAAACATAAGACCGACCGCCGATCATCAAGGAATTCCTAAATGCCAATTGCTAAGCGAAATAGGAGTGATCTGAATGAGAGTATGCGCGATTGGGACTCCCTCGCGGAAAAGGACGCCTTATGGGCGATTCTTACCGACGCCAGCAAAGCGAACGGCAAATGGGATATCGCGGAGTTTATGGCAACCGGTGATGCCGAAATTGAAACTGTCATGGATCACCTGGCGACAATTAGCTGCACTCCGATGACGAACGGTTCAGCGTTGGACTTTGGGTGTGGGGTTGGCCGTCTCACGCAATCCATAGCCACTCGGTTCACTTCTTGCATTGGTGTGGACATTTCACGGCAGATGATTCAACGGGCAGTGTTCCTCAACCGACACGCACACTGCCAATACGTAGCACACTCGGACATCAAATTGCCTTTCGCCGACGGGAGTTTCGTGTTCATCTACAGCAATATTGTTCTCCAACACTTGCCGCGACGTCTTTCCATGGAGTATTTACGCGAATTTGTAAGGGTACTTGCTCCTGACGGTGTCTTGGTGTTCGGCGTGCAGGATTCTTTTGGGGTTCGCGACAGCCGCTCCCTGTTGTTTAGAGTTCGCCAGCAACTCCGCATTCGTTCGAGGATAAAGCGCCTGTTGAAGATTGGTTCAGCGGATATGATGATGCATTGCATGCCCGAGAGCGTTGTCTGCGAGGCCCTCGGCACCGCCGTGGTAGTGGATGTTCAACTGACAAATACCGCGGCGAAAGACTTTAACGGAAGAGTCAAGTATCTGCAAAGGGCACCAACGACGGGATATATTGGAAAGCAATACTGTGTTATGAAAGCACCTCGACCTTGTCCCTCTCGACAAGAGAGTGGTTCGCTCTAATGAATGCTTCGAGAGTCTTCCTGGCCCCTTCATCAACAAGGTTATATCGCTCCTCCCTCTTGATTGAGCCAAGTAGTGCTTATCGGGCGAGCGGCCAACATCGGTTCTCGTAGAGAAGCACATACGTCGTCGGCTATCACTAAGGTTCGGAGCGACTGGAATATCGGGAGCATAGTTGTGGTTACGAACCGTTAGAGATTGTTCGAACGCTACAAAAGACTGCTATCTAGGTGTTTAG
>JBEKFF010000305.1:0-12259 GCA_050013455.1 Acidobacteriaceae bacterium | reverse complement strand
CAACTACATTGCCGGGGCTTACGCTGCCGCCAACGGTCTGGATTCACGGCCTGGACCATGTTTCATACCAGCGTATAGATCTCGACATCAGGCAACACTCAGGACAAACCCTGAGCATGGAAGATCGCAGGCCGCTGACCATCGAAGATCGGGCACTTTACATTTACACCTCTGGAACAACGGGGTTGCCTAAGGCCGCAAACATCAGCCATGCGCGCGTCTTGCAATGGAGCCATTGGTTTGCTGGCCTGATGGGTGCTCAGCCGTCAGATCGGATGTACAACTGCCTGCCGATGTATCACAGCATTGGCGGCGTGCTGGTGCCGGGCGCCATTCTCATCGGAGGCGGTGCCGTCGTCATTCGCGAAAAGTTTTCGGCCACTCACCTCTGGGACGATGTGATCCGTTGGGACTGCACGATGTTCCAATACATCGGCGAGCTCTGCCGTTACTTGCTCCATGCCGCACCCTCTCCGAAGGAGACAAGTCATCGAATCAGGATGGCCTGTGGCAATGGGCTGGCGCCCGAAGTGTGGGATGCCTTCAAGGAGCGATTCAAAATCCCTCAGATTCTCGAGTTCTATGCTGCCACTGAAGGCGGCGTTTCATTGTTCAACGTCGAAGGCGAACGCGGCGCAATCGGTCATATCCCTGCATACTTAGCTCATCGATTCTCGCCGCCTTTGGTAGTGTTCGACGTGGAGAAAGGCGAGCCAGCCCGCAGTGATCGGGGTTTCTGCATTCGTTGTGCTCCAAATGAAGTCGGTGAAGCAATCGGCAAGATTGTGGACGATCCGTCGAACGTAGGCAGCCGCTTCGAAGGCTACACAAACCAAAAAGCGTCTGACCAAAAACACCGGCGATCTGATGCGTAAGGACGAGAGGGGCTTCTTCTATTTCGTCGATCGTATCGGAGACACCTTCCGATGGAAGGGCGAAAACGTCGCAACCTCCGAGGTCTCGCAGGCGATCGTCGTCTTTCCGGGTGTGACGCATGCCAACGTTTACGGAGTAGCAATTCCCAACACAGAAGGCCGTGCCGGCATGGCTGCACTGGTCATTGACTCTAGCTTTGATTTGGTTGCTTTTCGGAAGCACCTCATGACCCGGCTCCCTGCCTATGCGCGTCCCATGTTCCTACGGGTCCAGGATGAAATCGAAGTGACAGGCACTTTCAAATACTCCAAAACGGAGTTAGCACGCCAAGGATATGATCCTGTCTCCACTATGGATACGATCTATTTCGATCATCCAGAATCGCAATCGTTCGTTCGACTCGATAAAGCGTTATACGACCGCATTCGGGCTGGCCAAATTCGTTTATGAACTATTTATATCTGCGTGCACATAAGAAGGACACGAATGGTGATTGATACGCTCCGAAGTGATTTTGCAAGGATTGAGTCGCAGATCGCGAGTGGCCCCGTCGTCCCTTGTGTGACGCCCGAAGAGATTCGAAACTATCTCACGTCTCGCTATGACTTCAAGAAGACGATGGTTCTGGAAGAAGTGATCGCCGATGTAGAACAAATGTTGCAAAATTGGCAAGTTCAGGTCACACATCCTCGCTACTTTGGGCTTTTTAATCCAAGCGTAACTCTTGCATCGGTCGTCGCCGACACGATGGTAGCGATGTACAACCCTCAGCTCGCGAACTGGAGAACGTCTCCGGCAGGGAATGAGATTGAGCGGCACACTCTTAGCTGGCTCTCCACAAAACTCGGCTTTCCAGAAGACTGCAGTGCATCCTTCACAAGCGGCGGATCGGAGGCCAATCTTTCGGCGGTCGTTGTCGCCTTGACCCATGCTGTCCCTGAATATGGCGAGTACGGCCTTCGGCATCTCGCGGCCGCCCCAACGATTTACCTGACAGACGAGGCTCATTATGGGTACAACAAGATCGCCCATATGACGGGGCTCGGAAGGAGAGCACTACGCATTGTCGCGACCGACTCTCATCTGAAGATGGACCTGGTGGATCTTAAGAGGAGAGTGGCCAAAGATAAAAGGGATGGATTTGCCCCGTTCATGGTGATTGGGACCGCCGGGACCACGGCAGCAGGCGTGATCGATCCTTTGCTAGAGATTGGGCGCTTTTGCCGGGAGGAGGGCCTCTGGTTTCACGTAGATGCCGCGTGGGGTGGCGCAGCCATCATCTCGCCAAACCTCACGCATCATCTCGCTGGAATTGAGTCCGCGGATTCGATCACGTGCGACGCGCATAAGTGGTTCTCGGTACCGATGGGAGCCGGGATGTTCTTCTGCCGCTATCGTGACGCAGTCGCGGAAGCCTTCCGTGCGGAAGTCTCCTACATGCCGAAGAAGCCCGATGGATCTCCCGAAGACCCGTACTCGACATCGGTACAATGGTCCCGCCGCCTTATCGGCCTGAAACTCTTCCTCGCGCTAGCAGAACTTGGCGAATCTGGATACGTCGAGATGATCGACCGCCAGGCTGAAATGGGTGACCTGCTACGCGAGTCTCTGAAGTCTTCTGGCTGGCGAATCGTCAACACGACGCCACTGCCTGTCGTTTGCTTCACACGGGAAGGGCTCAACACCAGCGAACTCCTCTCCCTCCTACGAGAACATCAGATCGCTTGGATGTCCGAGGCGAACCTCGGTGGTACTCCTGTCATACGCGCATGTATCACCAGCTTCAAAACTACGGAGGCTGATATTCACTGGGTAGTAGGCGAAATGAACCGCCTCATCGATCACGATGCCCGCCAAGCTGGTTCGGAGCACGACTCGGCCGTACCTGCGCACGCCGTACACGGGTGAAGATATGAAACGTGAAACGATGGCTATTCACGCCGGCTACGATGTCGATCCAACTACCAAGTCTGTCGCTGTACCAATTTATCAAACGGTCTCCTATGCGTTTGACAGCGCCGAACATGCCGCAGCCTTGTTCAATCTTGAGGCCGACGGATTTCGCTATACCCGTATCGGGAACCCAACAACGGCGGTGCTGGAGCGGCGCGTTGCTGCGCTCGAAGGAGGGCTTGACGCGCAGTGCGTCAGCAGCGGCCAGGCTGCGGTCAATTATGCTGTTCTCAACGTCACCCACATGGGCAGCAACATCGTTTCGGTTCCTCAACTGTACGGAACAACCCATACGCTGTTCGCTCATATTCTGCCCAGCCAGGGAGTGACCGTCGGATTCGCGGAGTCAGATCATCCGGATGCAGTAGAAAAACTCATCGACGATAAAACGAGCGCAGTTTTTTGTGAGAGCGTTGGCAATCCGGCCGGAAATATCTGCGACATCGAGGCGTTAGCGCGAGTAGCTCACAAACATGGCGTGCCGCTCATCGTTGACAATACGGTAGCTTCACCGATCCTGTTGCGGCCGATCGAGTACGGCGCAGACATTGTCCTGCACTCCCTCACGAAATTCCTTGGAGGTCATGGCACCACTCTCGGCGGAGCGATTGTAGACAGCGGCAACTTTCCATGGAAAGACCACGCCTCCAGGTTTCCGATGTTTAGTCAGCCAGACCCTTCCTATCACAGCTTGGTCTACACAGACCACTTCGGGAAAGGTGCCTATTTAGGGCGGTGCCGCAGCTTTTATCAACGAACCACCGGATCGGTTCTATCGCCACTAAGTGCGTTTCTGCTGCTGCAGGGAATTGAGACAGTTGCGCTACGCGTTGAGCGACATGTCGAGAATGGTAGAAAAGTCGCTGAGTTTCTGAACAACCATCCTCAAGTGAAGTGGGTCAATTACGCAGGATTTCCATCGAGCCCCTATCATGCGTTAGCACAAAAATATCTCGGTGGACAGGCCTGTTCCCTGATGGCCGTTGGAATCAACGGGGGCTATGCTGCTGCAGTCAAATTTCATGACGCACTTGAATTAGTGACGCGGCTGGTCAATCTGGGCGATGCAAAATCGCTAGTATGCCACCCAGCTTCGACGACACACCGCCAGATGTCGCCTGAAGAGCAACGCCACGCCGGTGTCATGCCCGAGATGATTCGACTCAGCGTAGGAATCGAGCACGTCGACGACATCATTGCAGATTTGGATCAGGCCCTCGGGGCGACGGTGTAGGCAGAGTGAATCCGGTCAAGTAGCTCATGCTAGGGGTTCTGGGAGAGACACTAATGCCAGTCTGCTTCGATTCAAACTATACGAGTGATAGTCGCGCCGTGCGTGCGAAGTTGCTACATGCAAGGCCCCCTGCGGAGTTTCAGCAACGGCCACGCAAGTGCATCACAATTGGACTAATTAACAACATGCCGGACGGGGCACTCGATGCAACGGAGCACCAGTTTCTTTCGCTTCTCGACGTGGCGTCTGAAGACATACTGGTACGACTATCGTTTCACGCGTTGCCGAATGTTCCTCGGAATGAGTCGGGTGCGCGACACGTTACAAAGTTCTATTCCAGCGTCGAGAAGCTTCTCCGTAGCAAGCTCGACGGACTTATCGTGACAGGCAGAGAGCCTCTGTCGTCGAACTTGAGGGATGAACCATACTGGGAAAGCCTTACAGCGGTCATTGACTGGGCCAAGGACAACACCTACTCGACTGTCTGGTCCTGTCTGGCAGCACATGCCGCACTTCTGCACATGGATGGTATCGGTCGAGTCAAGAGCAAAGACAAACACTGCGGCGTCTTCGCGTGCGAGCGGCTGTCAGATCACCCGCTGACTACAGATACGCCATTATGCTTCAGCCTTCCGCACTCCCGTTGGAACGGTATACCTGAAGACGCATTGACCAGTCGTGGCTATAGCGTGCTTACACGAGCGCCGGACGCGGGCGTTGATACATTCGTGAAACAGCATAAAAGCCTCTTTGTATTTTTTCAGGGTCATCCGGAGTATGAATCCGACACCCTGCTGCTCGAATACCGTAGAGATATCGGGCGTTACCTCCGGGGAGAAGCAACCACCTACCCGCTGATGCCGCGAAGTTATTTCGATCACGAAACTATGATGGCGCTGACGGCTCTCCAGGCCGAAGCTATTTCTCGACCCCGAGAAGATCTGTTGGCGGATATCTTGACTGCATTGGGAAAGTCAAGAATCGAAAATACCTGGCACTCGACAGCCACATGCATCTACCGAAATTGGCTCGAGTATATATGCGCACAGAAGCAATTACGGCTAAGAGGCTGCAAACGCGTTGTGAAAGCCCCTGAGATCGAAAGTCTTGCGCCGATGATAGCCACAACGGGAACTACCTCTGTTTAGCCAGTCGAGAACATCGCTCTCTCAATTTGTCTCGCCTCCTTGAGTGCAGAACTTATTGAGCACTTCAGTGCGTATCTTCAAGCTGTCCGATTTCTTTATTTTTTGCGACTGAACGTCAGCACCGCAGCTTGTCCTTCCATTCTCAACAGTCCACTTTCGATCACGGAGAGCACACGTATGCCTTTGAAGTTGGATAGTTCACACCTCGGCGGAGAAGTGGTGGTGATTGTGCCCACAGTTTTGGGAGATGACCGCGGCTTTTTCATGGAGACCTACCGCGACGACAACTTTCGAGACATGGGATTACCCACCGAGTGGGTACAGGACAATCACTCGCGTTCATCAAAGGGAGTTCTCCGTGGCCTGCATTTTCAGTGGGGTCCGCCAATGAGCAAGCTGATGCGTGTGACTCGCGGCGCGGCTTTCCTTGTAGCTGTGGACGTTCGAAAGGGATCACCCACTCTGGGCAAATGGTTTGGCCTTGAAGTCACGTCCAACAACAAAAAGCAAGTGTATGCTCCATACGGATTTGCACGCGGTTTCTGTGCCCTTACTGACGAGTGCGAGGTGCAATACAAATGCACGGGGATCTATAACTCTGGGGCAGAATCCGGGATTTACTACAAGGATCAAGAGCTCGGCATCGAGTGGCCGCTAACAGATGTCGTTGTGTCTGACAAGGATGCTCAGGCGCAATCTCTACAGCAGTGGCTTGCATCGCCACTGTCCGACAACGTCGTCTATCAACCCAAAGCAGCATTTGCTGGAGGAGTGAATTAAAATGCGTATTCTTATTGCTGGTGGCGCTGGCTACGTAGGCTCCGCTTTGATCCCGCATCTTCTAGATCGCGGTTACTCGATCGATGTCGTCGACCTGTTCTGGTTCGGTAATCACTTGCCGAGCTATGTCGGTATCCTTGAGAAAAATATCTTCGATCTGCAGGTGTCCGATCTCTCCGGCTACGACCAGGTCATCTTTCTGGCCGGTCTGTCAAACGACCCGATGGCTGATTATTCGCCCGCCCAGAACTTCATCTTCAATGCTTCGGCCCCAGCCTATCTTGCCTACATTGCGAAGAAGGCGAAGGTTAAACGATACATCTATGCAAGCTCCTGCTCGGTATATGGATACACAGAGAATGAGCTCTTCGATGAGAATTGCCCCGTCAATTCGTCCAATCCCTACGGCATCTCAAAGCTCCAGGGGGAGCGCGCCGTCATGCAGATGGTCGATTCGGATTTTTCGGTGATCGCTCTGCGGAAGGGCACCGTCTCCGGATACAGCCCGCGCATGCGCTATGATCTGCTCGTCAACACGATGTTCAAGTGCGCCATGAAAGAGGGCATGATTCACGTCAACGACCCAGCGATATGGCGGCCTTTTCTTGCCATCGAAGACGCTGTCATGGCCTATACACGCGCTGTCGAAGCCAATGAGTCTCTCAATGGCATCTATAACATCGCCTCCGGCAATCATACCGTCGGTGAAGTGGCTGATCTCGTGAAGTCTGCAATTGAAGAAGAGTTTGGTCAGAAAATCGCGCTCGACATCAAGCACGTAAGGGATGCACGGAACTACAAAGTCTCGATCGAACGGTCCAATACGATCCTGAGCTTCCATCCGCATCACAGCGTCAAATCCATCGTGCGCAGCCTGATCAGCAACATGGACAAGTGCGACGACTGGGACAATCCCAAGTACTACAACATCGCTGTCTTCAAGGAACTCGAAAACCTGAGCCCAGTTGGCTCTTATGCGTTGCCCCAGGCCGTTGGAGGCGCACGGTGAAGGTTGGGGTACTGGGGTCCAATGGTCAGCTTGGCAGCGATGTGTGCGCCGCCTTCCTGCAGAATGGTGACCAGGTTATTGGTCTCACCCATTCGGATCTGGAGGTTACTTCGGCATCCGCAGTCGATGCCGTGCTTTCAGCCTCAATGCCGGAGTTCATCGTCAATACGGCCGCTATGCACCATGTGGAGAAATGCGAGGCCGATCCCATGGGCGCTTTTTACGCCAATGCGATCGGTGCGAAGCACGTGGCCGAGTGGGCTCAACGTGAGGGCGCAACGGTGGCATATTTAAGCACAGATTATGTCTTTGACGGAAAGAAGGGCGCTCCTTATCTGGAAATAGATGTTGCTGCGCCCCTGAATGTCTATGGTATTTCCAAGCTTGCAGGAGAGCATTTTACGGCCGCTATCGCAGCGAAGTATTTCGTGCTTCGCGTTTCCGCTATTTACGGCCATCAGCCATGCCGCGCCAAAGGCGGCCTAAACTTTGTTGAGTTGATGTTGAAGCTATCTCACGAACGCGACGAATTGCGTGTGGTCGACGACGAATTCGTAACACCGACGCCTACTGTGCAGATCGCGGAGCAGTTGGTTGCGCTTAGCCGCTCGGGCCACTACGGCCTTTACCACGGAACTGCCGAAGGAAGCTGCTCATGGTATGAGTTTGCCCGCGAGATTTTCTGCGCCACCGGCACCAAGATTCGCCTGGAAAAGGCGCGTCCTGGAGATTTCCCGGCAAAGGTTCCGCGGCCAAAATACTCTGTCCTTGAAAATCAAGCATTGAAGGCAACTCAGCAAAATGTATTCACCGACTGGCGAGTTGGATTGGATGGATATCTCCGTGCCCGCGCTTAGGTGCGATTGCTGCGCCGTAACCGTGGCGAAAGGTTCGGCTGCAGCATGAACGACAAAGATTGTGACGTTGCGATTATTGGAGCCGGTATCGTCGGGCTGGCCGTCGGTTTGCAACTCGTCCGTAGGTACCCGGACCTGAAGGTTATCATTCTCGACAAGGAGAACGAAGTAGCTTCTCACCAGACGGGACACAACAGTGGTGTCATCCATTCCGGCTTGTATTACAAGCCAGGTTCGCTGAAGGCCAGGCTCTGTGTCGAAGGCAGCGCTGCGATGGTTCAGTTCTGCGAGGAACACGCGCTCCCATACGATATTTGTGGCAAGATTATCGTCGCAACCGAAGAGCGAGAGATACCTGGTCTCAATGAACTGCTGCGTCGCGGACGCGCGAATGGCGTGCTTGGCCTTCGGGAGCTGAACGCGCAGCAGATCCATGAGATCGAGCCTTACGCATCGGGTCTGCGCGGTATCCATGTGCCGACCACAGGCATTACGGACTTCAAGATGGTTGCCGGCAAGTACGCGGAGCTTATCAAGCAAAGCGGGGGTGAGGTTCAAACCAGCTCCGGCGTCTCGCGCATTGTCCGAGTAGCTGACGGGATTGTTCTGGAGACTGCTTTCGGCGCGATACACTCACGCTTCGCCATCAATTGCGCCGGACTGCAGAGCGACATCATCGCCAAGATGGCTGGCGCCAGTTTCGGCCTCCGCATCGTACCATTCCGCGGTGAATACTTTGAGCTCGTACCTTCCAAGCAACATCTCATCAAAGGCCTGGTTTATCCGGTTGCCGATCCCCGCTTCCCATTTTTGGGCGTCCACTTCACTAAGCGAATTCACGGGGGCGTCGAAGCGGGGCCGAATGCGGTCTTATCTTTCAAACGCGAGGGGTATACCCGAACATCGTTTGACCTCTTGGACGCACTCTCGACGGCTTCATTCGCTGGCTTCTGGAAGATGGCCTCCCATAACTGGAAAAGCGGAATGGAAGAAGTCTACCGTTCCTGGAATAAGAAGGCGTTTACGCGCGCATTGCAAAAACTGTTGCCCATTCTGACGGAGCAAGACATTCAGCCGGGGGGCTCAGGTGTGCGGGCTCAGGCCTTGGATCGTCAGGGAAATCTATTGGATGATTTCCATTTCGTCTATCAGGATCGGATTCTACACGTTTGCAACGTGCCTTCTCCGGCAGCCACAGCCTCGTTGTTGATCGGCACAGAGATCGTCTCAATGCTCGACCGGAATGCCGACATTAGGAGAGTGCAGCTCGTCGTCAATCATGAGATCCCATCCGCTTGCAGCAAATGAAATGGAATAGCGCGGATGGCCCACCAGATGCTCCACGTTGAGTTGACCAATCGGCGACTTGAATATCGATCCGTCAGCTTTAACCACGCCGTTGTACAACAGGGGCATACCGATGAGCTGGAATCTCGGTGCTCCCACGTAACGTCGCAAACTAGGAGTTTGGTCGCATGGCCTCTGTTCTAGCAACGCCTATGGAAACCAAAGTCGCAACCCCACTAAGCTTCTGATTAACAATCGTTGGGTCGCAAGCGAATCCGGCAAGACTTTGCGACAGTTAATCCCTCAACAAGCGAGGAAATTTGCCAGGTTGCCGCAGCCGACGCCGCCGACGTGGACAAGGCTGTTCACGCGGCGCGGACAGTATTTGAAAAAGGGTCGTGGCGGAAGATGAATGCCTCGGAACGGGGACGTCTGCTATATGCCCTCGCCGACCTAATCGAAAAAAACGGCGACAAACTTGCACGGCTAGAATCCCTCGACGGTAAACCCTTCTCGATAGCAAAGAGGGTGGATGTTGCGAAAACAGTTGCTTGTTATCGATACTTTGCAGGATGGACCGATAAGATTCAGGGCAAGACCATTCCCATTGACGGCGACTTTTTTGCTACACACGACACGAGCCCATTGGCGTAGTTGGGCAGATCATTCCCTGGAACTACCCCATGCTGATGCAGGCGTGGAAGCTTGCGCCGGCGTTAGCCACCGGCAATACTGTCGTCATGAAGCCGGCTGAGCAAACACCTCTCACTGAACTCCTCAAGACGGAACAGGCCTGTGTTGACTGCAACGCTCGGGCTACGACTACGTGGCGATCGTTGATGCTGCGAAGCCGGTCTTGGATACTCGCAATGCGACATTCGACACTCATTCTTCGAAGATTATGCATTGCTAGCTAAGTAGATATCAACCTATGCGCCGCGGGCCTGCAAACCCATGCTTGCGCTCCGCAAGTGGATCGCAAACTGATAGGCCTCGCTAGCTTACATGAAGATGCAACGATGTTCGCGGGTCCGTTAGCTGATACAACTGAATCTTGTATAGCAGTGAACGATAGCTTATACCTAGCCGCAGGGCTGCATGGCGTCTGTTCCAGCCGCTCGAGTCAAGCGCATCCTGGATCAGGCGGCTTTCTGTATGTCCCTTTAAGTCACGTACAATCGACGGCATATGGGTGCTGTCATGTGCTGTTGCATTATGAAGGTGAAGCATCTTTGCTGAGACGTCAATCCGCGTTTTGGATTTGGCGCTAAGATTCGTGAGAGCAGCCCTGGGATCTTGGGTAATCAGCATCCTCATGACGAAGTTCGAAAGCTCTCGCAGGTTTCCCGGCCAATCGTATTCCTGTAATGCTGTCATGAGATCCTGCGGCACGGTCACTGTACTAACCTTGAAACTAATGGAGTATCGGCGCAGCATCTCATCGACGAGGAAGGGAATCTCTTCCTTCCTCTGTCGCAATGGGGGAATTTCGATCGTAAAAGTACTAATCCGATAGTACAAGTCTTCACGGAAAAGACGATCTGCTATAGCTGATTCGATATTGACGTTTGTTGCGGCCACCACCCGAACATCTACTTGAGTAGACGCCCGTCCCCCAAGCCTGGAGAACTGTCCGTCTTGCAGAACACGAAGTAACTTCGCCTGCATGGGTGCACTCATCTCTGCAATCTCATCCAGCAGGAGAGTGCCCTTATCCGCCAATTCGAACTTCCCGGGTTTCGATTTAACCGCACCTGTAAAGGCTCCCGCATCGTACCCGAATAACTCGCTCTCCAATAGCTCCGAAGGGAGCGCCGCACAGTTAACGCTGATGTAGCTCTCTTGGGAACGAAGTGAATGCTTATGTAACAAGCTCGCGATAATATCTTTACCAACGCCACTCTCGCCAAGAATTAGGACAGGAACATCTACTGGCGCGAGCAGCCGCACTGTTTCATATATTTCCTTCATGGCCGGACAGCCGGCGAAGAAGTATCGCCCATCAGGGAGTTCTTCAAGGTGAGTGGGAGTTGGGCTCGACTTTAGCAAATTGCTGTCGTCGATCATTGCCTGTCGCACGCTCGATCTGCCAATCTCACTCAGAAATCTCTCGATATCATGGCGTTGGAGCGGTTTTTTCAGTTCATTTCTGAAGCCCAATCGCTCCGACTCCATGGTCCACAGGCTTACCCCCAGGGGGGACAAAAGCCAAAGACTGTCGCTGCCAAAAGTCTCGCCTAATGTCTTAAGGAGATACAAGTGATTGAGCGGGTGATGAGACGTGTCGAAAAGAACCGCATCAAAATCGGGGTTGATCTGCCTGGCAGAGATTACATCGGCATTCTCAACGCAGATGACCCGATGACCCTCACTATGCATGAAGGATGTGACCAGTTCGATAACGTCGTGGTCAGACGTTATTAATAGAACGCTGAGAGAATGAAACATGGGGAGAACCTCAAGAAAAAACTAAGATTCATTCAGTGGAACGATCATTTAAATACAGACATCCTTTGAGGAACGTGATATGGATCACATTGCTTTGTGATAGTTGATGATACAGAGGTACAAGTCAAGTTAAAACACATAGTTATCGCTCTGCCGGGGAATACCAGATGTGGTATCCCTGAGCTACGGGTCGCTAATAGACGAGAGCGCCTGAGTGCATATCGGGCGTTGGCATTGTTGGGTCTTATCGGGTTTGCGCGGGCGCATTCTGTTAGCTCACGGGTCCGATCCGACCACGGTAGGCAAAGCGAACCAATTAATTGCAATCAGCGGCTGATTGAAGTTCGCTTATGAGCGTTAGGTCGTGGCCGCAGGTGATTGCCACCTGTCTCGTCCTCAGCTTCTAGACAGACGCTCTGCGCGTTCTGCGGCATCAGCGAAGCATGAAGCGGCGTAGTCGCCTCCGCGACGCCTCGCTTCAAATCGAAAAGAAACAGGCAGAGCAGAACAGGAAACCCTGTTCTGCTCTGCCTGTTTCTTTTTTAGTAAGCGCGCGGTGTTGGCCGTGTGTACAGGGTGGATGAGTTCCGAGATGATGGCTTCATGTCGGAAGCAGCGCGTACTGGTGGGTTGTCGTTACGGTCTCCACGTCGGAGACGGAGTGCTG
>JBEKFF010000304.1:0-37032 GCA_050013455.1 Acidobacteriaceae bacterium | reverse complement strand
CGGAGAACTCTCCAGCAACAATCAGATATTTTGGGGAGACGATGTTGATGCAATGGGACAGCGATGCACCAACAAGATTGGTATTGAGCAATGCAACGACGCCACCTACACTTGTGATCCCAAGCCATATGGCCAAGTATTCCGGGCGGTTCGTCATCAAGAGACAGACGACTTCACCTTTGGCTAGACCCTGGTCGAGCGCCCAGCGAGCATATTGGTTGGAACGTTCGGCAAGCTCACGATATGTCAGGCATTCACGATCGGACAACAGTGCCGGTGCATCCCCCCAACGCGCGGCGAGTTCCTCGATCACGGTCGACATAACGCGATCGCGGTTGCGAGGGATCGGCGCGGTTAGTTCCAGGGCGCGCAACCAGGCTTTGGCGGCGGAACCAGTCGCGTTCGCCGGAGCTCTTGTCTGAACTTCGATCATGCCGTATTACCCGCATCGACGGTAATGACTGTCCCTGTGATGTTCTTGGACTTGTCACTGAGGAGAAATTCAACCGCATTCGCTACGTCCTCAATGTCGGCAAGGCGCTTCAGGGCGCTGCGCCGCTCGATTTGTTGACGCTGATCTTCTTTGAGGCTGTGCGTCATTTCTGTATTAATGAAGCCAGGTGCGACCGAGTTTACGTTCACCCCCATGCGGCCGACCTCCCGTGCGAGAGAACGGGAGAAACCGATGATCGATGCTTTCGTCGCGCCATAAACGGAGAGGCCACTATAACCGGTCGAGGCAATGATCGAGGCCAGATTGACGATACGCCCACCCCCATCGGCCATCATCGATCGCACTACATATTTGGTGAGCACTATGGGGGAGAGCGTATTTACGCGCAGGAGTTGTTCGATCTGGGATATCTTCATAATCGCGAGCACTCCCTCGAAACTGATTCCCGCATTGTTTACGAGTCCATAGATTGGACCGAAGTCCTTCCGCAACGTACGAACTAATTCGGCAATGCCCTCGATGTCGGCAAGATCAAAGGGGACGAAGTGGAATGATCCCGGGTTGGCGAGTTCAGCTTCCTGCATTGCTGCCGTGAGTTCACTATTTTCTTTACGCGCGATTGTGATAACACGATACCCTGCTGTCGATAGTCTGCGGGCTATACCTAGTCCCAATCCGCGGCTCCCGCCGGTGACGATAACGTTACGCATTTTGACGAATCATCTTCCCTGATTCTGCGACCGCCAAAGCGGGAACAAAATTGATGATGGCCGGGACCTTATATGTAGAAAGTGTCTCGCGGCACAGCAGCAAGATGTCGTTCTGAAGAGTGCGCACATCGCGATTGGCAGGTACCGTTGCTGTTGATAAGACCACATCGGCGACAACGAGAGAACCCGTAACTGGATTTTTCTTCGCCCGGACGAGCGACATCTGAACCTCGGGGTGGCGATTGATGACTGCTTCGACTTCTTCTGGGTACACCTTCAAACCGCCAACGTTGATAATCCCATCACGACGACCGACAAAGTAATAGCGGCCGTCTCGAAGTTCGACCATGTCGCCAGTGTCCACGAAGCCATCTGCATCTTTAAGAACCGGAGCGTGATCGCCAAGATAGCAGCGCGCAGTTCGGGCGGAGCGGATCCTCAGCGTGTGATCCTCAACTTTCATGTCAACATTTGGTGTCTGTTTTAGCGCGCTGGGGGAAAAACCAGCGACACTATCATTCACCTCGAACGCCACGCCTGCCTCTGTCGAAGCGAACGCGTGCGCGACTCTAGCTTGCGGATAGAAAGCCTGAAGATGTCTTAGAATTGCCTGGTCGGCAACTTCTCCTGAAAGTCGAACATAGTCAGGAGTAATGGCATGAGCTGCTGGACTCATCACAGCACGACGCCACTGGGAGGGAGTTCCAGAGATATGGGTGACTCCGTGGGAGGCTGCGCGAAGCAGGAAATCTGCTGTGGACTCCTTAGAATCCGAGAGGACCAGCGATTTCCCTGTGAGGACGGCGCGAAGAAAGATCTGAAGGCCGCCATAACGGCGAATATCGTAGAAGGTACTCCAAATGATCTTTCCACCTGAAGTGTGGGAGCGATCAATGGCACCTGCCAAGCTCTCTAAGGTATGAGCGACCAACTTTGGGCGCCCCGTTGTGCCGGAGGTTAGAAGGATCCATTCCGTTTGGCACTCTGGGTTGCAATCATAATTTCGGGGCACAATATTTCGACTGCAAGGGCTGAAGTACACAGAGTGGCGATTGTTCAGATCGAGTAACTTCTTCTGATCTGAGACGATTGCATCGACCCCAGCGGTATCGATAACGAAGGGAAGATGCTCAAGCGGCAAATCAGGCGGACAAAGAATAATGCGGCGCGCTATGCCATCGAGTTCGATCAACGCGGCTGCTGTGGTGAATTGACTCGTTGTCGCGACGAGCACAGATCGTCCACTAAGGTCATCGCCCCGGCCGTAGAGAGCGGTTCCTGCAACCAGGTCGTGCAGGCTTATGCTCGCTTCCGCACCGAATAGAAAGCGCCCGGCCAAATCGCCGGCGCCACTGAGGGCGTTTGAAAGTGAATTCCAGTTAGCTGGTTGCTTGTTCATAAAAGCTCACAAACTCGCCAAAAGTTAAAGGGAAGGGAGCATCTTCGGAGGCGGTGAAGGGATCTACTCCAAGCACTCCTTCGAGCCGGGCTACGACGATTGCGAAGCACAGTGAGTCGAGGCCAGAGTCCAGAAGCTCCAGATCGTCTGTTAGGGGGACCAGTGGCAGGCCCTGTCCCTGTGCCACCTGAGTGAATTGGTCGATGATTTCAGATCGGACGCTCATATGTGCTAATTCTCGCTTTCCGCGGGAAATGCTATTCGTTCAAATAGCTCTCGTGAAATTTGTGGTGTCGTCTAGTTTCGTCGCGTTCAGAACTCGAGGTTTTTTCAACACTCTCGTGATGCTTTATCAACGGGAAATAATTATTTAGCCATCGTTCCGTATGCTGCCGAACTGCTGCTCGGCCCTGGCGGTTCGCAAAGGCATTGCTGGCACCATCGGTCACTTTCACAACAATCTGGCTCCGGCGACCTGCAGCACGTAGAAGGTAGTTCAGATAATCGAACTCTCCAGCTGCTCTAGGTTTCGAGCTGGAAGTCTTCCGGTCCGGTCCCTTGAGGAACAGGATAGGCATACCTGTGGACGCCAGTTTTTTCCAGCAGCGAAGGAGCGGAAGATTCGCATTCCGCGGAATCCCTCTTCCACGGGGGACCAGGGGGAGCTCATTCAGAAATTCGTAGACGTTGCTAAAACATTTTCCGAGGCGGCTTTGGAGAGCCCAGAGCTTTAGCTCCTTCCGAATCTTCGAAAGTCCAATTGGCTGCGTCAAGTGGAAGAAGGGACCTATCAAAACCAGTCCCCTGCACTCTCTGCTGGTTGCTGCCGCAAAGAGCGCGGATACCGAGCCAGCGCAATGTCCCGCGATGACGACTCCTGACAAGTTATACCTCGCCACGAGTTCTTCTACTTTGGCGGAGGCGATAGATGCATACCCTCCTCGGCAGATGAAGCCAAGCAAGTCCTCTGGGTGATCTCCCTCGGAGTCTCCGAATCCAGGTAGGTCAAGTCGAAAGCAGGGATAACCGCATTTCGCGAACGACTCTGCCAAATAGATCGCCGCATCTCCGTTCGCGGCTCTCGTTGGGGAAGTTGAATTCAGAAATACAACGCCGAGGCGATCTCCTGCAGCCAAGTTCGGCTGTGCGTCCGAGTTGTCATCGTAGACCTTGTGATAGGTACCCCGGACAAGGACATCTGAGCCATCCAGTACAAACAATTCACGCGTGTCAATTGCCTCGTTCATTGCTCCCTCCGGTTGGGATGGCTAACGTTTCGACGACCCACTCGTAATGAGCTGAGTAAAGCCAGCTAAAGTCCTTGGCCTCGTCGTTCCCAAAGTGCGGCTTGACCAGAGGAGTGGCCTCCTTGCCAAGCTTCACTATCTTGACTGCCTTCCTGTGCGCTTCGTGGGGGGAGTTCTGGTTTCCCAGGGTGGCGGGCAAGTCGAACTGAAACGAGTCGCGCCAGAGACGACTCGACCATTGATATCCCTGCACTTCGATAAGGGAGCCTTGTTCCAATTGCTGGATAAATTCAGAGGCAGTCTTCCGGTTTTCGGGAGACTCATTGAGTTGTCCCAACCCCGCCCAGTGCAGAAGGCTGGAGCGGAGCGCTTGATTTGCGTTAGCAGGAGGAGACCATAACAGCAACGCATCGCCTGTACCGTCGTGGAAGCACCTGCCGGCGAGGATACCGCCAATTTCGAGTCCATGAAGCATGAGCGGAACGCCGGGCGACCGATCCCCAAACCATTTGGCTAGAAGTTGGACATCTTCGCTCCAATTGTCAAAACTCATCTCTTCGAAGGCGCCCGTACTCTCGCCCACCCCGCGATAATCATAGCGAAGGACTTCAATCCTTCTTGCGGCCAGGTATCGAGCCCAGCGCACCCAGGGAGAGTAAGAAAAATGCCGCTCGGAGGCGAATGCACCGACGAGCAGCACGCGAGCCACTGGATCCGGCACCTGGTGCAGCACTGTATAAAGGTGTGCACCAGGTACCGTGAAATATCTAGCCTGCTCCAGCCCTTTTGCTTTGGTTTGACGATGATTCTGCACCGCATTGCCTCCTCTCGATGACTAGGCTGGGAGTGTTGCGACACGGTTGAAGACGATATTCTCGATCAGAGCGCGAAGGAGATTGACGCCTTCAAACAGATCCTTCTCGGGATCAAGCGGATTGATTGCCATCTCGACGGAAAGTGCGCGGAAGAGTCCAGCGGTGTGCTCGACATCGCAGACGCCGTGCACATCCGTGTATTCCATATCAGCCGAGCCCTGTGCTTTGGCAAGGTCTGCCAAATAGGCCATGAACCTTTGAATAAATCCTTCGAAGAATGCCATGGTGAGAATCGACTGCACTCCCGAGAGCTTTCCTAGAAACAGCCGAAGTTTCGTCAAATCCCCATCGACGGCTAGCGCGTCCGCTTCGGACGGGAAAGCGTGTGCAGCCACTGCAAATCGCCGCATCATCGCGGGGTGGGCATCGCGTATTTCCTCATGGAGATTATCCAAAAGAATCGGGCGCGCGTCCTCTGATTTGACAGCGAGAAGAGTGGCGGTCATCCAATAGATGAAATTTCCCTCCAAAACGGCGGTATATCTTGCAATGATGCCTCGTCGCTCTGCGCTGGTGAGCTCTCTGATATCGGGCAGCCTGGCCATGAGATCATCGATCGTATCGTTAATCTGTTGTTTGAGGGAGAAGTCGAGCGAGGGGTTCACTGTAAGCTTCGGCATGAGTAGCGTCGTGTTCATGATTTACTTTCCTTTCAGGGTTGTGAGTTGAGTTGAACGTTGGGGTATAGAATCGCTGGCGCTCCAGCCCGCGCTCTTGCGCAAGGAACGCGACTCCAAGAATTCCGCAGCGAGTGAAATTTGGTGGACATGGTGCGGAGGTTGCGGTTGGCAGCGGTAACCGCAGTCGTCCGCATTACGACCGGGCCCGAAGCGAGCACATCCTTGTACGTCCAGTTCAGTCCAGCTAAGACCGTGTTCATCCATTCCTTTCAAAATGGACGCATCCACTATCTGCTTGCGACGACAGGACTTCATTTCTGCCAGAGGATATGGAACATAGGGCAGCCTTTGTTCTCAATTCCACCCTCAGCGTTCTATTAGGTAAGAGTAGTTATAGGACAGGCGCTTCCCCTCGAGATCGAACAACCACCTAAATCCCGGGGCTCCCAAGAAACACACAGCATTCAGCTAAGCCATTCACATCATTTTGTTAGGTTCGAATAGCGAGAACGGTGGTCTTACACTTGAGAGTCAACGGAGACGCGCCTGCCATTGTCTGTCTGTTGCAGGTAATTCAGAAGCCCATTAAATGAATTGAATCTGGCCAAGTCATCGTCTTCGATCGTGATGCCGAACTCCTCCTCGACGACAGAAAGAAGGGTGACACCAGCCACAGAATCCCAGTTCTGCACGGTCATCGCACTGGCCTCCGTGATCCTATCAAGGCTTAGTTCGGGAAAGACCACTAAGAAGCATCCTGCCAGACGCACTTGTCGTTCATCCATTTGTTGTCTCCTGAGTATTGAAATAAACCGCAGAATGCCCTTCCGCCCCCTGTCGATGAGCCGCGCATTGTGGTGACCTCGTCGGACATGTCTTTCCGCAGACTTGTCTTGGGAGTTCCGTCCCCATCGAACGAGCCGGACCGTCGACCCAGACTTGTTTTGTCAGATCGAAATGCTTCACAACTCTGCCAGGATTTCCTACTACCACTGAATAGGGTGGGACGCTCTTAGTAATCACCGCTTCGGCCCCGACGACGCTATTACGACCGATCACCAACTCTCCCGCATTACATATGATGGATGAACCATTGCCAATCCAACATCCCTCCTCTATTCGAATCCTTCCTCCTGGAGTAACACCTTGAGCGCTGATCGGTAAGGTTATGTCCTCAAAAGCGTGGGCATGGTCGTGGATGAGCACAGAGTTTGAGAGAATTACGTTCCGTTCGATGTGAATTGAGTTCTTGGCTGAGATCGAGTTTCGACGACCGATAACACAGTTGTCGTCGATGATAATCTTCAACTCACGATCAAGTCCTGGAACGATGTTAAACCACGTACCCTTTCTGATGAGCACAGAGTTGCCCAACTTGATCTGGTGCGCAATCCGCCTACTGAGCTCACAGGGAACATGGATGGACAGGTTGCGACCGCTGGACGCAAATGGATACGTCGCCTGCAACCACATGCTGTAAAGCTTGTTGACGCATCGAAAAACGGTATGGACTGGGTCCTCGAATCTGGCGCGTGATCTGTGGTGCCCATGTATCATTTTGATTGCCTCTTTGTCCCTTTCGCGGGGATATACAACTATGTAATTTGCGGACGAACAAGTTCTGTGAGCACGGGACGACCAGCGTCTCCGCCGACCCAGAAACCGCTCGTGGCATCGAATCGCTTTGCAACCCTGCCGGGATTGCCCACTATCACGGAATACGGAGGGCAACTCCTTGTGACTAGCGCGTTCGCACCAATGACACTATTGCGACCGATCACCACGTCGCCCTCATTGCACACGATTGCTGCTCCCTGACCGATCCAACATCCTGTCTCGATCCGAATTCGACCCCCTACCGTAACACCCTGATCCCGGATTGAGCGACTAATGTCCTCATAGGCGTGATTATGGTCCTGGATAAGTACGGAGGTCGCCATGATGACGTTCTCTTCTATATGGATACAGTTCTTTGCTGATATCGTGCTCCTGGCACCCACAGAACAGTTATCATCGATAGTAATTTTTACGTTTTCCCCAGGATTGGGGACAACATAGAGCCACACATCTTCCCAAATGATCACGGAGCTGCCAAGCTTGATTTGGGGGGCCACACACCTGCTTAATTTAATCGCGTAATGGATCGAAAGGTTGCGGCCGATTGACACGAACGGATAGATCGCGCTGAGCCATAGGGTATATAGCTTCGTCCTTGCTCTGGAGAAATACGAAAGTGGGTCTTCAAAACGCGCGCGAGGCTTGTTTGAAAGTTTTTTCATAATTGGATCTTCTTTCTAGGGCTGCCGTAAGAAACATAAATGCAACATGAGGAGTGTCAAACCCCCTATGCGATCTCTCTAATTCTCATAAAGGCTGGGATGCTCAAGGCGTACGCTACTATGCAGGCGGTAGCTGCAACGGCTATGTTACCCAACGGCCTAGTAGCCAATCCGAGATGACGCACGCCGACTCCTACAATGAGAATCCATGCAGACACCAAGGTCGCCGGCACAAAAGCTCTTCCGTATTGAGGAAGCGATAGGCCCGTGATGCTACGCGCTCTCACAACCTGAAGGACATAGCTGGTGGCGATCGCGATGAGCGCCGCGATTTGGCCTCCTACCAGTCCAATGTATTTACAGGCGGGAAAAATCGCGAGCATCATGACGATTGCAGACGCTGCAACGGCGCGGCGATGGAGAGCAGGGCGGCCGGCGGCGTAGAACAAAATGGTTACCTGGGCGTTCAGTGTGTTGATGAGTGCCACGCCTGCGGCGAGAGCCAGAGCTCCGGCGCTTGCGGCATAACGTGCACCGTAGGTAATCGTAAGGAGGGACGGTCCGCAGAGCCAGACCATTGCAACGGCTGGGAGCCCAAGCAAAATAACCCAGGACGTCACTTCCGACAGCATGCGATTCACACGGTCCTTGTCGCCCTGAACATGCGAGAATGCCGGCAAGAGTGCGGTACTCAACATGTTGATTATGAAACCCGATGGCGCTTGGACCAGGAAGACCGCCATCGTGTAAAACCCCAATGCCGCCGGAGAGTAGAGCTTTCCCAATACAAAGATGTCAGAGCGCGCAAAAATCAGATTCAAGAAGGATAAGCCGACCATCCCTTTGGAAAACTTCATAAGATCATGGAAAGCATGCCTGTCCCACCTGAGAGATGGCAATCCTGGGCATAGGATGTAAGACAAAATACAACGGAATGCATTCTCGCTGCAATAGCCAATTGCAAGGGCCCACACATCCCGAAGAACAAAACTGAGAGCGATTGTGAGGATGACACCACAGATGGCCCCGCCATTACTAATGAGCGCCCACCGAGAGAATTTCATTTCCTTCTGCGCGAGCTTGGCACGCGGGCTCAACATGCCGTCGAGCACGATACTTAGCAAGGCGACACGGAGTAACTTAGACAAGTCCGCATTGCCGTAGAAACTAGATATCCAAGGGGCCGCAGAAAAGATGAGGGCATAGATAAAGACGGCCCGGCACATTCCAAACCACCAGGCCGCGTTGAGGTACGTATCTTCTCCTCCTCGAGGATTTTGAATGACTGCAGGCCATACTCCCACATCGGCGAAAGATGAAATGAGAGCTTGTGAAGACAAAACAATTGCCATAGTCCCAAAGGCGTTTGGAGCCAGTAGCCGTGTCAGCAACATGTTCCGGGCAAACCTGCTGACCTGCTCAGCAAAGCTACCGCTTCCCAGCCAAAACCCACCGCGCGCTGCTTTGGCCCTAAGGCTCTCACCCAGCAAGACGCGGTTGGCCGCAATTTTAAGTCGGTCAGAGATGCTCACAGAACCCATCCGGCTCCTCTTGTAACCTGCCTGCAATATGTCGTCAATGTGCCTACTTTCGTTCGCATAGTTCCCTGTTCGCGTAGGCCTACCTGGAGGGAGACAAGTTCAGCCTACGCGGACGCCTTCAGCGGCTTGGCTAGATCCTGCACACCCAAAGACCTATCTTGCTCGGAATCGGATCCAGCATTCTTTTGAAATACCGCCTGGAGGCTCGGGGCGGCTCCGCAGCAAGAAGCAACCGCGCTATAGAGTGCCCCAACGCTAAGCCGCTGCGCTTTTCGTAATACCCTCCAAACAATTCCGGGTTCAGCCATCAAATCCGAGGGCGTCCACCTCACATCAGCCCTGCTGGCCAAGTCATCCAGCAATATCCAGGTGCTCTGCTCTATATAACGCCCTGGCGGCGTGACCATACGCACTTGGCGAAGGCCAACAGACCTTGCAATACCGGCGAGCGATTCCGCAGAAAAATGATGAAGGTGCCGCGGTAGATCGAGTCCATACCAATACGAACGAAAGATTCGTGCTTCCCAAGACTTGATGTTAGGTACAAATACATAGAAGATGCCCCCTGGCTTTAGCCAGCTAGAAACCTTCCGAAACACCTCGCGTGGTTCATAGAGATGCTCCATGACATCGGAACAAGTGATGACATCAAAACTATTAGGCGCGAAGATTGCATCTTCCACATCCCCCGCGAAAATATCCGCGCCCGTCATTGCCCGCGCTCTTTCCGCAGTTATTAAACTAGGCTCTATCCCGTGAAGCTTCCACGTACCGCCCTGCAGGTATCCGAGGAATGCGCCGGAGCTACACCCAATGTCGAGAATGCACCCGTCAGCCCTAAACTTCGATATAACTTGCAGCTGCCGTTTCCAACGCTTGTTTGACGATTCTCCGGCGTGGCTGACAGCTCGATGGTAATTAGCCCCATAGTAATGGCTCATCTCTTCCGGCATTGGTCGATTGTCCAGCCAAGTGTGTGAGCAAGAGGGGCAGCGCAGCAGTTGATAGCAGCCAGCTCCAGCATGAGACCTTTCGGGAACCTGCATCCAACCGATGAAGTTAGACCCGCCGCAGCACGGACACCCCTTACTCTGGAAGATTTTTTCATCAACGGTCGATATCATTTTCGTCATCGCATTTGTCATCAAATATGTCCGCTTTCAAGAAAAATATAGCCTTGGCCGCAGAATCCGTATCCCATAACCAGATATTTTTTGGCCATCGCCACAGTAGGGCGTTGTTTCCCTTCCACTGTTCAATAGCTTTTTCTCTCTCTGCATGCGCCATCAGCTTGCGATTGCGGGCCGGGCGGGCGGTACGTCCTCAGCGATCCCAACACGCGTCTCTTCAGCGCTGTTCGAGGAGTCACCTTTGCGGATAATAGAAGTTACACTCCAGACTCTTGTAGAACCTCCTCGAACTCGTGGTTGGCATACCAGCTGCCAATGGCCTTATCGCGAATTGGTATTGCTCTCCCTCTCGTAGCAGTTGCAGAGACGCTCGTGGAGATTATGGCCAATAACGCAAACCACGCAAATAGCATTTGGTCAAAATAGTCAATTCCAATGAAGACCACCAAGTGCGCGAACATAGCAGATCCGAGGCACCAGAAGAACCATTCTTCACCACGGCGGCCCACGGCAAGTTTTCGTTTGGTTCCAAGGCTTCCGAGGCACCTCGAAATGATAGCTATGAATAGAAGAAAAGTTAGAAGACCTCCGCCCACGCCATATGTAACATACTCATTCGAGGTATCAGCCATTTCCCAGCCCCAGGAACCATTGTTCTGAGTGCCCAAAAGCCACCACTGATCAAAATGTCTAATGAAGGTGTCGACGAGCTGATAACGATGGAAATTCTCCGATGAACCGGTCAAATCTATGTGCTCCAGGAGTGACCAGACGGGGCCTTTCATGATCAAGTGTAGGGCTATCACCAATATTAAAAGACCGTATCGGATTACGCGCATTTGCTTACGGAGGGGCCACATACAAAGGCCAAAGATACTTGCGACATAGCAACCCAGCACAGTAGAGGAGTGGCAAGTGACAGCCATGGCAGTTGCCCCAAGTAACCCGAGGGCGACTAGTATTCGAGATTTTGAATCAGACCACAGCCAGATGAGCAAAGGTACAAGTGTCGCTCCAAACGCTCCGGCCGGAATCGAATGCAAAAACGGCCCCATCGACCGAATTGCTCCGTTCCGCGTTTCAGAGATACTTAGAGTACCGCCAAGCAGCCCGAAGACATTTCTCCCCGTACGCTGCTCATTGAGCATGCAGATCCCCACGATAAAGGCGATCAGCGCAAAAACTCTGACTGCTTGTCGAACACTTTCTCTGTCGCGGATTAGGAATCGTAAGACAAAATAGCCGGCCAGCGAGTCCAGGAGATCCCCCAAGGCCTTAATCAGTGCCTGTGTCGCCATGTACTGGAGTGAAAAAATAATGAAGAAAGACAACGCCCCCAAGGTGAACAGGCGATCAATGGAAGTGAAACCGCCAGCCAGTGGAAACGAACGTCTAGAAATTACCCATCGAGTTAGTCCAGCCAACAAGATAATTCGGTAAACATTCAAATGGATGGCCGCTAGAACGATAACTTGCCCTTTTGGAATCAGAAAGATCGAAAGCAGCAGAGGTGCTAATACACTCTTGAGGGGCAGGCGCAGAATAAGGATGATCGCAAGCAACATCGCCACCGCCACCACAGGATGAAGCACGGTGGCGGAGGAGCCACCGCCGAATCGGTAGTGATCGGGTTCCATATATTTTGTCCGTGGTATAGACGGCCAGCTTTCGCAGCTGACCAGAATCAGGGCGTCACTTGATCGTTAGTCACGTGAGGTGACGCTATGCGTCCACCGCAGAGGGAGGCTGAATGAAGATCCGCAAATATGAATTCAGTGAAGGTCAGTAAGGTCGGGGTTGTTCCGCAGCGGCAACCTTAGGCCGCGATGACTGCATACTCTTGGTGCCATATGAATGCCGAGTCGAGAGTATTCGCGTGTAATCCCGGAATCTTGATCTACACAACTAAGGTACAGTCGTGTAAATCAAATTGATCGGGGGAGTTGGGGTTGCGCCCCCAAATTGTGCCGCACCACGGTCATCCGTAAAAGCGTTCCCGTAGAGGTCGAGAGTGTCATAGGGACTGCCAAGACTGGTGCGGTTGTTGTAGTTTGACCCGTCTACCGTGAGCCGTACATTGCCGACGCTTACTGAAGTAAATGGATTCGATGCGCCGCTTGCAATTGAGACGTCATGTGCTCCGACAGGCCCTTGATTGGAGTTCAAGTAGGAATTGTAGTCAACCGTGTTCGTTCCGCCAGACATCCCAACCGATCCGCAGTTGAAGTACAGATTGTTTTTCACCGTCATGGTACTCGGCCCACCAGTGACGTTCCAGCCGCAATTGCTTGGCTCGCTGAAGGTATTGTTGAAGACATTCACTCCCGAGCACGTCTGACTATTGAAGCAGCCAATCACTCCATCGTTGTGGCGGCAAGATGTTGATGTACCACCCGCAGAACAAACGTCTGCATTGTCGTAGAAGTCATAGGTCTGTGTCCCTGTGATGACCGCTACCACATCTCCATTCGTCTGTTGGTCACGAAAAATGTTGTGATGAATTACATCCTTCGTTGTCTGCCCATTCGATCCTTGAAGTTGCACCGCCTCACCATGGTTGACTGAGCCGTCAAATACACCCCAGCCATAATTATGGTCGAAGCTGCCATTGTTCCACCCACCACTCACAACCGTGAAATATGTTGTGCTGGCGTTGTGCAGATAGCTGTGAGAGATGCTGACACCGGAGAGACTCCCACCGCTGGCAAACCAGAAGTATGTTTCAGAGTCATTATTACCGCTCGAGTTGAGTCCCTGCCCCTTCCATTCAACTGACTCCCAAACGATACCGTTCCCACCGCCGTTGATGACACCGCTCCCGCCATCGCAGCCATCCGTTGCGGCGCTGGTACAGGTAGAGTCATCGAGCAGAATTCCGCAGGCAGAAGGAGTAGGCGCAGCCCCCGTCATCGTAGATGGTGGATTCGCCTGCACCCCACCACAACCTACTTCAGTAGTGCCTGCGTTGTTACCATTACCGTTGAAAATGAGGTAACCACCACCCGTACCGAGACTGACAATCGAACCCGATCCCGTCGAGCGCCAGATGGCCTGGGCCGAACCCATTGTCGCCGTATTCCAACCAGCAGCAATTGATGTCCCACACGCAGATCCATTGTCGTACGATTGAGCTTTTCGAAGCTCAATCGTAGTCGTTCCGGACAGAGCCGTTGTGACGGAAAGATGATTTCCATACACCCCATCTGCCAGATAGTAGATGTCACCTCGCGTCAGGGTTGCAGGTAAACCTGCTAGTGCATCGTTCCAATCCGCCCCAGTCTTTGAACCTGAACCGCTGGGCGAAACAGCGTGACACGCTGCAAAAGCCTGAGGAATCGCTAGACAAGCAAAAATCAGCAGGAGCAGGGATTTTACGAAGTTCGATCGACTGCTCACTTCCGAAGCACAAGAAGCCGTTAAGACAATCGGGCCGGAGGACACAACTACAGCCATTTTCGACAACACAAACATCACCTCTTGATACGAAAAAACAAACCTGAATAAAAACAGAGCAAAATGAAACAGAGGGAGTGATAAGTATTTCGTACGAATGCATCTCGCTCGATTCGCAGGGCGTGTTCCCATGCAGGGGAGATGATTTTTTGGCTTACCTGGCAACCCCAAGAGTTGGACAGGTCGCATCTTCAACGCTAAGTACAAAATCAATACTTTTAGAAGAGCGGTCTACAGCTTCGTCAAGGCGACATCACAGGAAGAGAAGACTGCCTCACGCCCAACAACTTCAAACTGACACTCACTGCCGGGGAGACGCAACCAAAAAAAGGACATCAAATTGACTAGACTGTGGTCTCAAAAAACCTACATTTAGGGTATCAGGGATCCCTCGAGCGATCAAGCACCCTGACTCAATTCAGGTTCCTTTCCATTTTCCACAAGCTGAACCGGGTCAACATGCTTGTTCCATTCCACCGCGGCCCTATACAGATCCAGCCGTCTTCTGAGTCGATCTGACCGCGCTACCAGCGAGACGAGTCCATAGCCGCCTTGGCGAATCCGGATCCGCGCTAACGAATACCGGCGACAATGGAGCGCACCTCTTCTGCCAAAATATTTGTAAAAATAGCGGTAGCGGTTGCGGTGTTTGTCCAACTCAAACGCGATCGGAAATCTCTCAGTCGTTGACTGTCCTCCCAGGTGCGTGATGGTTACCTCCGGTGTGAAGACAATTGGGTAGCCAGCGTCCCAGATACGGTGACACAGATCGACGTCTTCGTAATAGTACTGAAATTGCTCGTCAAAGCCGCCTAGTCTCTTAAGTAGATCGGCACGTACCATCAGGCAGCAGCCAGAATGCCAGTCGATGAGTCGTTCGGTATCGCCCTTCCATTGGATGTATTCCTCAGAGGTGAAAACGTCGGAGACATAGCCGAGAATTCCCAGGCGGAGGGCTCCTAGCCACCCGCGCCAGATCGTTGGGAAAGGTCGCGCCGAACTCTGGTACGATCCGTCGGGATTCAGAACCCGGCAGCCAAACCCACCCGCTTCAGTATGTCCATCAGCAAACTCAATCCACCGATCCAGAGAACCTTCGTGAATGAGGGTGTCCGGATTCAAGATCAAGATATATTCGCCCATGCTCGCCTGGATGCCCACGTTATTACCCTTTGAAAACCTCAGGTTTGCGTTGTTCTCGATGACGCGAACTTGGGGGAACATGGCACGTATGAAATCAGGGGACCCATCGGTTGATCCATTATCCGAAACGATGACCTCGAACTCGATTGAATGCGTTCCCGAGTAGATAGAACGTAAGCAATCAACTATGACCTTTTGATCGTTCCAACATAGAATCACAATAGATAATTTCACGCTTTACACCCCTTACGCTGTCGTAATTGTGGCTAGCCGTCACTCGGCAGCCTTGGCGTAAATAACTAGCTTTCTAATTAACTAACGCCGCGCTTTGAACAAACACTTGGGCCGCCTCGTCGCACAGAGTAAACGATACGTTGCACCAACTAGCCACGTTGCCGCGACCTGCCTGGAACGATTCAAATTAGAAAACCCGCGTCCGAAACACGTGTCTGGTTTAGAGGATTTGCAATCAATGCAGCTACAACCTCGGCTATCGTCGCAATGCGCGCACACCGCCTCGACGCAAACGAAATCGCGGCTTCCAGAAGCTCTGGCGTACAACCAAATCGAGACGGTGTCGAACACACATCATGAGAATAGAAAACCAGCCAACTCTTTCGCCGCTCATTCTCCAAAATCAGCTCCTGCACTTGAGCGAATTTGTCGCTATTACCGTATAAGCTGTTGGCCCGCAGTAAATTGAGATCGACTTGCGGTCCATTGAACCCACTCCAGATGCCCCTGGAACTGGCCACGTCCTGCCCGACCAATCTCTTGGTATTCAACGTGACCTTTCCAAATGGAAATGCGAAATTGCCGAAATCCGGTCTCCCCGTTATTTCCTCGATAGCGCTTCTCCCCTTTTCCACATCTTCCCTGTATCTGGCACATGATACTGAACGACAGGAAACATGGCCGAACGTATGGCTCGCCAATTCGTGGCCGTCACGCAGAAGATCGTCTAAATCTTTACGCCGAAACTGCTCACCTAAAGGGCTTACGCCGTTCATCAGACCGATAGAGGCGTAGTAGGTGCCGCAGAGCCCATAGGAGTTAAGTATCTGTCCACCAACGGTGAGGGCCGTTCGAGGAAAGTCATCAAAGGTAAACGATACGATTGGTCCGCGCGTTCCTAACGAAACTTGACGCGGGTACATCGATGACAACAACTTTCGTCGCATTAAACCAAGCTGCGCTCTCATTATATTGGCTCAGATTGAATGCAAGGATGTTTCCTGCGCAACAACCCTAATTATCCCGTCGTCTGTAAGTTCTTTATTCCTGCGGAATACCAGCGACCTGACTCCCTCCGATTCTTCGACCTCTTCCATCCCAAGGTCCGAAAATACTTTACTCGCAGGCGCATTCCTCGGGGTTTTGCGGTAGTTGGCAAAGAAGTCTTTGCCAGACTCTCTAATGCACTTCCGGATAACATGCCCGAGAAATGCATGCTCGACACGCTTCGATTGAACTCGGCAACTAAACATCAGATCTGTCATCCGCGGCTCCCTGATGTCAATAATGCTGAAGCCGACAATCCCATACGACCCGAACAGGTCCTCGCAGCTGAGGACGTAGGTATTCAAATGCGAAGTCGCCAGTATGCTTTCTAAAACATGACGATCATAGCGATTTCCGGAGAAATTCATTTGATTGGTCCGTTGAGTCAGCTCATGCACGCGGTCAATATTTTCCGCTGTCATCGGGGCAATTGTGAGTTGGATCTGGCAGTGGCGCAAGAAGGCCTTGTAATCGTTTCCGAAACTTTCCACCAAGCTCTGTCGCTCCACCTCCACCTGATACATCTTCCGCCTTTCCTTGCTCTCGGCAGTAACTGGCGTTTGGCATTCCTTCATTTCAAGCAAAGACCGATATTGCAGCGCGTTGAGTACGCGAACTTCTGGCCAGACGGCCTTTACTTCTTCTAGCTCAAATTCCGCGTCGTCTACAAAAACGAGTGCGTCCATACCGATGTTCAACTGTCGTGCAATTGCGTTGATAGCTTCGCTCTTCGGCCGCCAGGAAATCTGTGGGCAAAGAAAATATTCATCTAGCTCAAACTGCTTGAGAACTAGCATGGCTTCGTCACGGTCATTCTTACTCGCGATGGATTGCAAGATTCCTCTGGAATCTAATGCTCGAATGATCTCCGTGATCTGGGGTTTGAGTTGCACCTTGTGTGGACCATCTTCGACTAAAATGCCGTCCCAAAGCGTATTATCCAAATCCCACACAATACATTTGATCGGCTTCGATTCGTCTGCTACATGTCCAACCTCACGAACAAACTCCATGAGTCCAAAATAAAGAGTTGTACCATCCTCAACATCATTTGGAATCAGTTCGATATTGAAAGGAATCAGGACATTCAACACCTGCCGAATCTCGCTCATCGGCACCCGCACTCGATGGTAGCCGGGCGTGAGTTCGACGAGCTTTTGAAACGGCACCTTCTCTTCTTCATTCACAGGCCTCATCGTCAGCGAGAGTCTAATGCTATACGGCTGAGGGTTATAACATTCGAGCAGAAATGACGATGGCAAACGGTTACCGCTTGCCGGCCGACTCGCAAACTTCTTCTTGAAGCTGTATCTCTTACCCGTCACTGCTCTCTTGATTCTTGAAGGTAAGGGCAGTTGATACAACACCGCCCCAAGATGGTAATCCCGCCGTTCTAGCCGTTCAGCTTGTGTGATCGAATGGAGAGCCACATTTCCCGGCGACCATAGCTTTCCCCAGCGCTTGAATTGGATCTTCAATAGATACGAATTGACCGCCTCGGGGCACTCAATTCTAACCATTCCTTGGATGAACCGACGGCATTTGAGGTCTTCGCGGGGACTATAAAGATCGCAGGTCGAATAGCAGATAGGCCAAACACACTCCGTGCAATGTTCGCTCCAGGGAAGAGTCGTGCGCTCCAGACCTACTCCTCTCAATTCCCCGAATTTACGTACCACATCTCGCGGGATCTCGTGGTCTGATTCAATCCTGCCATTTGCTTCGGTTTCATACATTCATGAACTCCAGGTATGCTCGACCTCACGTGGTTGACGGGACTAGCTAAAGCTTCTGGAGGCGATAAAGAAACTGGTTCCCCATCCAACTCCTTCTGTTTCGGTCAGACGTGCCGAACAGATGCCGAGTCAAGCTATACATCCCTTTTTGACTAAAAAGTTTATGGGAGCCGAGAGGTGGCAACCCATATCGGTACACTCCTGACACCCCGAGGCCATTATCTCGACACAGGCCCAGGACCTGTTGTCTCTTTAGACGATTCAGCTTGTACGGTTCAGGTCGAAGCAGCGTCAATGCTTTTTGGTACAGAACGACTGGCACGCCCCAAAAATGAAAACTATCGGTGAACTCTAGAATTATCCAGGCGCCGGGTTTTGCAAGCCGAGCCACCTTTTCAATAACGGCAGATGGAGAGTCCACGTGCGCAAGAACGCCAATACAAAAGATCAGATCAAATGACTGAGGCTCAAAGCTGGCATTCATAAAGTCCAGGCAGATCCGTTCAACGTCGTCTAGGCGGCTGGGTGGGATTCGCTTACATGCAAGATCGAGCATGTTTGTCGAAAGATCCAGCAGCGTAAGCCTCTTGCAGCGAGGTAACAGGGGTAAAGAGATCGATCCATCCCCGCAACCAATATCCAATACACTTTCAATACTCAATGCGTCGGTGAACTGTTGCACCGTCTCAACACGAATTCTAATGTCATACTGTCTCGGGTCGAGATACTTCTCTGGACTCTCAAACAGCAATCTTACTCGTTCGGTTTTCGAGGTCATAGGACATTGCCCTGGGATATTTAAGTCTGCAAAGAGAAACTAGGCCGCCAAGGGAGGACGTTGTGTTAGCCGGCCCTATTGACGAATCCGTGCAATTCGGGAGGCTCATGGAGAAACTTCCTCTATCTCCACATCGTTTCTCTCCCAAATATTCGCCTCATTTGTTGCCGGCGAAGATATCGAATGACACTAGGGTCATCGACCTGTGACACTTTCATCAGATATCCGGAGAGGAATCCGTACACGAGTCCAACGGAGCCAATGAAGTAAGGTCTTTGAGCTAGGCGCTTTAGGCACTTTCCAATCATGAAGAGAGGATGGTACCCGCAGATGTAGTTGGCACGACCGTACTTGACAAGTGTTGGCCAGAGCCCGTCCGCCGCACCTGTATCCCGTTGGTGAACAAGGTGCAGATTCGGAAAACTTCTTGTGGTCCAGCCGCAGCTGTTGGCTTTCACCTCATCTATCGTGTCCCAGCCCGGCACGGGCAACAGTCCGCCTATGGTGTTCCAACAGGCCTTACGGTAGATCTTCGTGGCTCCTCTAACATGGAACGCTGGTGCTTTTTCGAAGCTTTTCTCACCTGCGGCGACATAACAGATCACCCCACCGCCAACGCCCAGGCTGCTGTCACAGTGGAACTCGTCCAAACACCTCTCAAAATAATTAGCGTCAAAGCTAAGATCGCCATCGAATTTAACGATGAAGTCCCAATCGTTACAAGTCAACACGCGACATCCGTCATTGAACGCGTCCACGACGCCGCCACCGGCCTTGCGAAAACCACGGTCCTGGCGGTGTACGGCTCTTATCCATGGGTGCAGCTTGGCATAATCGTCGATGACATTTCCTGTGCCATCTTTCGAGCCGTCGTCAACGATCACCCATTGTTTCGGCAACACGGTCTGTTGAACCATGCTCTCGATCGTTGACTTGAGGTGCTGCTCCTCGTCCCTCACAGGCGTAATCACCACATAACTCGTCAACTTGGTCGTCATAATGGGCATCCCGCGAGAAGGCACGGTCACTTTTCTTAAAGAGTTACTTGGAAAACCATGCTGTTACTTTGCTGTTCAGCCAACGCTTGAGGTCGCCATCAAACTCACTCATATTTGGCAAATTGTCATATTTTCATGGCGGAGCCTAGTGAGAACGTATCGAAAAACTTTTTCAACGGCTTTCTTCAGAAAGCAAATGGGTCACCTGAAATACATCCCAAAGGCAAGAAGAGCATTGGCAGGCCATTTCGCAGCGAAGTAAATTCGAACCAAATGGGTTATTTGGGAAGTGTATTTTCGTGTAAGAGCAATATCATTTGGAGGACTGGCCAATCATTGCCCCCACTCTTGAGCATGTCGCTCAGGGAGACGCCCGCGGGTGACCCGAACATTGTTCTTTCTTCGCATTATCACAGCCAGCCTCCAAACTCCCACTGTGCAGAACACCATCAATCCGCACGCGCCCAGAATTAGCAACTCCGCAGTCACCCTATGGGTGTAATACAACGTGGTAAATGCTCGTCCTACTTGGACTCTTGATAACGTGATGTCTCGGAAATCGGATATATTTCGGAGAGCATAGACGTAAAGAGACCTTTTCGAAGTGTTGATCGAGGCGAAGTCGGTCGCATTCTTATACTGGATCACAATGCTACGAGTTTCACCCGCAGGAACGAGCAGGTGGAGGTCCAGATAGCCCTCGTGTAGTTGAAAGGAAATAGGTCGACCATCCACACTCACTGAGGTAATGGGTGTTGAACCGGATTCTGCTCTCTTGATATGAAAGACCACATCGCGCCCGAAGGTATTATCCAGCAGGAAGCTGCTCGACAACGCAAGCACATCATAGTTTAAGTCCCCTCTCAGCCTCAACAAGTACAGATGCTTCACTATGTCGCCAACGCTGCGCCAGTTAGTATCCGGCTCAATCGTGTTAACCTCGTCTGCCAATCCGTCAAATGCGTCAATGCCCTTAGCGAAGAGGTCTTGATGAGCGTAATAAAATAAAGGGTTGTCAAGGAAATCTTCGATCGCTACGCGATAGCCAGGGGTGGGCTCTACCACCGGATATCGAATGATACTTAGAAAACCGCCAAACGAAAGCGTGGTAGGTCGCATGGCAAACAGGAGGCCCGCGGGTCTGACCGAGTCCATGGGGACATTTTGCGAATTTATTGTGGCGAGATAGCCATTGGCTTTCAGTGCCTCGAGTGTGTGTTCTGGTGCGATGCTGTGAGGAAATACCATCACTCTATCGTAAGAGATTCCTGTAAGTGCGTGGAATTTCTCCATTCTCGCCACGGATTGCCTAAGAGCGGACACTTGAAGGTTCAGAGGCCTGCTTACATAGTCTGTAAACTCTTTATGCGCGTGGTCATCTCCATGAATGCATATTGAGAACCTATCGGGATGGCGCCGAAAGAGCGAGACAACGTTAGCTTCGCTCCGATCATAATTCCAGGGTACAAAAGCGACGGTCGTGTGAAAATTGTGTTTCTCCATCTCCTCCAGAAGACCCTCAAATCTGAGGTTTCCGTAAGGCTCGCGTAGCCATGGATCATCGATTGTCAGGTTTGCGTAATGATGGAGAGCGTGCCAACCTCGTTCGCCAGCACAATATTTTGTGAACACAATCACTGGGGCAATTTTCTCAAACGCGTCTTCTGTATCATCGGCGTGCCAGTCGGCTGCATTATCGACTGAGAGAGGCGTGTTGGAAAGCAGGAAAACTTTTTGTCCATGGACATTCGTCTCAATGAAGATCGGAAAGGATTGACGACCCTTTCGGACCGCCATGATCACTTGAGCGTTGCTTTGATTCTCCAAGTGAAAATAGATACTCTTGTCCCCTGGGAAGGGGAATTGGAAGCCGGTTAGTTGTTGGGTTACAACTGACTCATTACCAACTACGTAGCGCAGACCCGATGAGCTATTTACAGTTCCGGCCCCGCTTGCGACACCGCCTGACCATTTCCTTAAGAGAGTCTGGTCAGTCTCCGGGGTCACCCCAAGAATCAGCAGTGGCACACTGCCCTCTCTACCTCGACGAAGGGCCTGCAACAATGCCTTCTGATTGACTTTGGCTAGCGTATTCGCTTCAATTGCAACTGCCACAATCGTGTCCCGCCAAATGGCTCCACGCGTCAGTGCGGTTTGATCGGGTCCGGCTGTGACAATCTTAAGATCCAATCCATAAAACTGTGTGGCGAGTTCGAGTTCGTGCTGCTCCGCGGATGGGGTGCCGGCTGAATGCACCAAGATGATCTCTGCCGAGTAGCACCTCACAGAAAATGTCAGGATCAGGAACAGAATGGCCCATATGTAACGTGTATGCCGATTTCCGATCCGGCAATATTTCTCTGGACCGGCATCTATCGTACCTTCATTCACATTCCACAATTCTGCAGCCGGTTCTGCTCGTGAGTTATGAGTGAACAGGTGGATACGGAAACCGATAGTAGGCATTATCAGCTCCCTGCCCCACTCAAGACGGAGTCAGAGTTGAGCGCAGTTTCATACGCTCGAATCAGTGACGCTTTCTCTGTGTTCCAGTTCAGTCTCTCTTCAATTCGTCTTCGGCCACATTCACCAAGTTCTTCACGGAGTTCTCTAGAATTGAGCAACATGGAGATTTGGTGGGCGAATTCGACGGGGTCGTTTGGAACAGCGTAAAGCGCTGCGGGACCCGCTGTGCGCCGTCCTTCCTTCAGGTCGAAGAGGACAACCGGCACTCCGAACGCCATGTATTCAAAAATCTTGATCATCGACGAGTTATCATTCATCGCATTTTTGGGGTCGGGCGCCACTCCCACGTCTGCGTGAGAGAGATAGGTAATCACTTCGTCATGGGACACTTGACCAGTAAGAGTCACAAAGTCTCCCAAACTTTTCTTAGCAATCACCTCCTGCAAGTCGGAGAGCACTGGTCCTCCCCCGACGAGAAGAAACTGTGTATCTTGCCGATTCTCGTTTTTTACAATGTGTTCAATAGAATCAAGTAGCAAATCTAGCCCGTCTTGCGTCCCCATGAAGCCCACATAGACTACAAGGAACGATCTGCCGAACCTGTTGCCCTCTCGAAGCTCGGAGCGACGGAATGTCGCCATGTCAGGACAGTTCTGTACGACGAAAATACTTTCCGGGCACTTTCCCCCTCGGGCGATGGCAATGTCCTTAAAGGATTCATTTGTCACTATGCATGTGCTCGCCACGCGGTAAGAACACAACTCCAACAATCGAACAAGCTTATAAAGTAGGCCACTGCTTTTGCCGAACTTTGCCTCGAAGAGTTCCGGACCAAGGTCGTGTTGGTCGAAGATAAATCGGACACCGAGAGGTTTCAGGAGCAGTCCTATTAGGAAAATTGTATCGGGGGGATTACATGCCTGCAGGATCCGAAACCTAGTACGCGCAAAGACCTTCAATACTAAAAACAATTCGGCTGCCAAAGCGGCGCTATACTCCAAAATATACCCGGCTTTGCCTGAAGCCTCCCATACACGATGGCGGTAGATATCAATTCCATCAAGAGCCTCGTATTCTGCTGAGAAGCCCTTTCCTTTGGGACAGATGACTGATACGCGATATCCTTCATCGCGTAGTGCACATGCCTCTTTCCATACGCGCCTATCAAGAGGTACCGGTAGGTTCTCGACGACGATGCAGACTCCAGTAGCGATTCTTTTCTTCACGACTTATGGTCCATTTCCGCCGGGGTCAGCAGATATGCCAACCTTGATGACAATACCTTCAAATTCCTGAGCTGGCTTATTATTTCCAGGACATTAGCGATCTAATCTTAGCCGCCCACGGCCTCCCATCCTCTCCGGGAAAGAGACACTATCTCATGCAACCCTCTCCGTTGATATCACCAAGCCCTCATCACTTTCCGGTTGTTTACGACGCGACTTGGACGTAAAGGCCAGAATCTCGTCGGCCACCCTGGCTTGCTGTGGTGCCGTGATATGCGGGAACATTGGCAGGGAGAGGATTTCGACAGAAGCGCGTTCCGCCGCGGGGAAATCCCCCAAGCAATATTTCAGCGGGGCGTACGCTTTCTGCAAATGCAGCGGAACTGGGTAGTGAATTCCCGAACCAATGCCGGCCCTCCCCAAATGCCGCATAAGACCTTCGCGATCGTCGATTCGAATAACATACAAGTGATATACAGCGCGAGACCAGGAAGGTTCGTAAGGACAGCCAACGGACTCATTGGTTGCCAACAGACAGTTGTATTCGTCCGCACGTTCGCGACGCTGCAAGTTCCACTTTGTAAGATGAGCAAGCTTCGCGTGCAGAAGTCCGGCTTGTATCGTGTCCAACCGTCCGTTGTAGCCTTCTACGTCGTGATAATACTTTTTTACCTGGCCGTGATCACGCAACATTTTGATCTTTTCAGCCAGATTGGCATCATTCGTGGTTACGGCCCCGCCCTCTCCACATGCTCCAAGGTTTTTTCCTGGATAGAAGCTGAACGCAGCCGCCCTCCCCATAGACCCTGCCTTCATCCAGCGATTGTGCTTCCTCGAGAAGTATTCCGCGCCGTGCGCCTGGCAAGCATCCTCAATCACGATGAGATTGTACTGGCTGGCCAAACTTAGAATCGAATCCATATCGGCCATTTGGCCGTAGAGATGCACAGGCACAATTGCGGTTACCGGGCGGCCACTCCGCAGGCTGATGAGCTTCCCAGCTTTATCTAAGGTGCAATGCGTTTCCAGGAACTGCTGCAACATTTCCACTGACAGGTTGTAAGTGCGCTCGTCGATGTCGACAAATTCTGCTATGGCCCCCGCCTGTGAGATGGCTTCCGTTGTCGCAATGAACGTATGCGGCACGGTCAGTACCACGTCGCCGGGCTTTACTCCACAAGCCATTATGGCGAAGCGTAACGCATCGGTTCCGCTACTAACGGCAATGGAGTGGCTCGCATCACAATAGGTTGCAAAAGCCCTCTCAAATTCCTCCACTACGGGTCCGCCAACGAATCCAGCCGTGTGCAGAGCCTGACGAAATACTCCTGTGAGTTCCTGCTCGAACTCAACATTCGGAGTCACCAGATCAAGGAAGGGAATGCTACTAGCAATATTCATCGTTACCCTCTTGTAGTGAGTTCAATGTGACGCAGAAGCTTGGCGGGATTGCCTGCCACGATAGCATCGGGTGGGACGTCTTTAGTGACGACACTGCCAGCCCCCACAATCGCATTCTCGCCAATGCTGATATTGGAGAGGATGGTGGCGCCCGAGCCAATGGACGCGCCCTTCTTTATGATCGTAGGTTCGACCTTCCAATCCGTTTCGGTTTGCAGAATTCCTTCGAGAGTTGCTGCGCGCGGATAGCTGTCATTAATAAAGGACACTCCATGCCCGATGAAGACGTTGTCCTCGATAAGAACGCCTTCACAGATAAAGGTATGGCTGGAGATTTTGCAGAATTTTCCGACGATGGCATTTTTTTGAATTTCCACGAATGCGCCGATCTTCGTCTCGTCCCCAATCTCGCATCCGTACAGATTGATAAATTTCGATAGGCGAACGTTCGTCCCAAGCTTGACATCGTCCGAGATGCAGTTATAGGAGTTCATAGATAGACCAAAGCTCCTCGCTTGCTGAGTGACTCGCTCGCCGCTTCCAGCATCTTGACTACCCGAAGTCCTGCACATCCGTTGTTGAGCGGTTCTTGGCCATTTGAAATACAATCAACGAAGTAGGACAGCTCCTGACGCAGGGCCTCCCCTTGTTCCAGTTGCGGAGCCCACATATCGCCTGACCGATAGTTCACCAACAATTCGTAGACGCCTTCGCGGCTGGAGATATCCACCCCCTTGTCGTATACCTTCACCTTTTCGTCGGCTTCTAGATCATTCCAGACCAGCATTCGCCTCTCTCCGCCGATGAGAGTAGTCCTAACTTTTACAGGGGATAGCCAGTTGACATTGATGTGTGCTATCACCTTCTCAGGGAAATAGAGTGTCATATATGCCACGTCTTCGTGGCCATTCAGATGTTTCTGCCCGGTCGCAACAATGGCCTCGGGACTGGCTTTGATGAGGTAGTCCATGATCGAAAGATCATGCGGCGCAAGGTCCCACAGAACATTGATATCGTGCTGGAAAAGTCCTAGATTGACGCGAGTAGCGTCGTAATAATAGAGCTTTCCAAGGGTCCCTTCTTCTAGTAGCTTCCATATTTTCTTCACCGCTCCGGTGAACAAAAACGTATGGTCCACCATGATCTTGAGATTCTTCTTGTGGGCGAGGTTGATCAACTCCTCCGCTTGCGCGGCATTGCTGGTAAATGGTTTTTCGACGAATACATGTTTACCGTTCAGCAACGCAGCTTTTGCTAGCTCGTAGTGTGTCCAGACAGGTGTGACGACAGCGACGGCGTCTATTTCCGTAGACAGGAATACGTCCGAGGCGTCGGCAGTCACATTTATTCCCGGATGAGCTTTCCGTGCGCGCGCTCGCGCATTTGGACTCATCTCGGCGATCGCGAGTACCTGGGAGCCTTCTAGGCTCGCAAGGTTCCTCACAACGTTTGGTCCCCAGTAGCCATAGCCGATTACACCGAATTTCATGATACTTTCACCGCTCTCCGAAGCTATTGATTAAGGGGAATGTGTGTCCCAGAAAAGGCGTGTTCAGCTTGAGCGAAGTGGCCTTTGCGATGTCTGCGTCACGCTCCACTCTCTTCCTCAGGTTCGGTAGTATCGCCGGCATTCAGCCGGAAAGACGTAGCTTCGCCCTGTGGCCTACAGCCCTCATCTCTTCTTTGCTTCTCAGAATTCGACTGGCTTGTCGATATACAAGCAGTAAGCTTGCACGATGATGGCCATACTCTTCCGGAACCTGCAGGGTCCCGTTAACAGCTTTTATTGTGAGCTTTGTAGGTAGCTAGCGCTTTGGGAAGCGAACGTTTTTCCGCTTGCAGTGGTTGAGAGGTTAGAGCATTGCATACTAGTAGCAATAACTTGCATAGGTGACGCAGCTGCTGTAAGGTAACTGGCAATCAGCTTGAGAATCCTATTCCAAGGACTGTATATCAAAGGAAGGACGCGTCCGGCATGGAGAGAAACGATCGAAGCATCGGCCGAACGATAGGCGGCACCGCTATGCTCAATAGGCGCCTTCGCCCCAGATCACTGCTCGGGGAGTACGCATGAGAATCTTAAAATCGAGCAATGGAGACCATGACGTGGCGTATCTCAGATCCAGCCGGACCATTTCGTCAAATTTAACGGTGCTTCTGCAAGTAACCTGCCACAACCCAGTGATGCCGGGCTTGACTTGTAATACCCGACGACGGTGCCAGGTTTGATAGGCGGCCACTTCGTATGGAAGTGCTGGCCGGGGGCCAACAAGTGACATATCTCCTCTCAAAACGTTCACCAACTGCGGCAGTTCATCCAAGCTGGTTCTGCGCAAAAACTTCCCCACTCGCGTAACCCTCGTATCGTTTGTAAGCTTGAATACGCGCTCACCATTCCCATTCGACTGTTTACCGTCCGCCTCGCCGGCTATTAATCTCGTTGCATACTCCTTGTGCACGCTATCATCATTGTCGATATGCATCGACCGGAATTTCAGGAAGGTAAAGCTTTGACCGTACTGTCCAACCCGCGGTTGTCGAAAGAGGACAGGGCCTTTGGATGACAGTTTGATCGTCAGCGCTATGATCAAAAACAGCGGAGTGCAAAGGATAAGCAGCAGTGTGCTGCCTACAATATCGATGACTTGCTTAATGCGCAATAGGGAATATTGTCCTTTATCCGAGCTCAAGAGATCGGGATACAATGCCGGATTGCTTGGACGCCCAGGAGTGTCATGATCCCAGTCGTCAGGAAAAAAGTGAAATGAAATGCTTACTTGATTGAATTGGTCTGGCGTCAACTTATTTCGCAGCGTGGTGCTTATCCTGCTTAGGATCGCGCTCAGGATAGAGTTCTTGTCGTCGCTCGTGAGCCCTGTAAACATCACGCCAACAACTGACCGGTCTTTGTACCAACCGATTACGTCAGTCTCCCTGATGGAAAGCACGAGGACAGACAGTATATTGTCGAGAGCCTTACCGTTCTTTTCCGAAACCTGACGATTGCCTGGCTCCAGCAGCATGAGCAGGAAGGGTTCTCTGGAACGCTCCGTTCTTTTGCGCTCTACCGCGATCGTGCGCCTAAAGATCTCTTCATTCAGTATCTCGCGTGTTTTAGTGTCTAACCACTCGAGTAAAGGATCAGCGGATTTTAGAACTTTCTCCACGCGTAACATAGTCACAACTTACTCCTTTCGGGACGGTCACTGCACTTTTTCAATGTCCACTATGAATGACGCTTCATGACGAACTTGTGTACCGTATTATTTTCTGAATCAAGAGTAAATATCTAATTGCGATTGATGGCGTGAGCAGGGACCTACAGCCAACAACTTCGGATATCGGAGGATTAGGAGATAGGCTCGCAATCGAAGTCGATCATTTTGCTACGGCGTCCCGTGGTCGCGAAACGACCGCAGAGTTGTAGTAGTAGTAGTTGCTGTTGGCCGCGCTTTCGGAACCATTCACTAACCCGCCAATTAGTTTTTTATGCTCTAGCGCTTCGAGACCTCTCAGCAACGCCCGCTTTTGTGTAGTTCCTTGACGAGTAACTAGAAGGATTCCGTCGGCCAATCGCATCCAAACACTTGTGTCAGCCAAAGGCAGCACGGGAGGTGAATCGATAATGATCCAATCAAACCACGCGGCCGATTCGTTCATCAGCGCAGAAAGTTTTCCGGGCTGCAGAAGCTCCTGCGCATTGCTCGGCGTGCTGCCCGCCGGAAGAATCCAGAGGTTTAGACCTCCGAGCTGGTAGATGCTGCTCGCCAGACTGCGCTCGCCCTTTAGGCATTCACAGAGACCAGGATTTCCTCCGAGCCCGAACTTCTGGGATAAAGACGGGCGTCGCAGATCGCCTTCCAAGAGCAATGTTCTTTCATGACTGCCTGCAGCGAGAGTGCAGGCCAGGTTGGCAGAGACAAGGCTCTTGCCCTCTTCGGGAATTGTGCTCGTGATGAGCACAGCCTTGAGCGGCCTATGCCGACGGAGATGCCGCAATCGCACCCCTAAAAGTCGGAACGCTTCCGCTGTTGGGCTACCGCTATCCGTGAGGCAAAGGAGCCGACTCTGAGGATCAAGGGACACTGGCAGGGACTTGAATTGACTGAACGGATCGAAGCGTTCAGCCGGTTGCGAAAGCTCTGCTACGACCTGCTCAAGTTCTTTCTCGAATGGCTGCGATTCTCCCATGCCGAATGGCGTGCCGAAGTCCGCGTCGTTCGCCGCATTCGACTGCTCGGAAAGAACTGCCGCTTCCCATTTCGAAGCTGCTCGACGTTCGGCTTGCTGTAGCAGTGCAGTCGTGCCTGGCAGCGCCGCCAAATCAATGCCGGAGCTTTCGGCTTCCGATCTTCGTAGCGCGTCAAATATATGGCTCATGTTTGCTCACTTCAATGGCTACAGACGCGCCCATATCCGGATCGCTTACGATCGGTCTTCGCAGGACTGCGTTCAGGTCAAGCAGCAAGTTTGTGATTCGCTGGATATCCAACTGATTGGTAGACGCGTTTACTACAGTCTGAGGCGGACAAGCCATGTCGAGGCGAAACTCCTTCGCCACATCTTCTATGACTTCCGGAGTAATACTTTGCAAGCCTCTCGCGTAGGCCGTCATGAGGGCATTGTCGCAAATCGTATTGATCAGGCGCGGCAAGCCTTTCGAATGACGAAACACTGCCGAAATGGTTTGAGCGGAAAACAGCGGGTCAGGGCGGGAATCTGCTCCAGCAATCTGCAATCGCTGCTCGATGTATCGCTTCGTCTCGTCGGCATCCAGCGAACCAAGATGCGTACGAACTGCAATTCTCTGTTTGAGTTGTCGAAGCCCGACGGAGTCCAGTTTCTCGTCGAGCTCGGGCTGTCCCACCAATACAATCTGGAGCAATTTATCGTCGTCCGTCTCAAGGTTCGATAGCAGACGGACCTCCTCAAGTATGTCCGCGGACAAGAGATGCGCCTCATCTACGATGAGTACCGTTGTCATTTTTTTGGAACCCCGCGAGACTAGAAACTGACCCAGGTCGAACAATAAATCGCTTTTATTCTTACCCGAAATGGGGAGCCCAAAGTCGGAGACAATGTACTGCAGGAACTCGGTGGGAGACAGCCTTCCGTTGTATAGATATGCGTATGCAACGTCTTTGCTCTCCTTCAGCAGCCTGAGCAAACACCGAAGCAGCAACGTCTTACCGGTACCAACCTCTCCCGTCAACACGATGAATCCCTTGTGCCGGCGAACGCCATAATAGAGCGCGGTCAGCGCCTCGCTATGCCGTGTAGTCGGGACAAAGCAAGTGGGATTCGGTGCTAGTTCAAACGGATTAGCCGTAAGATTGAAGAATGCTTTGTACATAGAGAATTGGGCCTAATCGTGTAGGTAGCTGACCACAGAACCGGCCAGAATGGTGGTGCCAGCTAATGCAGCCATGGTCCATCCCAACACCATTTTCTTCTTACTGCGTCGTTCATCCGACGGACTCACGATCGCCGGAATTTCCGACAGGATCGCCATGGGAAGCAGAAGCTTTATTTCTTTTTCGCTGTGCAGACGATCATCCATATATTCAAATCCACCCGCTACAGCAAAGCCCAACGCTAGGCCGAGTCCCAGCCCGATCCCACAGAATTTGAGGCGATTAGGAAAATCTGGCTTCAGCGGTAAGCTGGGAGGATCAAGAATGCTGAACCGCTCACCTTGCTGCATATGTTCCATGCTGGTCGCCATCTCTGATTCATTTTGCTTCTTTAGCAGATCGTCGTAGTTGACCTTCGATTGATCGTAGCCGCGGGTCAAATCTGCCAGTTGCTCCTCGCTCTCAGGCTCAGTGTTTAGTCGATTCTGGTAGTCATTGACCCGCCCCTTCAGTTCAGTAATTGATCGCTCGCGATTCGCAATTTCCACCTGGTTGGCTTGCAACTGACCTTGCAGTTGCAGGGATGCCGAATTGTGTGAAACATCAGCTACATCAGATTGTCTGACGCCGTTGCCTCTTGTCTTCGGCTCAGCATTGCTGGCATCCCTCGCTTTTTCGGCCTTGGCAATCTCGTCTTTCAGAGCCTCGACTTCCGGATAATGCTCGGTGTACCGGGACCGAAGGTCTGCCAGCTTCGACTTGAGTCGCTCGATATCCTGATCACTCGTTGGCGTGGCGTCGACAGTTCCGGAGGTCGAATGGAGAGTTCGGTATTGCTCTATCAATGTCTGGAGATAGACTCGCTGCTGTCTCGCCGTGTTGAGGGTATCCTGTTCGTTCTGCAGTTGCGACTGAAGACCGCTGAGGATTTGAAGGTTACTCGCTTCCTGAGAAGGCAATCCACCTTCGTGCTTCCCTTTGAACTCTCGAACCTTTGCTTCCTGGTCGGCCAGGCTCGCGCGCGCATTCTCCAACTGGCTCTCGATAAACTTGGTTGTGTCTTCGGACTGTTGCTGTCGTACTTTCAAATTGTCGTTAATGAAGAGGCTCGTCAGTTCGCTGGTAACCTGCTGTGCGACATGAGCATCACGAGCCGAATAGCTGATTTTGAATGCTGTGATCTGGTCGTCGCGAGCGTCACGCACAAGCACGATGTCAATGTCTTTACGCATTAACTCGACTTTTTCATCCGGTGTGAGGTGACGTCGACTATCACCATAGAGATGCAACCTATCAATAATCAGTAGAAGGCGCGTGCGACTAAGAATCTGTTGCGTGATGCTTTGAAGTCTGTTTTGCAAGTCGTCGCTAACGTTCGACTCGACATAATTTTTCGGCATCGTGGGCTGCTCCACCAGGATCAGCGTGCTGGATTTGTAGCGTGCCGGTAATACCCAGCTAGCTCCCCATACCAGGAGCCACCCCCAAAATAGCGGTACCAGGAAATGGATATGGCGGCGCCTGACAACCTGCAGGTAGCGCTGGATGTCGAGCCCTTCGGACTGTTGTTCCTCGAGAATCTCTTCCATAATCATCTTCCAAGTGCCCGGGTGAACTGATAGGAGACGGAGACGAATTCGCGATTGCTATCAGGATCGTTGGATATGACCGCAATGCCACCGTAACTCTGGTGCAGAAAGACATATCCAAATCCCGCTTTGAAATGATCTCTCATCGAGTACTCCAACGAGGCCGCTCCGGAAATCGTGTGCCCTCCCGGGCTGTATGGGGAGAAGAGCGGGGTAATGTTCTTATTAATCGCGTAGCTCGGCCCGCACTCTACGATCCAGGCCCGGGTTATCTGCCAGCGCACCGATGCATTTGCGCTGTTTGAATCAAACGCTCCAGGCAAGCCCACTCCCCCGGTAACGGTTCGAGAGTAACTGGCTACAAGATTGGTACTTCTCGTTTGCCAACCAACGCTTGCCGCCGCGGAGGGCTTCCATGCGCTGACAGATGGCGAGAGAGACTGGACGGCGTCAATGTACTGCGGACCGCCTGATAAGGACAAAGAAAACGTTGGGTTGAAATAGATCGTATAAAAAGGCAACAGGGTATGCGTCTGCACCTCGATCGACGAGTTCGCCGGATTGGCCTGCGCATCCGCTGGATTGCTCTGACCGTTCAAGTACTGATAGATAAGGCCGACGTACTGCGTACTGGACAAACGTTGATTGTAGAAGGCCGAGCCTCCGAGCGAGTTCGAATCATAGAGGCCGGAGGCTTCGGCCGGATTGGGATAATTACTCTGAGTAGCAACACCGCCTACGCCCATCATGCCATTCTCACTGAATTGATAACTTAGTCCCACGTTCGCGGCATTGCTGAGCCGGTCGGCATAAGGTGCGAGAACTCCAATTGGAGCCGACTGCGATGAGCCCGATATAGCCACCCCGGAGAGAGAATTGGGCTGGCTGAATACATTCGAGCTCTGTTGAAAGGAGTCGTTTAGGCTGATGGTAGTGTGTTCGCTTAGACGGTATTGAAAATTGAAGGTTGCGTTCTGATCCGCTGCATTAAGAGCAGTGGTGTGCTGATAAAACGTGAAGCCGGGAGCATAAGTCAGTGTCAGCTGTTGCCGAGGTGTCGTTAGGTTGAGCCTAATCGTAGGCCAAATCGAGTAAGTAATGTCGTGATCGGGAGTTGTACCTTCACCTCCGGGGACGTTATCGTTGTATGCGGTATTGAAGATCAGCCCGCCGGTGAGATAGTTCGAACGCATTTCGGACCCGATCATCGTCGGATAGGCTTCACTGCTTACAGGCGGAGGTGTCAGCATTCGAGGTTCCTCACCTGGTATGGCCTGAGACCATATCGGCGCGGCCCCGAGCAGTACAAGACTCAGACAAACACGTAGAAGCATGGCCGCCTTCAAGGTACGACGACGGTGTCGTGTGGCTGAAGCTTGATGTTCTGCTGCAAAGTATTGCCCTTGATGAAATCCTTGTAATTGAAGGCAATGCGGGACTCGCCGCCACCAACATTCTGTCGAAGGATATAGATGGCTTTCTGCTTTGCAAAATCGCGGGTTCCGCCGGCAATGGCAATTGCGTCCACAACAGTTGGCGCAAGTGCAAGTGAGTAAGAACCCGGCTTCACCACCTGCCCAAGGACGTTGAATTTCTCGCTGTTAATCTGCTCGACTATTATCGTAACTTCCGGTTTTGTGATGTAGTCACGGAGTTTGGCAGTGATGTCCTGCTCGAGTTGCAAGGGTGTTCGCCCGGCTGCCTGAACTTCACCTAGCAGTGGCACCGAAATTTTTCCATCGGATCGCACCTGAGTCGACCGAGAGAGGTCAGGTTCCTTCCACACATTGATCGCGAGTACGTCATCATTCCCTATGACGAAGCTTTGGTCATGTGTCTGGCTGCCAGATGGTGCCTGTGCCCGCGTGGACGGAGCCGCCAGGGCGGCTGCCGGCAATCCGCGACTCGCCTGATTTGGGGCCGAGACCTGGCTCAATAGAGAACCGGAAAGAACACTGCACAGGAAACCCAATCCGATTAGATGAGCTACGTTGCTTTTCACAACGACTCCTGTCGAGGATCTGACCGAGTCAGAACCGGAGGCCGCGATACGAGATATGAATTGGCGAAGGCGCATGCTGAGTACACTGCTCGGCGTGATAAAGCCGTTGTTTTGGTGACCTTAATTCAACCTGATCGGCGCATCTCGAACAGTGATTATTTAGTAGCCACCCTGAAGTAACGTTTCATCAAATCGTCCAACTCCTGCAGGTCGAGGGAGCGTGTACACGTTTGCGCAGTCTCGCGCTGTCAGGGGTTCCACATCGGTGGCGTCAATCTCCATTGCAACGGACTGCGCCATCATCTCCACAGAAAGGACCAGGCGGTACAGATTCTTCTTGCGGACCAGAATCCCTTCGACGCCTTCAAGTGAGCCCCGGATGACGCGAACCCGCTCTCCGCACTTCAGAAAGGGATGTGGTTCTACGCGAAAGGGCCCTTCAACAGCTCTGCGAATCGCTTGAATCTCAGCTTCCGGGATGACCGCGACGCGTTCGCCGCGGAGTAGAACCATGTGAACTCCAGGTGTCGTCACAACCTGCAATCGGCGATTCAGCCCTCCCCGGAGGAATACATAGCAGGGGAAAAGCGGCAGCGTAATCATCTTGCTTCTGTCTTTCCAACGCCGTGTTGACTCATAGAGCGGCAGAAACACCTCGAAGCCCTTTGCCGACAGCATTGTCGCCACCGTCTTTTCGTGCTGGTGGCGGGTGTAAAGCGCCCACCAGTCCGAAGACTCATCCATTCCGACATCAATACCCTGCGAAGTCAGCATTTTTCTTCATCTCCCCGTATTAAGAGGGCAGAATCTCAGGCAACCCGACAGGATGGCATAGCTTCGCCCTGTGGGCTACAGCCCTCGTTTTTTATTCTCAGTCTCAGATTTCGAACATTTACGGATCTATTGACCGATAGGACTGCACGATCATGGCCCTCCTGCGGGCAACCGGCAAAAAAAGTCAGAACATACCATTTATTGCTGATTTTCTTTGAAATTCGCACTCTCAGAATAATCAGGCGTTGTGCACTCGGCCCCAGGATGGCAAGGACTTGCATACCTTGCATACATAGTTGCACGGACTTGCATACCTTTCCGGTGAGTACCTCCGGCCTTTGAAAGCTCCCGAGGGCCTGACGACCAATATCTGTCTCTGGACGATGAATAGAGCTTGCGGGTGGACTTGATCGCCACCGCTGCGAAGGCGTGCGACTGCGCTGAGGCGCTCGCCATGCTGAGAGCTCCATAGAGCGCCGTTACGATAGAAAGGATTTGCTTGCGGCAAACTGGACTGCTGCGATGCCGCCAACCATAAGGCTGCTTCCGCTCAGAGGGATTCGGTTCCGACCGCCAGCTGACATGCCGCTTTTCGTCCTGGCAAGCTCGCCCATCCATCATTTCGAGCGGTGGATTCGGCGCCCCAAGGTCCGAATCCGAACTTGCTACGGAAGAGACCTTAGGGCGCGTTCCTTGGAACTAACCACGCCATGGAACACCGAGCACGGCGAGATATTAAGACACGTTATCTAACCGACGAACTGCCCGCCTACCAATCCAAAGAATGGGCTCCATGTCTCTACGGAATGGCCACAGTGATCTCGTTCGACGCGATGCTTTCTCCACCGCTGGAGTCGACGCTTTCCACGATGTAGTTGTAGGTAGTGCCATCCACGACACTGCTATCCACATAGGCAGTCGACACCTCCACCGACGTGTTCAGCAACGCAAAAGTTCCACCACTTACGGCCCGATAGATGTTGTATCCGACCACCGGAACGGGTGAGCTCGCGGGTGCGGTCCAACTGAGATCGACCGAATAGGCGATCGGTGTGCCGGTGCCGCTGAGAGCTACCGTGGCGACGCCGCCCGTGGTCGAGTTGCTATTGATCGTGAGGCTTCCGGTCGCGGCGCCTGCCGTGGTCGGATCGAACTCCACCTGCAGGGTCAACGTCTGGGTCGGGGCTAACGTAGCCGGCAACACACCTCCGGTGAGGGTGAAGCCCGTACCCGTGACGACAGCGGAGTTCACCGTGACCGCCGACGTACCCGACGAGGTCAGGGTCAGGGTCAGGAACACCGGTGTGTTGACCGGGTCGCTGCCGAAGCTCAGGCTCGACGCGCTTACCGTCAACTGCGGAGTCGCCGTGCCCGTGCCGGTACCAGTGAGAGCTACGGTGGCGATGCCGCCCGTCGTCGAATTGCTATTGATGGTGAGGCTTCCGGTTGCAGCTCCTGCCGTGGTCGGATCGAACTGGATCTGCAGGGTCAACGATTGGGTCGGAGCCAGCGTTACCGGGAAGCTCCCAGCGACGATGGTGAAGCCCGCACCCGTAATGGCAACGGAGTTCACCGTAACCGCCGACGTGCCCGTTGAGGTCACGGTCAGGGTCAGCGACTTCGGTGTATTGACCGGGTCGCTGCCGAAGCTCAGGCTCGATGCGCTCACCGTCAACTGCGGATTCGCTGCAGCCGTGCCGGTACCGCTAAGAGCGACCGTGGCGATGCCGCCCGTGGTCGAGTTGCTATTGATGGTGAGGCTTCCGGTCGCAGCTCCTGCCGTGGTCGGATCGAACTGCACCTGCAGGGTCACCGTCTGGTTCGGGGCGAGCGTTGCCGGTATCGCACCTCCGGTGATGGTGAAGCCAGCACCCGTAATAGCGGCAGAGTTCACCGTAACCGCGGACGTACCGGTCGAGGTCAGCGTCAGTGTCAGCGACTTTGGTGTGTTAACCGTTTCGCTGCCGAAGCTCAAGCTCGACGCGCTCACCGTCAACTGCGGATTCGCTGCAGCCGTGCCGGTACCACTAAGTGCTACCTGGGCCGGGCTGCCAGTGGTTGAGTTGCTGCTGATGGTCAGGCTTCCGGTCGCAGCTCCTGCCGCGGTCGGATCGAACTGCACCTGCAGGGTCAGCGTCTGGTTCGGAGCGAGCGTTGCCGGTATCGCACCTCCGGTGATGGTGAAGCCAGCACCCGTAATAGCAGCGGAGTTCACCGTAACCGCGGACGTACCTGTCGAGGTCAGGGTCAGGGTCAGGGACTTCGGTGTATTAACCGTTTCACTGCCGAAGCTCAAACTCGACGCGCTTACCGTCAACTGCGGACTGGCGGCGCCCGTGCCGGTTCCACTGAGAGCTACCTGGGCCGGGCTGCCAGTGGTTGAGTTGCTGCTGATGGTCAGGCTTCCGGTCGCAGCTCCTGCCGTGGTCGGATCAAACTGCACCTGCAGGGTTACCGTCTGGTTCGGAGCCAGCGTCGCCGGGATAGCACCTCCGGTGATGCTGAAACCCGCACCCGTAATAGCAGCGGAGTTCACCGTGACCGCCGACGTGCCCGTCGAGGTCAGGGTCAGGGTC
>JBEKFF010000303.1:0-14382 GCA_050013455.1 Acidobacteriaceae bacterium | reverse complement strand
GCACTCAACACCAGCCACAGAATGTACAGCAAAATAATCGCCGACACCGTCGCCGCCGTGAAATGCGCCAGGCGCTGCACCCCTGCAACGACCACGCGCAGGAAAGGCGCAAAGATGAAGCCGCACAGGCTCCACGCGCTCGCATACAGCAGCACACCCAGCCCATCCATGCTCAGAAACTTCCGCAACCGCATGTTCAGGCTACCCGCCAGGATCGCCGCCACCGTCGCCAGCCCCGGTATGAACTTCGCAAACATCAGCGCCCGCGGTCCACGCTTGTAAAACTGCCGTGCCGACGCGAACACGCACATCTCGGGATTCATGCTGAACCTGCAGATATTCGTCAGCAGCCACCACCCTGTATAGCGTCCGCCCAGGTACATCAGCGTGTCGCCCAGCAGCGCAGAACTGGCCGCGCACAGGATCACCACTCCCAGGTTGAGCGACCCGCCATGCGCCGCCGCACCGGCCGTCAACAGCACCACCGAAATCGGCAGCGGCAAACCGCAGCAAGCGGCAAAGAGCGCGATCGATGTCACCGCGTACCCATGGTGAGCAATCACGTTCAGCAGGTTCATCTATAACAACTCCCAGGGGTCTTGTGTGTCTACCTCGATGCTACCCCATTGGATGCAGCCCAAGCCCGCCGCGCCGTACCCCTCTTCCGCGCTCCGCTCCACCCAGACTCACCACCTGGTCTCACCGTTAGCCTTTGCCTTTGTCTTTCACTATTCTCTACGCTCTAACCCCTACACTCTGCTCTATTCGAAGCGCGGCAGGTGCTCCACATCGTCGTGCGGCACCGGCTCCACCGGCCCCCCTGCCTTCACCCACGCCTTCAGCCCACCCCGAATCACCTTGGTCGTACAGTTTTCCCGTTGCAGCATCCGCGCCACGCGCATGCTCGTCGCCTCGTGCGCGCACGAGCAGTAAAGATAGATTTCGCAGTCCGGCTGCGGCAACATGAACTCCTGCAAAACTTCCAGATCTTCCCTTATTCGCCCCGGGTCCACGCGAATCGAGTTCTTGATCCGCTGCATGCCCGGATCGTAATATCCCCGCGAGCGCACATCCGCAATGATCAGCAGCCGATCGTTCTTCGCCGTCTGCAGATGTTTACGCAGGTCCTTCGCCGCAATCTTCTCCACCTTCGGAAGCCGGCTCTCGCGCAGCAGGCTTAAGACCACCCACAGCACATACAGCACGACGATCCCACCCAGCATGGCCGCCGTCAAATGACCCACGCGCTCCACCCATCCAATCGCCTCGCGCAGAAACCGCGCAAACACAAACCCCGCAACGCTCCAGCTCGTCACATACAACAGGATCCCCAGCCCATCGAGCATCAGGAATCTGCGCGGTCGCATACTCAGGCTGCCCGCCAGCACCGACGACACCTCCGCCAATCCCGGCACAAACTTCGCAATCACCAGCGCCCTCGGCCCGCGCTTGTAGAACTGGTGTGCCGACCCAAACACGCACGCCTCCTGGTTCATGCTGAACTTGCAGATATTTGTCAGCAACCACCACCCCGTATACCGGCCCCCGAGGTACATCAGCATATCGCCGGCGAGCGCTGCGCTCCATGCGCACAAAATCACCATGGCAAGATTCAGCGATCCGCCATGTGCCGCCGCACCCGCCGCCAACAACACCACCGACAAGGGCAGCGGCAGACCGCAACACGCGCTGAACACCACAATCGATGTCACCAAATAGCCATGGTGACCGATCAACTCCAGCAGGTTCATACCTAACTCCCACGGGGCCCGTAACTTGTCGACCGCTCGGCTGCGTGGATAGATACTATGCTGTTCTCTCCGATCCGCGCCAGCATTTATCTCACCCCGATATTTCCGCTCAGAACTGCAGCCGCACCCCCAACTCCAGTTGCCGCTCCTTGCTCGTTCCCGTCGTCGACGAATTCGGCGTCCCAAACGGCACCTCCGTCGTCAGCCCCTCCGTCGCAATCGCCGCCGCATTCTGAAACACCAGCGGCGTGGGCCCGGTTGCGGTGGAGTTCCCAATCGTATTCGCCGTCCCCACCTGGAACGCACGCGTCTCCACGCTCGAAATGTTCTCTGCATTAAATAAGTTGAACGCTTCGGCAAACGCATTCAAATGCATCGCGTGCCCCAGCTTCACCTCTCGCCCCAGGCGCAGATCCACCTTTCCCCGAGGCGCCAGCCGCAGCGTATTCCGGCCGATCGTCGGCAGGTACGTCGCTCCCCCCGACCCGTTAATCGACTCGCGCCCACCCGTCAAATACGTCCCCCCAAAGACTTTGTAGCTGTAAGGAGCCCCGCTGCTCGCCGTCGCGATCGCCGACACGCGCCACCCATCCAGCACCAGCCGCACCGCCCTCGGCCCCTTCTTTTCATGCAGCGGAAGCACCATCGCGCCCGCAAACCGCTGCGGAAACTGCTGGTTCGACAACCCCTTGTCATAGCCATTTCGAAACGGATCGAACTGCCCATCCAGCGAAGGCGCCGCCGACGCCTGCGGCGCATAATCGATCGACCGCGAATACGTATAACTCCCGCGCAGCTCCAGCTCACGCAACCCATTCCACGGCAAGCCATGCACCTGCGCCTCCGCCGTCACCGCGTGATACGTTGCATTCGCATTCGACACCAGCGCCGTCACCGGTCCAACGTTCGCAATCGGCCGCTGGTCATACAGCGGCACCTCAAACGTCTCACCCTCCTGCAGCCCCTTGTACCGGCTCAGCCCGCCATCCACGCTCTGCAGCTCGTAACTCACCATCCCCGGCGACGGCGAAATATTAATATCCGTTGCTCCCGGCAGCTGGATCGCCATCGCCATCGCATAGCTCAGCCGCACACTCGTGCGATGTCCCAAAGCTCGCTCCACTGCGAGTGTTCCCCTCTGCACCATAGGCACTCTATAGCCGCTCGCAAACACCGTTGCCGAAGTCGTCGTCGCAACCGCCGCCGGTGGCGCCGACGTGTAGGCGCACGGATATCCAAACCCCTGCTGCACCGCCGTGATCTGAGGACAATCCGTGATCGTCGTCGGCCGTATCCGCACATGGGTCGTCGTCGAAGGCAGCGCCGTATCGACCAGCGCCGCACGCACCGTTGCCCCCGGAATATGGCTATAGAAAACCCCGTACCCCAGGCGCACCGTGAACATCGGCCCGCTCTTCGGCTTCCATCGCCTGGACAATCCCCATACCGTTTGCGGAGCCCACACCACCGCCAGCCGCGGCCCAAAATTATTCCGATCCTCCGGGAACGTTCCCGTCGATCCATGAATCCCACCGCCGATTCCCGCAATCTCTGCATCCAGCAGCGGATTCGCCGTCTGCGGCTTCGGCAGCAGCGTGTAGTCGTAGCGCAATCCCAGCGTCACCAGGAGATTGCTCCGCACCCGTATCGCATCCTCCACAAAGCCCGCAACGTTGTGTGTCACAAACTGCGTCTCCGTCCCTCCAAAGCTCTGCGTGAAACTGCGAAAGCAAAAATAATGCACCGTCGCCACAATGCTCGGGCACGCTCCATTGGGATACGCATGCACGCTGAACGTGTAGTCCGTAATCCAATCCACCAGCCCGCCATCCTTGCCGTTGGTCGTCCCACTGTCATAGCTGAATGCACCCTCCTCCGCGCTCAGCGTGTCGATCCGATCATGAATCCGGCTCCAGTCCGCACCCGCCATCAGCACATGCCGCCCCGCGTGCCACATCACCGTATCCGCCAGCTCAAATCGCGTCTCATCCGGATACGCATTCTTCCCACCCGGCGCCATGCTCGTCGGCGTCCCAAACGAAAATCCATTCGGCGCGATCGACACCTGCGGCGCGTACCCATACGGCCCAATCGCCGGCTCCTGCGGCAACGGCGCATGTGGAGTCTGGTAGTCCAGGTCGTGCGCGACCTGCCCCCGCACCTCGTTGTTCAATCGCTTCGAGAAGGTATGCAGCCAACGCCCACTCCCCACATCCACATGCACCACGCTATCGCCCAGGCTACCCATCCCCCGCGACACCACCGCATCCGAAGCCTGTCCCAGCGCAGCCCCCGATGGCGAATCGAACCGGTTGCCCGCATAGATCGCCCTCACGCGATCTCTCGCCGTCGGCGACGCATCCAGCCTCACCGTCCCCATCACCCGGTACGCATGCCGCTCCGTCGTCCCCGTCAAGCTCTCCAGGTAATCCAGCGCCGCATTCGTTGCCGCCCCACCGACGCCACGATTCGCCAGCAGCGACACCTGATCGTCCGACAAGTTGTAAAAATTCGCCGTCGCTGGAGTCGAAACAATATGATCGTCACGCAGCAGCACTTCTATCGACGCAAACAGCGAAAGCGGCTCGCGCCCCTCCACCGCGCGTTGAAACCGCGACCGCCCCCGCGCCTTCCTCCCGCTGCTCTTCCCCAGCGGCACCCCCACCGACCCGCCAAACTGCACCTGCGATCCCTCCGGCTTCACCGCCTCGCTCGTCACCACGCCATTGTTGTAGTCCGAAGCAATCGAGAACGGATTCGTCGCCGCCCACGCACTCTCGCGTACCCGAACGAACGCTGCTCCATGCAGCACAGAACTCGCCTCGCGCGTCACCACCGCCAGCCCCCCAACCATCCCGTACTGCGCCGAGAAGTTTCGCGGCAACACCCGAAAGCTCCTCACCGATCCCTGGTTATAACTCGCCCCCGAACTCGCGCCTCCCGTCGCCGATCCCCTCGGCCCCGCACGAAAGCTCTGGTTCCCCGACAGCCCATCCAGCGAAAATTCTCCCTGCGTCGACGACAGCCCCGCATAACTCATTCCCGCAGTCGTCGCCCCATCCCCCGCGCTGACTCGACTCGCCGGATCGCCCTCGTCATCACTTGCGCTCTCCTCCGTCTGCGTCGCCGAAGTCTCTTCACTCGCCTGCGAGTCCAGTTCTACCAGGTCCTCCCACCGCCGCGACTCGAGCGGCAACGCCTCGATTTGGTTCGCCAGATCCAGCGCAGCCGGATCGTACGATTCCCCACCCACTCCACCCAACGACAGCCCCGGCACCGCCGCCTGCAGACTCGGCCGCGGCGCCCCCAGCGTCAGCGACACCTCATCAAGATCTCCGCCTTCCAGATCCAGTCGCGCGACCGCCATCCCCGCAATTCCTCGCCCGCCCTCCGTCCGCGACGTCGCCCTCAGCTCATACTCGCCTGGCGGCAAACGCAGCAGCAGAAAGTCTCCCTCACTATCCGCATCCACATCGCGCTCCACGCCCTGGTCCGGCGACGTCAGATGCACCCGCACCTCGCCCGCCACGCACCGCTGCGAATTCGACCCACACACCGCCGAAACGTGCCCCCGAATCGCACCATCCACAGGACCCTGCGCCCACACCCGCAGACTCATCACCATCACGCCAGCAACCAGCAACCACCGCAGCGATCCCCACGCGCGCAGCCCTCTGCATACGCGCTTGCAACAAGCAGGTCTTGTCGGGGATTGCGCAGCCGAAGCCGCAACGCAGCGAGCCAGTAAAACCACAGCCGAACTCCGCTCCGGGGAAGGCCGGAGCTCCTGAAACGCAGAGGGGAGTGACCGAATTGCGCAATCGCCGCGGCAGACAGGCGATCAAAGATTGTATCCGTGTACCTTCGAGCCTAACGAACTATGACCAATTTGGGAAGCAGACTACGATTCCCATTTCGGGAATCCACCGCACCCAACCCTCACATACAACGCAACCCACCCCCAAAGAAAATGGGCGGCAGCCGAGGCTGCCACCCGTCCTCAGTGCATGTTGGTTAGAACGTGATGTGCAGCGCCATCGTGATCGCCCGGTTACCACCAATCGTTCCCGTGACCGAACCAAAGTTCGCTCCGTTATTCGGGCAGTTGGTGCTGTTGGGAAGGTAATTGTTAGCCGAGCAGGACTGGATGCCACTCGGCAGTTGCGTTGGGATCTGGATGGTTTTGCCCGACCCTGTGTAGTACGGCTTCTGGTCAAGGTTCGTTAGCGCCGACTGCTGATCCGCCGTCGAGGGGCTCGTCGCAATCTGTCCATACTGCAAATATCCCTGCGCGCAGTTGGCGCCTTCGTTCGCAAACGCGGAGGTGGAGCAGGCATCGTTCTGCCGAATCTGCGTCTGGTTCTGCGGCACGTCCATGCTGGTCGTATTGGTTAGGTTGAAGATGTTGAACTCGTACAGCACCGAGATCCTCTCCGTCGCATGGAAGTTCTTCCGGATCGAGATATCCAACCGCTTCTGCATCGCCTGGCGGAAGATATTCCGCTGGTTCTCAGGAGCAAAGTTCGTCTCGTAGATGTCCGTGGGATCTCCCTCGTTCCCCTGCGCCGCCGTCGGAACGCCGTTCGTACCCGGCGCAACATAGTTGATGGCAATCTGGCTGGGATCGATCGCCGGGATGAACGAGCCTGCCGGTCCACGGAAATCGCCCGGGTTGCCGGTGAGCGCCGCTCCCTTCGCGGCCTTCGGATTCGCAATCGGCAGCACTGGATTCATCAGCGTTGGATAGTTGCCGAAGTTGATGCTGCCAACCGCACCGTAGAACTCATACAGAGAATACGGCTCGCCGCTTTGCACGATCCCCAGACCGGTTACGCTCCAGTCATTCGCAAAGTAGGAAAGCACCGAGTGCGCAGCCGCAGCATTCGGCAGCAACACCTGGAAGTTGAACGACGTCGTGTGCGTGCGATCAAAGTCAGCCGACGCATACGAGTCGCGCAGCTTGGCCGGATTGTCGCCCGTAAAGAACAGACCGATATCGCTCTGCTCATCCAGCGCATGTCCCCAGGTGTAGTTCAGGCCTGCCTGGAAGTGATGCGACAGCCGCTTCTCCACGTGTACCTGCAGCGAATCATAGGCGGACTCGCCGACAGTCTCGAACATCGCTGCGTTCGGGCTGTAGCCGACATAGGGTGCGCGGAAGTCGGTGTTTCCGCCATCCGGTGTATCCCACGGTTCGCTTCCAATCGAGTTGTAGTCGATGCCGCCATACGAGTCATTGACCGTGCTGTTCTGGTTCAACACCTGGAAGCCGTAGGTGTCCGTTTCGCCGTGGATCGGGTTGGTGGGCGTCGCGATACCTGGCTCGTTGAACGGAATCGGAATCACCGAGTGCTTTCCACGATTGCCGCTGTAGCCAATCGTGATGGCCAGGTCGTTGGTCGGCTGCCACTGAACGTTCAGTGCAAAGTTGACCGTGTACGGCAACTTATTGTTCTTGTCATACGCGCCAAAGTTTAGCGGCTGATACGCGAGGCAGTCGGTGTAATTTACCTGGTTATCGATAGCTCCGCAGCTCGGTCCAAAGCCCGGGCTCAGCGTGCCAGTCAAACCATTCGCGCCACCCGGCCCTGAACCCAGCACATTCTGCAGTGCGGTCGTGATCGTGCTCGGATCGGACGTCGGCCCAATATATGTGCCGCCCTGGGAAACGGGCGTGAAGGCGCCTCCGATCGGATTCTCCAGCTTCTTGCCCGTACCCGTAACGTAGCTTGCCAGCGGTGCCGACTCGGTCACACCAAACGGTCCACCATTGCCGCTGCCCGCGGGCTGCGACAGGTACGTGAACAGTTCGCCGCGATCGTAATACATACCCGCGCCGCCGTTGATGACCACCTTATTGTTCAAGTGTTTCGGCGAGTACGCGAAACCCACGCGTGGGGAGATGCCCCACTGCCGCCCCGTCAGCGTCGAGTTCGAGGTGCCTGGCGTCGGGTTGTACTTGTTGTTGCCCGCAATCACAAAGCCCGAGTTGGCCACGTTGAATCCCGTGTCCGCGGTACCCGTCACGGAATACAGGCTGGGATCGAAGTTGAACATGTTGCCATACTTCTCGGTCAACCCGCCGTGATAGTCATACCGCACGCCCGCCGTGATGCTCAGGTTGGAGAGCGCCTGCCACTTGTCCTGCGCGTAGCTGGCGATCTCATTGGAGCGATAGTAACGGTTCGCGTTATTACGCCCGCTCTGCGGGTCAATCGTCTCCAGCACGCTTGACTTGTGGACCTCGCCTTGCAAGAAGTCAGTAAAGTTGGTCGTGGAAACGTCCGCGATTCCCTGGCGATTGTTTTCGATGTTCAGCTGCGTATAGCTATAGCCGCCGCCCACCACCAACGTGTGCTTGCCCAGCGCAAAGATCATGTTCGTCGAGGGGTTGATGCGGTTCTGATAGTACCCCGTGTTCACAAACGCGCTGGCAGGTCCTACCGATATGGCGGGCGCCGCAGAGTTATCTGCGCCAAACTCGCCCAGCGTCAGGCCGGCAAGCGTGTTGGGCTGAATCAGCGTAGGGGAGATCCCGGCGCTAATGCCATAGGTCGGGCCCAGCGTCGGATCCGGCGGCAGCGTCTGCCGGTAGTAGCTATACGATCCCATGCGGTCGAAACCCAGCCGCTGTTCCCAGTTGATCCTGGTCCCAATCGTGATCGTGTTGTCGATCGCGAATACCTGAGCACCGTTGTTCTGCGTTACCGGGAAGCCGCCCGTATCAGAGAACCCATAGGGCTTGTTCACCGGATCGTTCTGGTAGTAGTACTTCAACGACAGCCGGTCAGTCTTGGTCACGTCCCAGTCCACGCCCGCCGTCGCCTGGTCCGCGACCAGCGTCGAGGTGCCCGGCAGCGTTACGTTCGGAACGCCATACTCATACGTCGCTGAAGTCTGCGCCGACGGAATCAGGAACTGTCCGTTCGGCAGCTTCGCATTCATCAGGGCAAACGCGATCGGATCAATCGTTTTGGTGAATGCGTAGCCCTGATAGCCGCTAGCCGCCGAATCCAGGCCCGCCACCGAACGGTCATCCGTCAGTCCGCTCGGCACCGTCAGCTGCGAAAGGCCCGTCGACTGATCGCTGTTATACCGGTGCTGATACGCGACGAAGAAGAACAGTTTGTCCTTGATGATCGGCCCACCCACCGACCCGCCCAGCGACCAGCGGTGCAACGCCGGATTCGCCAGGTACGCCGGAAACGCGCCCACACCAATCGTCGTCAGCTGTGCCTGCTGGTTGAAGAAGAACGGCGATGCGTTCAGCTTATTATTCGCAAACGACCCATACACCTGGCCGTGGAAGGCATTCGTCCCGCTATTCGTGTTGGCATCAATCTGCGCGCCGCTGGTCGCACCCTGCTGCGCGTCGTACATCGACGTGTTCACGCGCAACTCCTGCAAAAACTCCGGAGGAGGCGAAGGCAAGCTGTTGCCGTTCGAGCCGTAAACCGACGTGCCCACACCCGCCGCGCCACCCACCGGTGTGCTCTGCCCGATATTGAACGCGTAGCGCTGCGAGTTCGATCCGCTCGAGCTCTTGCCGTTGAAAAGGTTTGTCGCGTCCACACCATTCACCTGGAACGTGTTCGACGTATCGCGCTGCCCATTGGCCCAGATCGGCTGGTTGCCCAGGCCGGAGTTCGTATCCAGGTTGGCCAGCAGCTCCGCGCTCACACCCGGGCTCAGCACCGCCAGCTGCGTAAAGCTGCCCGTCGCCAGCGGCGTCAGGGCAATCTGCGACTTGTCGAGCGTGTATCCATTGGTATCGTCCGTCGCATTCAACAGCGGTGTCGCCGTCACCGTTACCGACTCGGCAACGTTACCCACCTTGAGCGCCAGATTCAACGTCTTCGCTCCAGCTTCCTGTACCTCGACGCCCGCCAACTCCGTCGTCTCGAAACCATCATGCGTGGCCTTGACCGAATACGTGCCCACCGGCAAGTTGAAGATCTGGAAAAATCCGTTCGCCTGCGCCTTGGTCGTGCGCGTCACGCCAATCGCCGCATCCGTCGCCGTCACCGTCGATCCCGGAACCGCCGCGCCCGAACTGTCGAGCACCGTTCCGTTCAGCGAACCTAAGGTTTGCTGCGCGCTCGCCGTCAAACCCAGGGTTAGAAGGCAACAAAACAACAGCAACGAAAGAAATCTGCGCATAGGTCTGACTCTCCTGAAGGTGAATACAGCTGGCCTCGATACATGCCGTATCGGTGGCGTCTAATGGGTGCCGACTCTCGTCTGAAAGCAGAATTTCCTTGCGCTGAAATGCGCATCATCCCGCTAAGGTGGGTACAAGGTCTTTGAATACTATGACTGTACATCATGTCAGTTCTGTAAATGCCAACTTATTTGCGCGTTTTTAGCGAAGCGTCGGCCCCGAACTCCGATTTCTGCACAAAAAACAGGGCGACAGCCGAAGCCATCGCCCTGTCCATCCATTCAGCCTGCTTTTAGAAACTCAGGCGAGCAGCAATCTCAATCTCCCGCGGAGTATAGAGGAAGCCGCTGTTGTTGCTGCTGGTCAGCTGCTGAAAAGTCGACTGGTACGTCGCCGTTCCAGCCGTCCCGGTGCCACCAAGCTTGTACGCCGTCGTGTTGATCCCGTCGTAGTTTTGATGATTGGCCACGTTGAACATCTGCGCGAACAGCTGCAGTTCGTAGTTCTTGTACAGCTTGAAGTCCTTCTCCACGCGCATATCCAGCACAATCTTCCGTGGCAGCTTATACGTGTTGAGACCGATCGCCGGGATCAGCGTCGTCCCACCCGAACCATTCCAATCGGAAACTACGCCCGGCCCGGTGAAGCCCGTTGCCCCGGCAGTGTACGGCAAACCGCTCTGCATCTGGAACGATCCGTCGACCTTCCAGTCGTTGCTCAGGTACGTATACCAGGCATGCCCGCTCAACCCAGGCAGCGAGTAAATCGCGTACCCGACGAAGCGGTTCGGAACGTTGTATGCCGAGTTCCCATAGTTGATCCGGGGATCGCCGAACGGGTCATACCAGCTGTTGCCGGTTGTCGTCGTCGTCGCCTGCTGGTTGTAATCCAACGCATGCGACCAGGTGTAATTGAAGTCGAACTCCAGGCTCTTGAGCGAACGATTCTGGATCTCGGCAACAAACGCGTTGTAGGTCGAGTTGACGTTGCTCGTCACCTGAGTGATCGACTGGTACGACGTCGCCTGCGGTCCGAACAATGCCACATTGCCATACTTGGTGTACGTGGGCACTACGAACGACGTTCCCGCTTTGGCCGCCGGTCCAAGGTTGCCAGCGGTCGGAACCAGCGTGATCGTGACATTCTCAACCGTCGTCGGATCCAGGTTCAGATCCAGGAAGTTCGGCAGTTCGCGGCCCAGTGCACCCAGGTAGCTGACCTGAAATACCGTTCCCCGCCCAAGCTGCTGCTGCACAATCAAGTCAAACTCATGCACCATCGGGTTCTGCAGGTTCTTGGCCAGGAAGTACGAGCTCGGCGCCGGAGCCGAACCGCCCGCAAGTATGTTCGGAAACACCGGCGGCACCGGGCTCGTGTACGTTGGCTTCACCGTCGTGGTGTACTGTCCATTCGGACTGCCCGTATTCAGCAGCACATTCAGCAGTACGCCATTCGTAATGCGACCGTAGAACATGCCGTACCCGCCACGCGCCACTGTCTTCCCATCTCCAAACACGTCGTACGCGAAGCCCAAGCGCGCCCCGATGTTGTTCTTGTCGCTGGGATGATTGTTCAGCTGCGCATACGGTGTGAATCCCGTCGTCGCGCTGGTCAGATTCGACACCGGCGAAGGCAGAAACTCGTAGTCATAGCGCGCGCCAAGCTCCAGCGTCAGCCGCGGAGACACCTTCCAGTTGTCCTGGACGAACGCGCTCCAATCGGTCGTCTGAATCGCAAAGACCGGGTTGCCAAACCCCTGCACGAAGCTGCTGTAGCACTGATCCGTTCCCGTCCAGCCGGTCTGCGCGCCCGTTGCGGTCGGGTTCTGCCCGCTCTGCGTGCCGCACGAGCCCTTCCGTCCCGCCTGCTCGTTCAGCAAGTCGTTGAAGTAATTGCCCAGATAGCTGTACGTGTAATCGCCGTTGCTCTTATACGTGTTGTTGATCAGGTCAGCATTCCGAAGTATGTCGCCGCCCGCGGTGACGCTGTGGTTGCCAAGCTGCCAATGCAGCACATCGCCAACCTGCCACTTACGCTCATCCGGCAAAGCTTTCCGATAGGCGTAGTACTCCGACCCAATGCTTGCGTACACGCTCGTGTCCAGATCAAGCTGCACCGCATTCCCGTTGGCAATCAAATTGGCGAGCGTGTACGGGCTGTACGGCTGCTGCGTCTCATCATCCAGTTCGCGCGAATACTGATACAGCAATTCGTTGCTGATCGTGCTCGTCACCAGGCTGGTCAACTTTGCGAGGCCGTAATCCAGCTTCACAAAGTCGTTGCCAAACGAATCGACGCCGTAGTTGTTGGAAGCCTGCGTTTGCACACCGCCCGGCGAATCCCAGCGCAGCCGGTGATACAGAAAGCTCACCCGCTCCTTCTGATTGATCTGCCAATCCAGCTTCGGAGTATTGATCTCCTGGTCGCCAAATCGCGGCACCCGCCCCAGGTTGCTGTTCAGCGCAGCGATCTGCGCATCCCAAATGGCCGCAGCCTGCGCGAACGTCGTCGGATTCCCGGCCGCCGTCTGGCGTGCTGCCAGCAAGCAAACCTGCGGATCAATCGCGTTCGAATCTGTACCTGTCAGAAGTCCGTTACCCGGAGCAGCGCACGTCACACCCGTTGGCAGCGCCGCATTCGGCAGCGTGTAGAACGTAGACGCCGACGTTGGCACAGCCGTTCCCGGAAACGTCCGGCGGTGTTCGTCGAACGTATACATCCAGAACAGCTTGTTCTTCAGGATGGGCCCGCCCACCGTGAATCCATAGATCTTGCGCACATCTTCCGGCTTGATTGGCGTGGACACATACTGGCCCGTCGCCGGGTTCAGAACGCTGATCTTCGTAAAGTCGTTATAGGCATTCCACTTGCTCTCGCGGTCGTAGAAGTACACCTGGCCGTGCAACTGGTTGGTGCCGCTGTTGGTCACCGAGTTGATCACCGCGCCCGCCGCGCGACCGTACTCCGCCCCATACACGCCCGTGTTCACCGCAAACTCACGCACCGCGCCCGCCGACGTCGAATACGCCTCACGCGTGCGTCCCCGCTCTTCCGCGTAGTACGCCTGGTTGTCGTCCGCGCCGTCAATCAGCACGTTGTTCAGAATCGGGCTGATGCCGCGTACGCTCACCAGTCCAAATCCATTCGAGTCCGACACCACACCCGGCGTCGTCATCGCGAGGCTCGACCACCGCCGATTGTTCACCGGGATATTCTGCAGCGCCTCCGTGTTCAGATTCGAAGTGAAGTCCGGTGACTCGAGGTTCACCACCGGCGTCGACGCCGAAACTTCCACCACCTGGTTGGCAGCGCCCGCCTTCAAATGCGGTTCAAGACTTGTGACCTGTCCTACCTGCACAACCACAGCGCTCGACTTGAAATCGCCAAACCCCGCAGCCGTAATCGTCACCGTGTAGCTGCCCGGCTCCAGCAAAGGAGCGTCGAAGTAACCGTTGCTGTCTGCGGTCAAATGCTGCTCGGCATTTGTACCCTCGTTGTGAACCGTAATGGCCGCGCCGGGAATCACCGCGCTCGTGACGTCTTCCACCGTTCCTGCAATGCCGCCCTGGGTCGTCGATTGGCCACTCGCCATCATTCCCGCAAAGCCAACTACAGCGGCTGCGCACCAAGCCGATAGCTTGTGCGAAACACGTATCCTTAACAACATTTGGTTCCTCCTGAAATTTTGCTGCCACGTAGTCCTGGGATTCACTCTGCGGCCCGACATTCCGTCTGGTGCCGCGACAATCTCCCAGGAGCGTTCCCCAACGGGGGTGATAGAAAAACTGCCCTGCCTGCTCCCGCAAGACAAGACAACTGGCGCCTGCTGCTCGCCAGCATGATGATGATGACTGTCTCTAGCTTACGCGCTAGCTTATGGAAATCCTATGAACGAACTGTAATTTTCGCGCCCCCCGTCCCATCCCCGGCCAATTCCGCCCGGAAACCGCCCAACCTCCCTCCATTCTGTAAACTTTGATACGAGGCAAGTTAATGTTCATCGATGAAGCACGAATCCGGATCAAGGCGGGCGATGGCGGCAATGGCTGCATGGCCTTCCGGCGCGAGAAATTCGTTCCCCGCGGCGGCCCCTCCGGCGGCGACGGCGGTCACGGCGGCGACATCCTCATGCGCTCCTCCCTTTCGCACAACACCCTCGTCCACTTCCGCTTCAACCCCGAGTGGAAGTCCGAGCGCGGCGGCCACGGCCTCGGCTCCAACATGTCCGGCGCCGCCGGCGAGCACACCGTCCTCAAAGTCCCCGTCGGCACCGTCCTCTACGACGACGACACCGGCGAAATCATCCACGACTTTACCCACCCCGACGACGAAATCGTCATCGCCCGCGGCGGTCGCGGCGGCCGCGGCAACCAGCACTTTGCTACTTCAACGCATCAAGCCCCTCGGGAACATGAGCTCGGCCGCCTCGGCGACGCCCACAATTACCGCCTCGAACTCCGCCTCCTCGCC
>JBEKFF010000302.1:0-10551 GCA_050013455.1 Acidobacteriaceae bacterium | reverse complement strand
CGATTTCGCGCGGATGGCAGGCAACCTAGAAGCCATACCTCAGGATTGGTCCCGAGAAACGCTGATCCCAACGCCGATTCTCCAGGGACTGCAGGTTCACGGGATTCCAGTCGCCATGTCGACTTCTCGGTATTCATTGGAAGTCATGCCCGGATTAGTATTGATAAACGCCGACAGCTCAAATCGCGCTAGGAGAGGGCCGCAGGGTGAGAAAAGGGTTTACAAGAAGACCGAAAGTAGAGGAGCCCGCGGCAAACCAGAGCAAAAACTACATCACTCCAGGCGGGATCGAACGCCTGAGAGATGAGCGCCATTTTTTGCTCACCAAGGATCGCCCGGCCGTGGTGGAGGTGGTGGCGTGGGCTGCGGGCAATGGCGATCGCAGTGAAAACGCCGACTATCAGTACAGCAAGCGACGACTGCGGCAGATCGATGGACGGGTCCGCTTCCTGACAAAGCGAATTGAAGCCGCGGAAGTGATAGATCCGGAAGCTCCGAGAACGGGGCTGCGGGCGACACGGGCGTTCTTTGGAGCCACCGTGCGCTATGCGAATGCCGCGGGGGTCGAGCGAGTGGTGAGCATCGTCGGCACAGATGAAGTCGATCTCGATCGCAACCACATCAGTTGGGCCTCACCCCTGGGGCGCGCATTAATGAAAGCGGCAGGAGACGATGAAGTGATTCTTCGTGCGCCAGGCGGCACTGAAACTCTGACAGTACTAGAAGTGCGGTACGAGCGCATCTCCGTAGAACCGTTCCACGCACCATCTGGGTCCGAAATCTCGGCAAAGGGGCTGGATCGTTGACACTCGACGAGCGAAGCTATCGGCTCCTGGGCGGCCGGAAAAAGGTGAGTACTGATAAACGCTGATGGCGACGCCGATTCCAAGAGCTGGCACGGTATAGCGTATTCCGGTCGCCATGCCGACATTCCGGTACTAATCCTTTCGTCAATGAGTGCCTTGGCGATTTCTCGGCGTCCTAGAGGCTGATCTCAGAGCTAAAGAAGATGAAGAGAGATACGTTTCTATCGTTGAAGCAGAGAGTAATTTTGCCGCAGAGGAGGCAATGAGGCACGGCGAATCCTGAGCAGGGCGATGAGGTTCTTTTCCTCAAAGCACTGACCATCAATCACTCCGTACTCCGTCAACTACATTGCCACCCGGCAGTTCCAACCTGCTCGTAAATGCAATAGGGCAGCCCCGAACCGAGCTGCCCTATTGTCGTATTTCGTTCACTTCCATCTAAACTCTAAGGTCTTGGCCAGCCCCTGTTAATCTCCACAGGGTTATACAACCAGAAAGGCGGCCAGGAACAAATCAATCGACCATCGGGCATCGCGGCACAAGGAATTGGCCAGGTTGTTGGCCCATGGCCCGCTAAATAATGATCGTGTATTTCTTTTGTAGTTTTTATCTCTTGCTTTTTTCCGTCGATGGTCACCATCGTTTTTATTCCAAGCTCGGCCAGCTTCTCGATGACATTCGCAGTTTCGATTCGACCGCGACCCAAATGCCCAATGAGGCCGCGCGCAATCAGTTCAGTAGTTTGTGCTTCCTCGGCAACTTGTGCTGGGTCGCCTCCGTGAATCCAATGCCAGAGCGTGATTATCCAGAACAAGTCCATCGTATGGGCGAAATAAAGTTCTTTCTCGTCAGCCATTGTCCGTTCTTCCTTTCGCGGAAAATAGGTAGCTGCGACGCGGGATTACGCGTGGCCTGTCTTCCTGCGACTTATCTGCCGCATTCTCTGAAAATCTGTTCGTGTATAGCCGTAATCTCCTTGGAAATGAACTCCAAGAGCTTCGTTTTGCGTTCTGAAGCAGGTTCACGTTCAACGCGGTCTAATACGTTGTACAGGGTACCCAAGTCTTTCAACAGTTCTCTACAGTTGTTCATGCTGTTTCTCCTCGGTACGTAGTGCGTGAATCGCCCCATATACTACACGAAAAAGAAATGGTTTGCTGATCTACTCTTCCACTCAACCCAGGACTGGTTTCTTTAGCGCCTGAACAGTTAGATTGTGGAACTTCAGAAGTCACGCTAACACCTAATTCGTCGAGAGAACTCAGCGCTTCTTCGACCGCTTTTCTGCTTGCGGCCTTTAGTGGCGGAGCTGTCTGATCCCCAAGCGCCAATGGCAAGTCTTTATGTGCGATGTATCGATTTCTCCAGTCTCTCGCGAACTCAGTCGAGTCGAGGCAATTTTGTGTAAGAGCCGACACTTCCGCCGCAATCTCAGGCTTTACGAGTTTCTGCAGAGCCGGGATCGCTAGATTTTTCTTCTTCCTGGTTGACGCGGGATCAGTAAGTCTAGCGAGGTGTAGGAGTACGGCTTCCCACACCTCTTTTTGAACCATGTAGAAGAATGTGCCTGCCGCCTCATTTGAGATATCCAGTTGGCCGGGGGAGTCGCCGAAAATTACGCGATATTCTTGCCAGACTGTATGAAGCCATGCAACTTCCTGCCAAAGTTCCGCAAAAACGCCTCCCAGTTCCCGCCCAAGCGAAGCCTCATATCCCTGTCGGTGCTCATGATTCGGATCTCGTGCCATACCTGAAGGTATACCTCGGCCGTGGTAGCCCAGTGTTGGAACAAATTTCATCCATAATCCCGTTCCAGACACTTCCTTGGGTATTACTTTCCAGAGGTGATTTTTATGGCTATGAAAGAAGTAAAGAAGTATCCCCGCCGGATTGTGACGGACGAGGAACAACTCTATCGCTGCGAAAAACATGGCACGCACAGGGAAGGTGAGCTTAGTGAATGTCTGAGCAACAGTTGCGAACTAAGGCCTGTCCTTCGACAGACAATCAAGGTCGAATGAGTTCTTGATGGCGGGTTACTTACGACCCATTCATGACGACGTCATGTCATGAGTGGGTCACTCACATCCACCATCACCCCCGCAGCACCCACCCCAACACCCTCCCCATCCCCGACGTCCCACTCAATCCAATCGCCACCGGCATCAGCGCCGGGATTCGCCAGCGGTGCCACTCCGCAAACCCTCGCCGTCCGCGCAGGACCAACGGAGACGTGAAGGCGTATAGTTTCGACCTGCAACCGAAACATGGGCCCGACTTCGCCATAAATTCCGAAGGAGAAAACCATGAAAGCAAAAGTCCTCGCCCTGTCTCTGGCGCTATGCTTTGCCGGAGCCATCGCCGCATCTGCCCAGTCCCCCCAGATGGGCACCTGGAAACTCAACGAAGCCAAATCGCACATCCCCGCCGGCGCCGTCAAAAACTCAACCGTCGTCTACACGGCGGACGGCGACAACGTCAAAGTCACCACCGACGGCACCCTCGCCGACGGCACCCCCAACCACACCGACTGGACCGGCAAATTTGACGGCAAACCCTACCCCCTCACCGGCGACCCCTCTGCAGACGAACGCGCCTACACCAAGGTGAACGACCGCACCCTGACCCTCTCAAACCGCAAGGCCGGCAAAGTCATCACCTCCGCGCGCATCGAAGTATCGGCCGACGGCAAGACCCGCACGCTATCGATGCACTCCCACGATGCCGCAGGCAAGGAAATCTCCAGCAAGGCGGTCTACGACAAGCAATAACCGGCCCGCAAACCCCTCCGGGTGCCCCATTCATACGCGTTCTTTGCGGATGGGTGGGGTTCACGGCTGCCAGGAGCAACCACCCCTTCACGCCAGGTGGCCGGCAGCAGGACCGCGCACTGTCGAATCAACCTGCGAACCAGTCACGTTGACGACACGATGACAGGATCCTGTCACGTCACGCCGTCACTCAACCCTTAGGTGACATCCGCAAATCCTGCTTGCTTCTTAGCTAACTTCTTTATCGTCGCCACCAACACCTCTCGCGTTGCAGCGCAGCGCCTTTGGCGCGCAAATTGCCATATACACAGCGGGCAGCAATAAGGATTGGAGGCCCTCTGTGACAATGTTCCGGTTGGACTATCTCTCTTGTCTTCTCACCGTAGTTGCAACGATCCTTCTGGGACGAAAGATGTGGACCGGTCTCGTTGTTTCCTGCGTCAACAGTCTCGTCGTCTGTGTGATCGGGTTGCACACGTCGCAGTACGGCTTTATCCCCGCGAATGTATTTTGCATTGGCATCAACGCCTTCAATCTTCGCGCATGGATAAGGCTGCCGAAAGTTCCCCCTGAATCGACGACTGACCGGCCAGTACCCCAGGTCTGAACCCACCCCAACACCCGCCCCATCCCCGACGTCCCTCTCAACCCAATCGCTACCGGCATCAACGCTACCACCCACCGCAAACCCTCGCCGTCCGCGCAGGACCCTGTCAAGCCCCAAAGCCACCTAACCACAACAAACCAAGCCAGATACACTTGGCATAGTTACCCCATCCAACCCGCTATAATAGATCCAGCCCCCCAAACACCCACCAGAAACCGCCCCGGCAAGGGGGGATACTGTGGTATCTAACCCATTTGGATAGAGCAAGTTACACCCCAAAATCCCACCCAAAGCAGGGGGGGTATCTCACAGCCTAACTCATCTGCAATGAGCGGGTTACACCCAGTTTTCACCCCCAGAGGGGGAGGGGGAGGGGGGTACAACCCCGGCTCCTGTACGATACTCTGATCACCTGAACCAAAAAAATCCCAGGAGAGACCCTCATGTCCCACAGCATCCTTGGCTGGATCGTCATCGGCATCGTTGCAGGCTGGCTCACCGGAAAAATCATGAAAGGCGGAGGTTACGGCATGCTCCTCGACATGGTCGTCGGCCTCATCGGCGCGGTCATCGGCGGAGCCATCTTCCGCGCCCTCGGCTACGGCGGCCCCGGCGAGCACGGCCTCATCGTCAGCATCATCATCGCCACCATCGGCGCAGTAATCCTGACCTTCCTCATCCACCTCTTCACCGGCCGCCGACCAATCCGCTAGTTCTCAGGCAGGATAGCCCGCGTCCATCCAAGCCTTGAACTTCGCCACCGTCTCCTTCGACCAAGGCTCATCCGGAGGCATCGTCCCCGCGGCAACGGCGTCATACACCATCCGCGCATTCGCCGGCACACACATCCACGCAGCCTCATCCAGCGCAATCCCATCCGGCTTCATACAAGCCACATCCCCATCCCGAAACAGCGGCCGAATATCCGTAGCAAAGCTCAAAGCCATAACGCCCTCCCAGGCTTCAGAATCCACCTACTCTACTCGCCTTCAAACGCATCGTACAATTTGCCATGCCAGAATCCACCACTCCCGACGCAGACCTCCCGCAAGAGCTCGCCCACATCAAGGACGCGCTCGCCCTCCTCGGCGCCCGCCCCTGCTGCAACTGCGGAAAGTTCTACCTCACCGCGGACGCCGGCAACCTCTTCAACTCCGGAACCGACCGCGTCTGCTACAACTGCATCGCCCCCTGGTGGCGAGCCCGCTGCCCCACCCTCACCGTCCCCGAGCGCCAATCCATCGAGCCCAAACTGATGCGCTGGCTCATCGAACATCACCAGGCCAAAGTCTTCCGCCAACTCAACGACCTACCCCCCGAAGCCGTTCAGGACATCCACCTAACCCTCGGTTGCGCCGAATGTGGCGGCACCGGCATCCTGGCCGGCGGCCGCTGCCACCACTGCCTCGGCAACCGCAACATCTGGGTCATCACCTTCAAAAAGCCCTCCGCCGACTAGCGCTCATCCCCATAACTCCATCAAAATGAAGGAAAACTCCCGCCCTCCGCGCAGGAGTTCACGGGAAATTCACTGAACGTATCGTTTGCCGCAGGTATCCTTGAAGCAGCAGTAAAAGGGTCTGTTTATGTTTCACAAAAACGCAGTAAGCTTCGAAAATTCCAACTCCTCCGCCTCAACCCCCAACAATCTCCGCCTGATGCCATCGGTCAGTTCCGACCGCTCAGCCAACTCCGCGGCGCGTCTATCCGACCTCGTGATCATCACCAGCCGCCGCTGCTCGGCCTTCCTCTCCGAGGCCGCCGTGCTCGTCCTGGTCTTCGGCCTGCTCGACTACTTCATGCTCAAGGGCCGCATCGAGCTCACATGGATCCTCCTCGCCCTCGGCGCCAGCCTCACCCTCCTCGCCGCCAGCATCGCCACGGACTTCGCCGCGCACCACTGGGTCAAAGCACATCCCTAGCATCCCCACCCCCAACCCCGAAGTCCAAGACTAGCCCACCCACACTTCCGGGTGCGAGCCGGAGTTGCGCCTTTGCCCTTGCTTTTCTTTCTGTCATTCCCTCTGGGAATCTGCTTCTGCTTTTGCGCATTGAACCCTCACCGTCTGCACGTCGACCCTCCTTAGCGGACGGGCAGGGAATCGCCGCGCCCTTACCCCTCGTCGTCCGCGCAGGACCTAATGGAAGTCGTGCGAGCGCATCGCAATCGCCCCATCGCTCAGCGTCCTCAACTTACTTGCCTTGATATGAATCACGCCATCCTGATTCTGCAGCGCCCCCTCCACCAGCAGAAACTTACTCCGCACCACCGTCAGCCGCTCCCGCTCATACAAGTCAGGAGTCACAATCACATTCGCAATCCCCGTCTCATCTTCCATCGAGATAAAAATAAATCCCATCGCCGTCCCCGGCCGCTGCCGCGCAATCACGCACCCTGCCGCCTTCACCCACTCGCCATCCCGCCGCCCCCGCAGCTCCGCAGCCGACAACACATCGCCCCCACGCAGCTCTTCCCGCCAATAGTGCATCGGATGCCGCCCGACGGTCAGCCCCGTCCCCGCATAATCCGCCACCAGCCGCTCCCCGGTATCCATCACCGCCAACGGCTGCACGCCAAGCTCTTCCCCCAACGACTGCCGCAGCAGCGGCCCCTCCATCTTCCCCGCCCGCTCCACCTGCCACAGCGCATCCCGCCGATGCTCCACCCCCTCCACCCAATTCAGCGCCCCAATCCGCGCCAGCAACGTAAGCTCCTTCCGATTCAACCCCGGCACACGCAACGCCAAATCCTCCGCACTCCGAAACCTACCATCCCTCTCCCGACTAGCCACAAGCGCCTCCGCCGCCCCCCGCCTCAACCCCTTCGCATACCCCAACCCCATCCGCACCGACAGCACATCCGCCTCCCGCTCAATCGTGCATTCCCACGCCGACACCTGCACGTCCACCGGCCTCACTCTCAACCCATGCCGCTGCGCATCCTTCACCAGCACCGCCGGCATATAAAACCCCATCGGCTGGTTATTCAAAATCGCACAGGTAAACGCCGCCAGATATTTCACCTTCAAGTAAGCCGACGCATACGCAATCAGCGCAAAGCTAGCCGCATGCGACTCCGGAAACCCATACAGCGCAAACGAGCTGATGTTCTGAATAATGGTCTCCTGTATCGCCGGCTCGATCCCATTCACCCTCATCCCCGCCCGCAGCTTGCCCTCCAGATTCTTCATCCGCTCCCACGACCGCCGCATCCCCACCGCGCGCCGCAACTCTTCCGCCTCCGCGCCAGAAAAGTTCGCCACCGTCATCGCCATCCGCAGCAGCTGCTCCTGAAATAGCGGCACCCCCAACGTTCGCTCAAGCACGGGTATCAACGATGGATGCGGATACGTCACCGCCTCCTTCCCCTGGCGCCGCCGCATATACGGATGCATCATCTTCCCCACAATCGGCCCCGGCCGAATAATCGCCACCTGCACCACCAGGTCATAAAATCGTGTCGGCCAATTCCTCGGCAACGACGCCATCTGCGCCCTGCTCTCCACCTGGAACATCCCCACCGTATCTGCCTTCTGCAGCACCCGATACACCTCCTCATCCTCCGGCAACTGCGCGAGATCAACTGTCTCCCCATAGTGTTCCGGTATCAGCTCCAGGCAATCCTTCAGCACCGCCATCATCCCCAGCCCCAGCAAATCCACCTTGATAATCCCAAGATCCGCGCAGTCTTCTTTATCCCACTGCACCACCGTGCGTCCAGCCATCGACGCCCTTTCCAGCGGCACCACCCCACTCAACAACCCCTCGCAAATCACCATGCCCCCCGAGTGCTGTCCCAAATGCCGCGGCAGATCCTGCAGCCGCATACACAGCTCCAAATATTTCGCGATCCGAGGATGCTGCAGATCAAATCCCGCATGCTGAAACGAGTGCGCCATCGTGTCCGTCTTCCCGCGCCACTCCCACTGACTCACCAGCCCCGACAACCTCCCCAGCGACTCCGCATCGAACCCCAACACCTTCCCAACCTCCCTCGCCGCCGACTTCCCGCGATACGTAATCACGTTCGCCGTCATCGCCGCCCCCAACTCGCCATACCGCTGGTACACATACTGAATCGCCTGCTCCCTCTTCTCCTCCGACGGCAGATCCAAATCAATGTCCGGCCACTCCCCGCGACTCTCACTCAAAAATCTCTCGAACAACAACTCCATCCCCACCGGATCAATCGCCGTAATCTCCAGCGCATAACAGACCGCAGAATTCGCCGCACTCCCACGCCCCTGGATCAAAATGTCATTCGCCTTGCAGAAGCAAACAATGTCCCACACGATCAGAAAATATCCCTCGAACCCCAACCGCGCAATCAACTCGAGCTCATGCAGCACCTGCTTCTTCGCCCGCTCCATCAGGCCCGGATCGCGCTTCGGCCCATACCGCCGCTCCACTCCCTCCGCCACGCGCTTGCGCAGAAAGCTATCCATCGTTTCACCTTCAGGAACTGGATACCGTGGGAACGCATACCCCAAATCCCCCAACTGAAATCGCAGCCGCCCCGACAACTCCACCGTCTCCTCCACCGCTCCCTTCACATCACGAAACAGCGTAGCCATCTCCCGCGCCGATCGCAGATGCCGCCGATTATTCAGCGCCAGCAACCGCCCCGCATGATCCAGATCCGTGTGGTGCCGAATCGCCGTAAACACATCCAGCACCTCGCGGTCATACGCCCGCGCATACCGCACGCCATTCGTAGCCAACACCGGCAACTTCAACGACGCCGCAATCCGCAACGCCGCCTGGTTTCTCCACTCCTCCTCCCGCTCCCGATGCCGTTGCACCTCCACATACACACCGTCCCTCCCAAAAATCCTCACCAACTCCTCAACGCTCTTCCGCCCCGCCTCTTCGCCACCCCGCATCAACGCCGCAGCCAGCGGCCCCTCATCGCCGCCCGTCAAACAAACCAACCCCGCAAAAAATTCCTGCAGATCCTCAACCGTAGCCGCGCCCTCACACTTCACCCTCTCCCGCAACTTGAACCGCGTAATCATCTGGCAAAGATTCCGATACCCCACCCGTGACTCACACAGCACTGACACCCTTGCCGCCTCTTTGGAAAAAAGATGCGGCAGCCAAGCCGGCGGCCTAAGCCGCTCCCCAAAACTCGACACCGCAATCTCCGCACCCACATGCGCATGCACCCCCTTCCTCGTCGCACTCGTATGAAACCGCGCCGACCCATACACCCCATTCCGATCCAGCAACGCCAAGGCCGGCATCCCCAACTCGGCAGCACGCTCAATCAACCCCTCAGGCTGCGAAGCACCTTCCAGAAAACTGAAGGCGCTCGCACAATGCAGCTCAACATATCCCTCAGTCATACAGCGTCACCATCTGCCAAACATCCGTCTTCCGATCGTTCACCACGCAACAACAAAGCATCTGCCCTTTCACATCCCGCGCAATCAAATCCCACTGCTCCACCGCCCACTCCACACCACTCCACCAATCACCCTCCGCGAGCCACGGCCCATACGCTCGCTCCACCTCGTACCGCTCCTCACGAAAAACAAACCCCACCGGCCGCCTCTCCCGCAACGTCACCCTCACCCGCACCGGCGGCCTCAACTGCCGCATCGCAGTAGGCGACCGCAACCCCGCAAACACCGAACCCTGCGCCCCAACTTTAAAATCCTCCATCTGAAATCCGTCCGGCCCATGCGTATCCCTCAGCACCGGACTCCCCACACACTCCTCCCCCACCACCGCACGAATTCTTGCCAGCGTCACATCCAGCCGCATTGGCTCCGGCAGTTGCGGCGAGAACAATCCCAGCTGCACCTTGCTCGTACTCCCCGGCTCCGCATCAAGAGTCACCGCGACCACAGCAGCCCCCGGAGCATGCGCTTCCAAATCCAGATGCAGCAGCTTCAGCCACACCGCCCGATCATTCGTAGGCAGCGCCGGCCGCACCCTCCGCACATGCGTCCCACCTCCCTCCAACCCCAGAGTCAAGCTCACCGAAGCCAGCGCCAGCACCCTAGCCGACGCCCGCACAATCACCTGCTCCAGCATCATCCCCACCACAAACACCAGCGACTCCATCAACTCCACCGGTGTATCCAACTCCATCCGCTCCTGCAGCACAAACCCCGCCTCGTGCGGCACAAAGTGATGCGGCAACTCTCCCCGAGCCATCAGCCGCAGCCGTTTCCCCTCCTGCCCCATCCGCGCAATCAACTGCGTCTCCGGCAGCGCCGCCAACGCCCCCAGCGTGCGTATCCCCCAAAGCCCAAACGTCTCCGCGTGCGCCTCCGACAAATCCAAAACCCTCAGCGGCAACCCACTCAACGCCGCACCTTCTTCCCCCGCCGCAATCAACCGCACTCTCGCGGACGTCCCC
>JBEKFF010000301.1:0-4927 GCA_050013455.1 Acidobacteriaceae bacterium | reverse complement strand
GTGGAGAAGTGGAAACCGCTACGCGCTTCCCACTTCTCCACACCCCCGACGGCGACTACTTGAACTCAGAAATAGTTGCGCTACACTAACTCATCCAACGGCACAAAAGATCGGGCACTCCATGGGCTCACCACTGGACCGCGCACCAAACTCAAGTTTCACGCTCGGCAGTGCGTAGCCCGACGCCGGTGCGACCGGCTCGTAGTCGATGAAGATGCAGTCTCCGGTGACACGTAAGCGTACGCCGTGTCCCTCTTGACGTGGGGAGGTGACACAACAGGTGTCCGCTTAGTTGTTAGCGGACACCTGTTGTGTGTATCTTAGGCTGCTTGCGAGGAGAGTGTCTGGAGTGAGCTTGCCAGGTTCCAGGGCAACAGTTCCGCGATACGGCTGATGGGGTGATCAGCGATCCTGGCGAGCACGGTACGGAGATAGAGCTCGGGGTTGATGCCGTTCAGCTTGGCTGAACCGATGAGCGAATACATCGCGGCGGCGCGTTGTCCACCGCCATCTGATCCGACGAAAAGAAAGTTCTTCCGGCCGAGCGCCACAGCTCGTAGAGCGCGTTCCGCGGCACTGTTGTCGATCTCGAGCAGACCGTCGTCAGCATAGCGCGTGAGTGCATGCCAACGCGCAAGGGCGTAGCGAATCGCACCTGCCGTCTCACTTTTCGACGAGAGTCTGGCTTGTGTCTTCTGCATCCAGCTGCGGAGCTCGGCGAGCAAGGGTCTGGCTCGTGAGTGGCGGATGCTCAGTCTGAGATCTGCTGGCTTGCCGCGGATCTCATCCTCGATCGCATAGAGAGCGCCGATCCTGGCGAGTGCTTCGCTGGTTGTTGGGGATGGGTGGACCACGTGGATCTGGTGGAACTTGCGTCGAGCGTGAGCCCAACATGCTGCTTCGTCGATACCCTTGGCATACAGGTGCTGAAAGCCGGCGTACGCATCAGCCTGCAGGACACCCTGAAAGGTGGCGAGGTGTTGCCGGCAATGCTCTCCCTTGCGATCTTCCGAGTACGCGAACCAGACTGCGGGCGGTGTATCGATACCAGCCGGTCGATCGTCTCTGACATAGGTCCAGAGGCGCCCTGTTCTGGTCTTGCCGTTGCCGGGCGCGAGCACGGGGAGAGGCGTGTCATCGGCGTGCAGCTTGGGGCCGGCGAGCACATGCTTTTGGATGGCATCGACGAGCGGGCTCAGCAGCTGGCTGGCTGAGCCGACCCAGCCAGCCATCGTCGAACGTGAGATCTCAACATCCTGTCGAGCATAGATCTCGGACTGCCGGTACAAGGGGAGATGATCGCCGAACTTCGACAGGATGACATGGGCCAGGAGGCCGGGTCCCGCCAGGCCGCGTTCGATGGGGCGTGAGGCTGCGGGTGCTTCGACGATCCGATCGCACCCTTTACAGGAGAACTTGGGTCGAACATGACGAATAACCTTGAAGCTGTCGGGAATGTACTCAAGCTGCTCGGAGATATCCTCACCAAACTGTCGCAGCTCGCCTCCACACGCTGAACAGCAATCGCCCTCTGGAGTGTGTGTGACGATCTCACGCGGAAGATGATCGGGTAGCGGCTTGCGATCCGATCTTGTCCTCGGTTCTGGCGATGGCGCTACGCGTTCGGCTGCCGCCTTGAGTTCGGCGTGCGTGGTCTCATCGTCTTCGAGCTGAAGCTCAAGCTGTCCGAGCTGGATCAGGATCTTCTCGCTCTTGGCCCCGAAGATCACATGCCGCAGCTTCTCGACCATCAGCTTCAGATGTTCGATCCGCTGGCTTCGCGCGTGCAACTCATCGGACTGTTGAGAGAGGGCCTGTCGATGAGACTCGAGCTCTGCTTCAAGGCGAATCAACTCTTCATCCCGAGCCGAGATGAGCGATGTCAGCTTCTGTTGTTGAGCAATATAAATCGCGACCAACGCGTCACGATCCATGCTGTCCAGATCAGAAACAGAAGCACAATCCATAGACGCAGTATGGCATCGATCGAGGCATCATGCATCCACAAAATATCTGTGAATACAGGAGAATACACGTGGTGATCAGACCGCGCTCTCGAGTGCCCAGGTTCTCTCGACGTGTCTCCAGTCGATCCCTTCAAGGAGCATCGACAACTGAGCAGGCGAGAGTGAAACGGTGCCGCTCTCGGCCTTCGGCCACACGAAGCGTCCCCTCTCCAGACGCTTCGCGAAGAGGCAAAGACCATCGCCATCGAACCACAGGCACTTCACGATATCGCCTCGTCGTCCGCGGAAGATAAACACATGACCGGAGAAGGGCTGCAGCTCGAGCACGGTCTGGACCTGCGCACTGAGCCCCTGGAAGCCGCGACGCATATCGGTGAAGCCCGCAGCGATCCAGATCCTGGTACCTGAAGGAAGCTGGATCACTTGCTCACGCTCTGAAGAACGCAGCGCACCAGGTCTGCATCGGCACCGCGTTCAACATGGATCAAAGCACGTCCGGGAAGCTCGATATGAATCGAACCTCCGCCATGCACCTGCTCATGAGCAGGTAACTTCGCTACCTTGTTCTCCGGCTCAACCGAGGTCGACACGATGACTGGCAGCAACGCAGCCTGGTCGTCCGTCAGTTCACCACGCTCAAAGGCGCGGCGCCACTTGAACACCTGGTTCGCGTTCAATCCATGCCTTCTCCGAAATGCTTCGCCAGCGGCGAACACGACGAACCTCGCTCAAACTCGACTGCATCATGACGCAATCTTCAACCGTGATCAGGATCAGGCACCAGAGGGAGTCGGCGTACGCTTACGGTGACACGGCTGGATACGTTCTTGATCCCTTGCAACCCAGCTTGGATGATGGGGTGAGCGTGGTCGCGAAGCCAAGCTGGAAGGAGTTCCCGGCGGATTTCGTCGGACCATTTCTTCTCCTGACTGCGACTTGGCGGAATAGCGTCGATACCGCCAGGAGCGCTGCGAACCAGTTCAGGAGCGAGTGCTCGAATGTCGTAGGTGAGGTCAACGTCTTCAGAAAAGCGGCTGATTACCTTATGGGCCTTGGACAAAGCCGTGCCCCCCTTGAAGACGAGATGGGCTCCCAACTCGGACTGAAAGAGGGCGGAAAGCGCCCAGACGACCCAGATGTCCTTCTCCAGCAAGTGGGGCGCGCGGCCAGATGCTTCCGAAGCCGCATCAATGGCACTGGCCTGATTCTTGACGCTCAGTTGGAAGTAGCTATCAGGCATCGACGGCACTCCGGCTCAAGGCGCTCGCCATCCAACTCGGAAACCGGGAGACTTGCTGCGCGACCTTCTGTATCTCGGTCCGGGGAACTTTCTCCTCGATCTCCTTCAGAACCGCATGAACTCTCTCCGGGCCGGCCCATGCCAGCGCACGGACGATCTCTCCGGCGCGTTCCTTGGCAAAGGCGAGTTGCCAGGACGGGACATGCACCAGCTGGATCACCAGCTTCCCGAGATTCAGCTTGCGACTCCGGCCCGATGTCCAATAGATCATCTGGGTGGGAACCTGGGTGGTGAGTCCAAGCGCGTTCGCGGACGTAGCACCCGAGGGCACAATGTCTTCACCGCGCTGCGCGGAGAGTTCCTCGATCAACCGGTGGGCCGAGGGCGCATGAGTCCCAAACCGGCTTCTCACAGGCGAGAGGTACATGCCCCGGCCAGCTCTCAGGAGCTTGCCGCGCCGCGCAAGCCGGGAGAGCGACTGATCCACAGCGGGGCGCGTGCCGAGATGCAGCAGCATCTTGGCGCTAACCGGCGCTCCCTCGGGGAGTGCGCTCGTCCTTTGGAGAATGGCTTCTGTGAGGCGTTCCATGATTCACCTACTGTTAGAAGTATATGCCTATTTCTGACACTATGAACAGGAACCACTTTGGGTTGGCAGATCCGATTCCCAAGATTTCCGGGGCTACTCGCCTTGAATCTGGCCGATCTTCACTCCGCTCAATGCCACGCTCCGAAAGGAAGAACTGCCAAAGTGAAACTCGGATTGGCCGATGTTGTGGCCGATGTGTGGCCCTGGGTGGTCTCCGCCAATCTCTCTTCGCTGGCACGCAGTTTCTCGATTTCCGGCTGGCGCTCCTGCTCAAATGCGCGTGCGCCGTCCAACACAATTCGTACGCTCGTTCGCAGGGCTTGCGGCCATTGCTCCACGGGGCCGAGCGGCGTAGCCGACCAGTCGAGCGCGCGCATACGCGTGGCCATCTCGCTGTCCCCGGCGAACACTGACTCGATCAACTCCTTTTTGCTAGGCTCCATCTCCATATCCTCCAGCTCGGCGGCAACGCGGAAAAGGCTTGCGGCCCATTGCTGAAGAATCCACGGAGCCACCCGGCAAGTCGGATCAGGCTGGCGTTGGAATGCGATCAATGAAAGAACGCAGGGCCAACGGATCAGGAATATGGCTCTCAGAGGAATTCAGGGGAAACCTATGGGCCCACTCGCCTCGAACGTGGCGACTCAAGCGATGACGAATTATATCTTGCGCCGAAACCGGTCGGTCAGCGGCGGCGAATGGAAGCGCCCGGGTTAGCATTTCATGAAGGGTGGCACGCGAAGAATAGAGATCGCTGCGAGTATCCATCGAGCGGTCCATCCGCCCGGTCTGTTCCGGCGACTCGTTACGGCTCTAAATGAGCCCCTAAAGCGGCCATTTCCCAGCGAAGTCCGGCCACGTTTTCGTCGTTCCGACACATTACGGCTCACACCGGACGCTTACCAACTCTCGGAAGGTTCTTTAGCAGCAGAGTATCGTTCCTACCAGCGAGAGCGCTTCTCGGAAGGAGCGGCTCGCCTGACTACAATTCGCCAATGAGCGTCTGGTGCAAAGCCCGGCTTGGAAACGTGGATTGGCCTGTCGTCAATAGTTGAATGCCATAGTTGTGGTGCAACCCGCGGAGCTAGTCGTTGGCGATGATCTCACGGGCTTGCGCGATGTGCTTTTTGA
>JBEKFF010000300.1:0-2895 GCA_050013455.1 Acidobacteriaceae bacterium | reverse complement strand
GAACCACGAATCGTGCTCAGTACCCGTCTTGCCGGCCGCAGGAGCGGTAAAGCCGTGCGCTCGGACGGTCGATCCTGTACCGTACGCCATGACGTCTTCCAGTAGAGACTGAGTTAGGAATGCAGCGCGTGGGTCAAGGATCTGTTTCGCTTCCGGCGCGAAGTCGGCGACGATGTCACCCTGGGGATTGCGAACGCTCGCCAACACCCAGGGTTTGAGATGGACGCCGTTGTTGGCGAAGATGGTGTACGCGCCAGCCATCTCCAGCGGTGTGGCGTTATAGGTGCCGATAGCGACCGACGGCGTCCCGCGCGCGTTGACGATACCCGCAGACCGCGCAAGAGCCGCCACGTTGTCATAGCCAACCATCTGGGCAAGCGATATGGTTGCGATGTTGAGCGAGTGGGCGAGGGCGTCGGCTGCCGTGACCATCCCGGGGTACTCGCCTCTCACAAAGTTGCCGGGCATGTAGGTCTGGCCGTTGGTGCCGAAATTCTGCGGGTCGTCGTTGATCCTGGTCAGAGCACTGAACACTCCGCCAGACCCGAGATTGGTGCCGTCCAGAGAAGTATTGTAGGCTGCGGCGAACACGAAGGGTTTGAAGATGGATCCAGTCGGGCGTTCGGCCAGGGCGTGGTCCAGCTGCGAGTCGCCATAGTTGCGGCCACCAATGAGGGCCAGGACCTGGCCTGTGTGTGGATTGAGAGCCACCAACGCAACCTGGGGATAGGTGATGTGCCCGTCAGGCGTGTAGTCCTTGCTAAACTTCTCTCCTTTCTTGTGGTTGAGCGAAAAGTAGCGACGGCGCACAAGTTCGTCGACATTTTTCATGCCGGCCTCGATGGCGGAGGCAGCCGCGCGCTGTAGTTCGGGATCGAGCGAGGTGTAGACCCGCAGAGCGGAGCGGGTGACATCCGAGTCGCCGAGCCGCTGTACGATCTGATCGTGAACAAGGTCGACGAAATACGGTGCTTCGCTTGCATCGGCATCGGGAGGAGCTAAGCGAATCGGCTCAGCCTTTGCTCGGTCAGCCTGCTCTTGCGTGATAGCACCCGTTTCAACCATGGAATCCAACACAACGTTGCGTCGCTCCATCGCCCGGTCAGGATGACGATAAGGGGCGAAGTAGTTTGGCCGCTGGATCATCCCCGCAAGCAACGCGCATTCCGCTTCGCCAAAACCATTGATTGCGAACGATCCTCGTTGCCCCAGGTTAATTTCGTTTGCATACATCTCGAAGATCTGCTGCTTGGAGAAACGAGCCTCGAGTTGGTATGTGATCACAACTTCAGCAATCTTCCGCGAGTACGTTTTTTCCGACGAAAGAAAGAACCCGCGCGCGAGTTGTTGGGTGAGTGTGGACCCTCCGCAGTTCATACGGTGCGCGAGAATATCCTGAACCGCGCACTTCGCCGTACGAACGTAATTGATGCCGGAGTGCTCAAAGAAGCGGCGGTCTTCGATCGCCAGCACGGCCTGCACCATGTTTGGAGGAATCTGACTGTAAGTGACCAGGCGGCGCTTGGTTCGATTTTTATCCTCGGACAAAGCCGTTATAAGCTGGGGCTCAAGCTTATAGGCGGACAAAGCAGCACCGTTTTCCGCTGTAATGCTCTGAACCTGGCCGTCCTCGGATGCGATGGTGGCGCCATCCATGGCGAGATAGCTTTGCGGGCCCGGTTTGATCAGGATCGAATCGTTGCGAAGCTCATAACTGCCTAGCTGCGGATTTGTGTTGTATCCCGCGCGCCGCAAAGCTGCGGCGATCGCCGTGGCGGAGAGTTGCTGGCCTGGCCGAACCTCTTCAGGAGCTGCATAGACCTGGGCGACCGGAGCAAATAGCGGTCCCTTCGCCAGGCGCTCAGCAACCAGGCCACGATAGCGCAAGTAGTAATAGCCGAAGACGGAGCCGCCAATGACGAAGAAGACAACCGCCAGCACCAGAGCTGCACGCGCCAGTCTCCAGAGAACGGGATGGGAGGTGCTATCGAGTTTGACTTTAACTGGCATGCGATCGAATCGAAGATCCTATTGTTTGGACGCAGCAAGCAGTGCTACGAAGTGCTGCGTGACGGAATCAATGGCTAGATCTTCGGTCTTCTGGGAAAGACGATCCACGAGCTCCACTTGGCCGTCGGCGAGCTTTTTGCCGATATTGATCCGATACGGAACTCCGATCAGTTCCGCGTCCTTGAACTTTACCCCGGCACGCTCATCGCGATCGTCCAGCAATACATCTATTCCGGCCTTCTCCAACTGTCCGGCGATGTTTTCGCCGGCCTCAAGGAGCGCTGGTTCGCGCACATTGGTGATGGTCACGATGACTTCGTAGGGCGCAATCGCGGCCGGCAGAGTGTATTGCTCGGTCGACGAGTCGGCGGCGAACTTCGCTGCGCTGGATTCAATGGCAGCCGTCAGGATGCGCTCAACGCCTATTCCGTAACAGCCCATAATCGGCATCACCTCTTTGCCATTCGCATCCAGTACGCGTGCATTCATGCTCTCGCTGTATTTGTAGCCGAGCTTGAAGATGTGACCAATCTCCATAGCTTTGCCGAGGCGCAGTGGCTGGTCGCCGATCGGATCAAGCTCCCCTTCATTGATATTGCGAATGTCGGCGATGAGGGTAGGCGTAAAGTCGCGACCGGGTGTGACGTTGCGATAGTGGTAATCCTGCTTGTTCGCGCCAGCGACAAGATTCGCGCGGCCTTCCAGCCCAAGATCCATCACGACGATGGACTTCAGCCCTTCGCTCGGATCTTCGCGCAGAACGCCCTTGAGCTTCGCAAGTTCCTTCCCGGAGTTCAGGCCGTTTAGCGAACCATGCGTCATCACCTCACGAATGCCCACAGGCCCCAGGAATCCAGCCGGACCTCCGATGTGAACCTCCAGCTC
>JBEKFF010000299.1:0-2773 GCA_050013455.1 Acidobacteriaceae bacterium | reverse complement strand
CGCGAGCCCACGATCCAACGTGCTGAGCGTCGTTGTCCAGGACCAGGAGGGCCACCCGGTTCGCGGACTGAAACCGCAAAATTTTCGCGTCACCGAGAGCGGCGTCCCGCAAACCATCGCTCGCACGGAAGAGCATTCGTCCCAGGACTCACCGCTAGCGGCACCCGCCTTCCCTTCTCTGCCTCCCGGCACGTTCACCAACTACACGCCCATCGCCCCCGGCGAAACGCTCAACATCCTGCTCATCGATGCTCTCAATACACCGTTGAAGGATGAGGGCTTGATCCGCTCGCAGCTGCTGCAATATGTTCGGCACGCCAATCCAAACACGCGCATCGCGGTGTTTGGACTGGCCAACCGCCTCATCCTTCTGCAAGGCTTCGCCTCGGGTCCCTCCGCGCTGCGCGACGTAGTCGAGCGCAAATTGATCGCCCGAGTGCCTGCCACTCCGGAGCAATCGGACGCCGACCAGCGGCCCGCCACGAATCCCTCCACCGCATCAGTAGCATCGCCGACGATCAAAGGAAGTCCGTCGGCCATCAGCCTGGCAGCGAACGTGCGCGAGTTTGAGGAAGAGCTCGGCGTACTGGAAACCGGGTTCCGCGTGCAATACACCCTCGATGCGTTCAACACGCTGGCCCACTACCTTGGAGCATTTCCGGGGCGCAAAAACCTGATCTGGTTCTCCGGATCGTTCCCTTTCAACATCGTTCCCGACCCCTCGCTGCAGCACCCTTTTAATGTTGCGGACACCGATACAGACGAGCTCCGCGAGGCGGTCAAGTTGCTCACTAGAGCGCAAGTCTCCGTGTATCCCGTCGACGCTCGAAGTCTGATCGCAGCATCCGCAGCCAAGGCAACGCCCGGCGGCCAAGCCGAGCACACCATGATGGAGGCAATCGCGACAAGCACGGGCGGCCGCGCGTTTTATAACCCCGAGAGCCTGGTCGATGCGGTCAACAGCGCCGTCGCCGCCGGAAGCAACTACTACACGCTGACCTATAGCCCGGCCAGCCCGGAAGACGGTTCCTATCGTCCGATTCACGTCGACCCAATCGGAGTAGCCGCCGAGCAACACCTGCAACTCTCGTATCGGCGCGGCGACTACAGCGGCGACGCAACGAGTCATCCCGCGAAAGAATCGAAAAATTCGTCGGCGACCACAGCCGAGCAAGGCAGGGATGCGGCCTACGAGCATGCCGCCATGAGCCGTGGGGCGCCGGCGCCCGAGGACCTGCTCTTCCGCGTCCGCGTTCTGCCCGCCTCCGCCACAACCGAGACGGCGCTCGCTCCTGACAATGAACTCGCTCCCGTCATGCCTTCCAAGGGGCCGTTCCGCCGCTACGATCTCGATTTCCTCTCGCTGTCGGGTGAACTAACCTTCGCCCAGCAGCCCGACGGTCGCCGCATCGCAAAGGTGGAGTTCCTCGCGTATGTCTTCGACACGGAAGGCAACCTGCTCGCCACCACCGGCCGCGGCCTCACGCTTGAGCCCAGGACAACCGACGAGTCAAAGCTCGCGCGCAGCCTCATCCGATTCCACCTGGAAGTCAGCGTGCCCGATCGCGCCGAAACCTTCCTTCGCATCGGCATGCGGGACGTGACCACCAACCGGTTTGGCGTGATCGAAATACCCACCTCCGCCGTAACCTTCCTGCCGCCAGCGACCTACGCACCGGCACCGCCTCCCAGCCCGCAACCCGCGCCGCCACCAGCCAGTCCGGGTGGACGATCCACCCCTCCGCAGGTCTAAAATATTCGCTTGTGAGGACGTTCTCCCTCGTCCATGACCCCGGCCATCTTCAATCCGCATACGCGCTCCCTGGTACGTGGGAATGTGATCGTCTTCACCAGCGTCGCGGTCGCAACCCTGGTTTCGAAGTTCCCCCACATCCGCCCCACCCCGTGGCTGATTCTGCCATTCCTCGGCTGCCTGGCCGGCATGGGCGACACGCTGCGCTGCATCCAGAAGCGCTGGAATCTTTACCACGGCGGCGTCATGTTCTGCCTGTACATGGACCTGATGGCGATCATGCTGGTGCTGTTCTTCCTGGTGTATCCGTACGTGGTGTGGCTGGGCGAAGCGTAAAGGTTTGGCAGGCCGAAGCCTGAGCGGCGGACGCGCTCTGCCGCCCTCGAGCATCCACCCTGTAAACTGACACTTGGCAATGTCAGATAAAACGTTCTACGTCACCACACCGATCTATTACGTCAACGCGCGCCCCCACATCGGCCACGCGTACACCACCATCGTCGCGGACGTGCTTGCGCGACGTCACCGCCTGCTGGGCGACGACACTTTCTTCCTCACCGGCACGGACGAGCACGGCCAGAAGATTGAGCGCTCTGCTGCCGCCGCCGGGATTCCGCCACAGCAGTTTGCGGACCAGGTCTCGAAGTCGTTCGAAGATCTCTGGAAGCGCATGGGCATCACCAACAACGACTACATCCGCACCACCAGCGACAAGCACAAGCGCGGCGTGCAGAAGCTCTTTTCCACCTTGTATGAGCGCGGGTTTATTTATCTCGCGAGTTACACCGGCAGCTACTGTGTTTCAGACGAAGCGTTTGTGGATGCGCCGGTTGGCACCCCGTGTCCGGACTGTGGACGGTTGCTGGAAGAGGTTACGGAAGAGAACTTTTTTTTCAAGCTGTCGGAGTTTCAGCAGCCCATCCTCGAGCTGATTGAATCCGGCAAGCTTTCCATTACCCCCGACTCGCGACGCAACGAGGTTCTCAGCTTCGTTCGCGGTGGACTTAAGGACCTCAGCAT
>JBEKFF010000298.1:0-2549 GCA_050013455.1 Acidobacteriaceae bacterium | reverse complement strand
TGGCGTGGCCGTTGGGGCTGGGTTGGAAGGCCCAGCGATGTTCGTCGGGCTCGCCGCCGTGGAAGCCGGAGAACTCGACGCGCGCGATGCGATAGGTGAGGCCGCCGGTGAGGACGTTGAAGGCGATGTGGGTGGAGTCCTGCTGATGATGACCGAGCGCGGCGATGGGATCTTCGCTGGCGGACTGGCGATGTGGATAGGCGGTCGGTCCAATGGCGGGATCACCGATGGGCGCGCCGTAAAAGCTGAGTAGCGTATGGGGCGAGAGTAGGAGATCGTAGAGCGCGGCGACTTCCATGAAGAAGTCGTGGGGGTGCTGGCCGTCGACGATGGGATCGCCGTAGGCGGTCTCGCCTTGCTGAAAGAGCTCGGGGTAGTTGCGGCCGGGGACGGTGGCGGGCTCGAGCGAGAACATGGTGCGGAGGGTAAGCTCGCCGCCATGGCCGTTGGCTCCGAGGGAGCGCTCGGCCATGGGCATGATCCAGTTGGTGGAGAAGAAAGCGTCGCGGTTGCGAGGGACGTTGGCCTGCTGTTGGGTATTGGCGATGAAGACGTTGGCGTGGAGCATCAGCCGCCAGGCGCCGCGGTCGGTCATGAGCATGGGAATGGGCGTGGTGGCGGGTTCGATGCTGGTGCCGGAGGTGCCGTGCTCCTGGATGGCTTGGATGAGCGTTTGCGCGGACATGACCATCGGCGGATTCCCGGACATGGCCGGCTGTGTATTCCCGGACTTGGCGGTCTGGGCGCGCGCGGAGGCCGTGAGCAGACACGTGACGGCAATCACGAGAGAACGGAAAAGCTGGCGCACGTTTGATCCGAACACTTCCAAAAGAGTTCTCCAGTACTCTGCCGTCGTTGGGTCCAATCATTTGCTGTCTTCTATTCGATGACGGGACGGGTCTTGCAGACACAGTCCAAGCAAGCGTGGACGGAACACGCGCCGCAGGTCCGAGCGAGTTCGCGGCGTAGAGCGGTGCGGGCGCGGTGGGCGCGGACGGCGGCGTTGCCGGCAGTGAGTTGGTGACGACGGGCAAAGTCGGCCAACGATGCGTCGGCGAGGTCGACCTCGCGAAGGATTTCCGCGTAGGAGGGGCGCAGGTTGGGAAGAACATGTTGGATGCAGCCGCAGACGAGGGTGCGTGCGGGAATGTCCGCGGTGGAGGGCTCGGCGTTGGGTCCGCTGAGGCCGAGCTCGGAGACCCACCGATCCATGGCTGCGGCTTCGGAGGTGCGATGGCGGTAGTGATCGATCACTGCATTGCGCAGCACACTGTAAAACCAGGCGACGGCGGATTCGTGCTCACGCAGGGTTCCGGACTTCTGGAGGGCGCGGATGTACGCGACCTGCAAGATGTCCTCGGCGAACGCGTGGTCATGAACGCGACTCTGCACGAACGCAAGGAAGCGCTCGCGGCGGTCAAGCAGGGATTGGAGCGTGGGACTGGACATAGCGAAGCGCAGCCGGAGAATGTTTGGTCTCCGGCTGCGGAAGGGTTAACAGCCGGTGCAGGCTGGGCCCTGGTAATCGGGGCAAGTGCAGTCGGGACCGCACGGGCAGTTACATTGGGTGGTCATGGTGGTGCTCCTTTCGGGACCGCAATATGTGACGGTCAAAGGGGAGACGGATGAGCCGCGAAGATATTACAGCTGCAAGGTTAGAGCTTCGGATGAAGGAGATGGAAGCTGGTCTTGAGCTGGTAGGCGTGGGCGAGCGCGACGGCCTTGGCTTCCTGGTAGAGGGGCGCGAGGAAGGTGAGGGAGACGGGCGTGCCGGGACCTCCGTAGTCGGGCCAGTCGTCGTCCGCGGTGGGGGCGAAGGGTGGAGCGTCGGGGCCGCGCAGGCCGTTGGGAACGATGACGGCGGGCTGGCCGCAGAGGTTGGTGGCGGTGAGCTGCGTGCCTCCGCTGGGCGTGACGATGACATCGAAGTTGGCGAAGAGCTGGTGCATGGCAGAGAGCGCGAGGGAGCGGGCGCGCTCGGCCTGGATGTAGTCGACGGCGGGGAGGAAGCGCGAGGTGCGGAAGCCGTTGGGCCAGTCGTAGGGTTTCTGGCCAGAGAGAAGAGCGTCGCGGCCGGAGGTGGTGAGGTCGTCGAAGGCAGCAGCGGCTTCGGCTCCGAGGATGTTCAGTAGCGCAGAGAAGTGGAAGCTCGGCATCTCTACGGGCGTGAGCTGGACGCCCATGCCGCGCAGGGCGTCGAGAGCACGGGTGTTGAACTGGTGGTCGTAGGTCCGCTGTGCCAGGGAGGCGCTCTGCTGCTGTTCGTGCTTCTTGACCTCGGCGGCGCTGAGAGACTTCGTCTCCTCGGGTGACGTGGGCTGGAGGGTTGGTGCTTTGAAGGCGGCTTCGATATAACCGACGCGAAGGGTGTGGATGCTCGCGGCGAGATCAGCGTGGAAGGCCGCGGGCTGCACGCTCTGATCGCGGCCGTCGGGACCATAGATGGCATTGAGGACGAGAGCGCAATCTTCAACCGAGCGCGTGATGGGACCGATCTTGTCCATCGACCAGACGAGAGCCATGGCACCGGTGCGCGGCACCAGGCCGAA
>JBEKFF010000297.1:0-2630 GCA_050013455.1 Acidobacteriaceae bacterium | reverse complement strand
GCTGGCGAAACCGCGACGAGAGCTTTTTCTGCCGTCGGTGTCGACGTAAAGGTTGGCACGGGCGGTATTGGATTTGATATTGCGACTCCGCTTGCGCGTAAGTTCAATTTGCGCGGCACCGGGTACTTTTTCAAATACAACCTCACGATCACGGACGACTACGTTACCTACGGCAGCAGTCTCCAACTCGCCTCGGGAGGGCTTAGTCTCGACTGGTACCCGTTTGGCGGTAGTTTCCGTCTCAGCGGAGGAGTCATCGGCTACAACGGCAATCAGATCACTGGCAGCGCCAGCCTCAATGCGAACCAGAGCTTCACGCTCAACGGCACCACGTATTACAGCAGCGCGACGGATCCACTTCACGCCACGGGCACGCTGTATCTGGGCAGCAAAGCCGCTCCTCAGTTTGGATTCGGCTGGGGAAACATTGTTCCTAGAAAAGCCAACAAACACTTCAGCGTTCCCGTCGAATTCGGCTTCGCCTACGTCGGTTATCCGAGCGTTAGCCTTGGCTTCATCGGTTCCACGTGCAATGAGTTCGGTACGGCCTGCCAGACCGTTGAAAACAACCCCACGTTCCAGCAAGACCTTGCCGCCCAAAGGGCCAAGTACCGCGACGATCTCGGAGCGTTGCGGTTTTATCCCATCGTCTCGATCGGTTTCGGCTACAAGTTCTAGAAACCATGTCGCTCTGCAGCGCTGGTAAGAGCAGGTTCAGAAGCAGAGGCGGATGAGTCTGCGACCGGGGTAGCGAGCGGCGTTAGTTGATGGAGGAGGCGTCGGCGGCCTTGGACATTTTGCCGGTGCGCTCGAGCTTGTCCCAGCTGAAGCTCTTGCCGTCGATGGCGCGCTTGACGGTGCGGAAGAGGACCCAGGAGAAAAGCTGGCGGTAGGTGAAGCGCTGGATCCAGATGTGGAAGAGCAGCCAGGCGTCGCCTTTGCTGGCGGGATGTTTGCGCTCGAGCATGAAGGCCAGGGCGGAGGCGGCGAAGTCGATGAGCAGGAAGGCGGCGAAGAAGGTGATGAGCTTGTAGAGGTCGGCGGGGCTGGTGGTGTCGGGGTGGAAGTGTTTGTCGATGAAGTAATGGATGACGCCGGCGACAAACATGAAGTCGATGAGCGGGGAGACGAGGGGCAGGAGGATCTGGAAGACGACGATGTTGGGCAGCGCGAAGAGGCCCATGGCGCGGCGGTGGACGATGGCGCCGCGATGCTTGAAGACGGCCTGGAGGATGCCGAAGGACCAGCGGAAGCGCTGGCGGGCCAGGCTGTTGGCAGAGGCGGGGGCTTCGGTGAAGGCGAGGGCCTGGTCTTCGTAGATGACGGCGTAGCCCTGCTCGAGGAGATTCATGGTGAGGTCTGCGTCCTCGGCTACGGTGTCGGGGTGGTAGCAGCCGCCTGCCTTGACGGCTGCGGTGCGCCAGGCGCCGATGGCTCCGGGGACGACCATGACGACGTCGAAGAGGTCGAGGGCGCGGCGCTCGAAATTTTGCGAGGTGATGTATTCGAGGGCCTGCCAGCGCGTCCAGAGATTGACGCGGTTGCCGACCTTGGCATTGCCGGCGACGGCGCCGATGTGCGGATTGGCGAAGTGGCAGACGAGGCGGCTGATGGCGTCGTGGGCGATGACGCCGTCGGCATCGATGCCTACGTAAATCTCTTCGTCGGTTTGGGCGAGCGCGAAGTTGAGGGCGTCGGCCTTGCCGCCATTGGGCTTGGTGAGGACGGTGACGCGGCCGGCTTCGATTTCTTTGGCGTAGGTCTCGGAGGCGATTTTGAAGGTGTCGTCCTTGGAGCCGTCGTCGATGACGATGATGCGGAGATTTTTGTAGGTCGACATCAGCGCGGAGCGGATGGTGCGGGCGATGACTTTCTCTTCGTTGTAGGCGGGGATGAGGACGGCGACGCGGGGTTGGTAGTCAGGGGTGGAATAGTCCTTGCGCTTGCGGAAGCGGTCGATGGTGGCGAAGAGGCCGATGATGATGAGGCGGCCGCTCATGAGGATATCGCCGATGAAAAAGACGCTGATGACGAAGTTGTTGAAGAAGGAGATGAGAAAGAAGGCGATGGAGTCGACGAAGGCGTAGTAGCGCTGGCGGCCTTTGACGGGTGGCATGACTTCGGCGCGGGATTTGCCGATGAGTTCGGAGACAGGAACGATCTCGTAACCGTGGGCGCGGAGGGCGTTGATGAGGACGGGAAGGGCGGCGACGGTGGCAGAACGGTCTCCGCCGCCATCGTGCATGAGGATGATGGAGCCGCGCATCCAGGGCTTGGTATCGAAGAGGGCGATCTGCGAGAAGACGCTGTTGACGATCTCCTGCGGCGACTTGCGGGGATGCTCATCCCAATCGTTGGTGTCGATCTTGTCGCCGACGATGACGTAGCCGAGGCGCTGGATGGCGTCGATGGGCGCGGCCTGGTCGTTGGTGTCGGGCTCCTGATCGATGGAGTAGGGAGGCCGGAAGTAGACGGGCTGCACACCGAGCTCGGCGGCGAAGAGGCGCTCGGTGAGATTGAGTTGGAGGTCGACCTGGCCCTGTGAAATTTCAGAGATGTCGGGGTGCGTGTAGGTGTGATTGCCGATCTCGTGGCCGTCCTTGTAGACGCGCTTCAGCAGCCCGATGTTG
>JBEKFF010000296.1:0-2680 GCA_050013455.1 Acidobacteriaceae bacterium | reverse complement strand
GAGTGGCGCGCGGGGTCAGGAGACGGCGGCTGCGAGTGGTGGCGATGCGGCTTGGAAGAATGATGCGGCGGCGCGGCGAGCTGAGTTGATCAAGCGCGATGGGGCGGGGACGGAGGTGGCGCTGCGGGACAAGTTGGTGGCGATGTATGCGAGTGACCAGGAGGCTCGCGGTGCGGGGACGGGGCATCCGACGTACACGGCGAAGACTGCGGAGGTGGATGCGCAGTTGACGGCGGAGCTGAAGGGGATCGTGGCGCGGTATGGGTGGCCGACGATTGCGATGGTGGGCTTCGATGCGTCGAATGACGCGATGGCGATGCTGACGCACACGCGGGATCATGCGTGGCAGCTGTCGTTGGTGCCGCGGCTGGAGAAGCTGGCGGCGGAGGGGAAGATTGATGGGTCGGCGCTCGCGACCGTGGTAGATAAGGAGCTCGTGAGCGAGGGGAAGCTGCAGCGCTATGGCACGCAGTTCAAGGTGGTGGATGGGAAGATGGCGATGATTGCGGTGGAGGATCCGGCCGGGTTGGATGCGCGGAGGGCGGTGGTGTTCCTGATGCCGATCAAAACGTACGAGGCGATGCTGGAACAGACGTATCACTTGAAGGTGAGTGACGCGGTGGTGGCGGCGAGGTAGCGGGAGGATTTTTGGTGCGGGAGGGGAGTGCGTTTGGTAGGATGTTGGCTTCGAGAGGGCGGGCCCGTTGTTCAGGAGGATGATCATGCCCCAATTCGTGATTGAACGTACGGTTCCGGGTGTAGGGAGTTTAACTGCGGAGCAATTGAAGGCGATCTCGCAGACGTCGTGCGGGGTGTTGAAGACGCTGGGAGAGGCGATCCAGTGGGAACACTCGTATGTAACGGATGACAAGGTTTACTGCGTGTACACGGCGCCGAACGCGGAGATGATTCTCGAGCATGCGCGGCTGGGAGGGTTTCCGGCGGAGTCGGTGCAGGAAGTGCGGACGATCATCAGTCCGGCTACAGCGGCGTAGGGCTTAGGCGGCTACGGAGATGCGCTCGGCGAAGGTGCTGGGTTCCGGGATGGGGAGACCGTCGGTGCGGAGTTCTTCGATGTAGATCTGAATGCCTTCGCGAATGAGGGCTTCCACCTCTTCGCGAGTTTCAGCAGCTACACCAAGGCCGGGCAGGTCGGGGGCGTATGCTCCCCAACCGCCGTCTTTGCCTTGTTCGATGATGACGAGATAGGAAATCAGAAGGGCTTGTCGGTCTTGAGCCATTCGTCCTCCTTCACGCCAAATTCCCATTCGGCTTGGTGCTTGGCATCTTCAAGAGTCAGATGAAATGTATCCGCACCCATCCCCGATTCTGGAATGTACATGAGATAGAACGCGGAATCACCATCGGCTTGAACGATTTCGAGCGCTACAAATGGTGGGAAGCTTCGCAGGCCATGTTGATCTTTGATTTGGTGCTTCGCTCTCTCGCGGGAGTGGTGATGAGCGCCAAGGTCGCATCGAAGAAGTGACCGGTAGGCCGACATGCAGCAATCGTACCTCAGCGGCTGAAGCCGATGTTCTGGCGAGGTCTTATGGAACGGCTGAAGCCGTGCCCCTTCGAGGCTTGGAGGTTTCCGAAGGCTTTGAGGTAGGAGTTTGAAAGTTAGGCGGAGAAGGAGGAGCCGCAGCCGCAGCTTTTGGTGGAGTTGGGGTTGATGAAGTTGAAGCCCTGGCGCATGAGGGTCTCTTCGAAGTCGAGGACCATGCCGGCTAGATAGAGGAAGCTTTTGGGGTCGACGAAGAGGCGGACGGGTTTGGAGCCGCTGGGGTCGTTGGGGGTCTCGATGCCTTCGCCGAAGGTGAAGGTGCGGTCGCGCTCGCGGGGCTGGGTGTCGAAGCGGATGTTGTAGCTGAGGCCGGAGCAGCCGCCGCCCTGGATGCCGACACGGAGGCCGCCGGCTTCGGGGGAGATGCCTTCCTTGGCCATGGCGACGCGGATGCGCTTGAGGGCGTTCTTGGTGATCTCGATGGCCGCCTTGGCGCGGGGCTGTTGGCCCTCGGCGGTGAGGAGGGTCATGCCGGCAAGGGGGTCCTTGATCGCGTCGGGCGCGGGGGCGCTCATCGATTGCGAGGTGGTGGTCGAGATGGAGACGGTGGACATGGTTGGTTTGTCCTGATTGCTTGACCCGAGGGTTTGCGCGAATGGTTTGGATCGGGCCTTCAGCCCTCGGATTTGTTTTGGCGCGGGTACCTAGGCCTTCGGCCTAGGCTGTGATGTGGACGCGCCGTTGGCGCTAAGCAAAGGAAAAGCTCCGTTGGTGAAGCGAGTACAGCTCCGTTGGTGCTAAGCGAAGGCCGCGCCCGTGGTGCTAAGCGAAGGCCGCGCCCAAGGCGCTAAACAAATACAACTCCTCAGACTTTAATTCCCATCCATGACGGCGGGCTGTCATGGATGGGCACCTGGGAGAAACGCAAACTTAGTGAGCGGCTACGGCTACTTTGGCTTCTTCGGCTACGCCGTTCTTGGCCTTCCAGTCGCCGATGGCGGCGCGGATGGCGTCCTCGGCGAGGACGGAGCAGTGGATTTTTACTGGCGGCAGGGCGAGCTCTTTGACGATGTCGGTGTTCGAGATCGTCAGGGCTTCGGCGACGGTCTTGCCCTTGACCCACTCGGTGGCGAGGGAGCTGGAGGCGATGGCCGAGCCGCAGCCGAAGGTCTT
>JBEKFF010000295.1:0-2711 GCA_050013455.1 Acidobacteriaceae bacterium | reverse complement strand
GAGTTCTTGTTTTGACCGCCCTCGCTCTCTCGCTTACCGCAGTTTCAGCGAAGGCGCAGGTCGCTGTTCCGTCCAGTCAGCAGCCCGATCATTTCCGGGACACCTCGATGCTGGTACCCCCGCCGGGCGCGAAGGTCGCGATCGTCGAGTGGGAGGACCTGGAGTGCCCCGCCTGCGCGCATGCGTTCCCGTTTGTGCACATGGCCGTCGACCACTACAAGATCCCGTATGTGCGGTACGACTTTCTCATTCCGGGCCACATTTGGAGCCGCGAGGCAGCCATCTACGCGCGCTATCTGCAGGACAAGGTCTCGCCGGAGGTGGCCACGGAGTATCGCCGCGAGGTCTTCGCGTCGCAGTTCAAGTTCGCGAGCAAGGACGATCTGAACCGCTTCACGCAGGAGTTTTTCACCAAGAACGGCAAGCAGCTTCCGTTCGTGATCGATCCCACGGGCCAACTGGTGCGTGAGGTGGAGAAGGATGTCGCGCTGGGCAACAAGCTTGGTCTTACGGAGACCCCCACCCTGGTGGTGGTTACGCCCAAGGGATGGATCCAGGTGAAGGATGTATCCGACCTGTACCAGGCGATTGACCAGGCAGAAGCCTCGGTGGGCGGCGCCCCGGCGGAGCATCACAAGACCACGAAGTAAGGATTTGATGGTGAAAGAGCCGTCCGCATGCGCGGGCGGCTTTTCTTATGCGGTGGACGCGTTCAAGGACTTTGCAGCTTCGGCAACGGGCCAGGCCGTGAGGGCAAGGTCGACGGCGCGATTGAGAGCGTCGCGACTGTGGCCGCTGTTGGCCTGAACGGCCAGTCCATTCATCATGCTGACGACGAAGAGGGTGAGCGCGGGAACGTCGGTGGAGGCGGGAAGGTCGCTCTCGCGGCGGGCGCGCTCGAAGCGGTCGCGCATCTGGGCGATGCCCCGCTCGCGGACGGCTGTCATTTCCTGGCGGATGGACTCGCCTTCGGTGCTGGCAACCAGCGCGCCCTGGACCCAGAGGCAGCCGCCGGGATTGGCGGTGTCGGTGGCCAGGGCAACGGTGCCGCGGAGCAGCATCTCCGCGACCTGCCGGGCGCGAGGCTGACCAAGTGCGCGGCGGACGTAGCGGCCGGGACCGCTGCCGTAGCGTGCGACGGCCTCGCGGAAGAGATTGGCTTTGTCGCCGAACGCCGCGTAAAGGCTGGGGCGATTGATCCCCATCGCGGCGGTGAGCGCGGTGAGAGAAGCGCCTTCGTAGCCCTGCTTCCAGAACACCCGCATGGCGGCGTCGAGGGCCTGCTCGCGGTCGAAGGAGCGTGGGCGACCCGCCTGGGGCTTGCCGGCGAGCGCCGGAGGAGGAATGTTTGGCGTGGGAGGGACCGAAAGACTCATACGCAACGATGGTAGCCTCCGATGGCTTCTTCGCGCAGCAGAATTCTGGTCGGCAAGCAGCTTAAGAGGAACTGCCCACTGTCCATGAAGCGGATACCCCACCTCTCGAAGTCTACGACCTGGCGAGTTGGAAGGCCGGCGAAGTCTGTGAAGCTAGGCGTCTTTCGCGTCTTCGTACTCTTCGTGCCAGGCCCTCTGGATAGCCTCGAGGATGCCTTCGGTGGATTTGGTCGGGTCGCCTTTGAACCCGGGAAGCTGGGTGACCCACTTGTGGAGGTCGGTGAAGCGGACCGAATAGGGATCGGTATCGGGAAACATCTCCTGCAGTTGAATGCCAATCTCCAGGGTGTCGGACCAGTCGAGTTCGTGCGGCATGGGGTGTTGCCTCCGAGGCTAGTTTACTGCGACGTGAGGGAGTGGTGGAGCGCGCGGCAGGGCTGGCACGATAGAATAACAAAGCCGCATGACAACGACCACACCAGCTCCGAAGACAGCACCCGCGAAGGCTCAGGGAACGCGCCGCATGACCACCCGCCGGCGGTTGATCGCCGCAACCCGCAAGCTCCGCGAGTTGGGGTCGATTGCCTCGGCCGTTGCCGGGACCTCGCACCCGTACATGGCGCACATTGTGCCGATGCGGCGCTGCAACCTGGCCTGCACCTACTGCAATGAGTACGACGACGTGTCGGATCCGGTGGATATCGAGGAGATGAAGCGCAGGATCGACCACCTGGGGCGGCTGGGGACTTCGGTGATTACCATCTCGGGTGGCGAACCGCTGCTGCATCCGCAGCTGGAAGACGTGATCCGGCAGATTCGGAAGACCGGTGCGATTGCCGGCATGATTACCAACGGCTACCTGCTGATGCCGGAGCGCATCCAGCGGCTGAACGAAGCCGGCCTCGATCACATGCAGATCTCCATCGACAATGTGATGCCGGATGAGGTCTCGAAGAAGTCGTTGAAGGTGCTGGACGCGAAGCTTGCGATGCTGGCCGAGCACGCCGACTTTCATGTGAACATTAACTCGGTGGTGGGCGGCGGGATTGCAAATCCTGAGGACGCGCTCACGATCTCCAAGCGAGCGCTCGCTTTGGGCTTCAGCTCGACGATTGGGATTATTCATGACGGCAGCGGTCAGCTGAAGCCTCTGGGCGATCGCGAGCGCAAGGTGTGGGATGAGGTGCGGCGGCTGACGCGGCGCAGCTACTCCCGGTTCAACGGATTTCAGGAGGCGATCGCGAATGGATTGCCGAATGACTGGCGCTGCCGCGCAGGGTCCCGCTATCTCTATGTGGACGAGAATGGGATCGTGTCCTACTGCTCGCAACAGCG
>JBEKFF010000294.1:0-2818 GCA_050013455.1 Acidobacteriaceae bacterium | reverse complement strand
TGCGCGGGTTGATTCAGGGAAAATTGATGGCGGTGGAAAAGCAGGTGGCTTTCCCGTCGGCGAGTTCGGGGTGCGGAAGGACAGCAAGATAGGCAAGAGCAAAGGAAGAAGCAGATTCCCAGAGGGAATGACAGAAAGAAAGGCAACGGCAACGACAACGACAGGCGACGGCAACGACAAAGAAAGGCAAAGGCGACTACAAGGAAAGGCAACGGCAACGACAAAGAAAGGCAAAGGCGACTACAAGGAAAGGCAACGGCAACGACAAGGAAAGGCAAGGGCAGCGACAAGGCAAGAGCAGCGAAGGTCGCCTTGGGAGATTCCGGATGAAGGAAGAAAGAGCGACGGGAGCTGGCGGAAAGGGGGTATTCTTCAGGGGGGATGGCTACGAAACGCATGGCTACCAAACGCAAATCCAAGGGCGCGTATATGATCTCGGCGGTGGCGGAGATGTACGAGATCCATCCGCAGACGCTCCGGTTGTATGAGCGGGAGGGGTTGCTGCGGCCGTCGCGGTCAGATGGGAATACTCGACTGTATACGGACGAGGACCTGGAGCGGCTGGAGTTTATTTTGAGCCTGGCGCGCGATATGGGCGTGAATATGGCGGGGATTGCGATTGTGCTGCAGATGCGCGAGCGGATGGAAGAGATGAATCGGCAGATGCAGGGGTTTGTGGATTATGTGCGGACGGAGATGCTGACGCGGATGCAGCAGGCGGCGCCGCCGCCGGGACTGGTGGCGGTGCGGCGGCCGTTTGGGGTGGCGAGCCGGGAGCCGGCGCCGCATGGGCGGAAGAAGGTTAGCTAGGTTGGTCGCGAAGGGATCAGGCATGGAGCTTGGGAGCGCTGGACGAGGGAGGGTACGGTTCGGCAGGATTTTCCCGGGCGCACGCAAAGGGGTGATTGAGGCGATCGTGCTGCTGCTGTCGGTCGGGCTGAGCGCCGAGGCGGTTGGACAACAGAATGTGCATGCGACGCTGATCCCTGTGGCGACGCGGGTGGCGGCGCCTAGTTTCAACCTGGCGGGGGAGACGGGCACGGCGGTGCAGCTTTCGGATTATCGGGGGAAGGTGGTGCTTCTGAATTTCTGGGCTACGCAGTGCGGCGGATGCGTGCTCGAGGTGCCGTATTTTGTGGCGATCCAGTCGGAACTCAAGGGCGAGGGGTTTACTGTTGTTGGTATTTCGATGGATAGGTCTTACGAAGAACTGAAGACGGCTGATGTGGCGTGGGGAAAAGTGAGGCCGTTCGTCGCAGCGCACAAGCTGAATTACCCAATTTTGATGGGCGATTCCTCCTTGCTGGAGGCATATAAGTTGAACTTTCTTCCAATGACGTATTTGATCGACAAGTCTGGAAGGACAGCTGCTGTGTATGGTGGGGTGGTGAGCAAGGATGATGTTGAGGCGAATCTCAAGACGCTGCTCTCGGAACACTGAGGCGAGGACGTGGGGTTTGGTCGAGTAGACTTGTGGATGGCGCGGGCTGCGGTGGGTGGTGCGCGTAAATTTCGTCTGGTATTGGTGCGATGAAGGTTTTGCTGCACGTTATTTTCTGGGTGGCGATGGTTGGGTCGGTCACCTCTTCGATCTATTGCGGGATGGTGTTGGCGGCGGCGGCGCGGTTTGGTCTGCGCAAGCGGCGGGAGCAGAGCGCGCCTGCGGATTTTTTGCCGGCCGTGAGTATGCTGAAGCCGTTGCATGGGACCGAGCCGGGGATGGAGCGGAATATTGCTTCGTTCTTTGAGCAGGAGTATCCGGGGGAGTGGGAGCTGCTGTTCTGCGCGCGGTTCGATACGGATGAGGGATTGAAGCTGGCGCGGGCGGTGGGGCAGCGGTATCCGCAGGTGGATGCTCGCTATGTGACGTGCGGCGAGCCGACGCCGAAGTTTCATAATGCGAAGGTGTACTCGCTGGCGAAGATGGATGCGGTCGCGAAGAATGCGTTGTATGTGACGAGCGATGCGGATGTGCGGGTGGAGAAGGATTACCTGCTGCGCATGGTGCAGACGTTGAAGGATTCGCACATGGGGCTGGCGAGCTGTATTTATTTGGGGACGGCTCAGCCGGATACGGGGAATGGTGGACCGGGTTTTGCTTCGCAACTGGATGCGGTGGGGAAGAGTGTGGAGATGAGCTCGGGTGTGCTGGTGGCGGACATGCTGGAGGGCACGAAGTTTGCGCTGGGTGCGACGATGGCGGTGCGCAAGAAGAGCTTCCAGGATGTGGGTGGGTTTGACGAGCTGGGACAGTTTTATGCCGATGATTTTGTGATTGGGAATCGGCTGGCGGCGCAGGGCACCGGCGTGAAGATGGCGACGTACATCATTCGGCTGATGGTGCAGGATTCGCCGTTCTGGCTTAGCTTTCGCAATCAACTGCGGTGGATGCAGAGCACGCGGCGGTCACGGCCGTGGGGACACCTGGGTAGCGGGCTTACGTTTGCCATGCCGTTTGGGTTGCTGGGGCTGGTGTGGGGATTGTTGAGTGGGCATTCGGCGATGGGCGTGGTGTGGCTCGCGGCGATGGTGGTGAATCGCTGGCTGCAGGCGGGGGCGATTCTCGGGGTGTTGGGTGATCCGGATATTTTGTATAACGCGATGATCTATCCGCTGCGGGATGTGCTGGGGAGTTTGCTGTGGTTGGGGAGTTATGGCGGGGAGAACTTCTATTATCGCGGAAAGATTTACAAGCTGAAGGATGGCGGGCGGGTGGAGGAATAAGGCAGGGGATAGGGGATAGAGTGTAGAGGATAGAGAAGGCGGTCACGCACGTTGGCGGCCGTTGGTTTTCTCTACGCTCTACACTCTATCCCCT
>JBEKFF010000293.1:0-2885 GCA_050013455.1 Acidobacteriaceae bacterium | reverse complement strand
TGAATCGCCTGGGGATGACGCCCGTGGGTGCGTTGCAATTGAAGTTTGGGCCGGAGACGCCGGCGAATTATCTGATCATTCCGAGCCGGACGGTGGAGTCGCTTGTGACGATTGATCAACAGCTGGCGAAGGATGAGGAGTTCTTGAAGTCGGCGGATGCATTCTGGAATGCGCCGGATGTTGCGCCTGCGTTCGTTCGGGTGGAGAGCTGGCTGCTGTCGGCATTTACTGGTTGGCCGCGGCTGACGGTGCCGACGACGACGGCGACGGGAGCGAAGCGGATCTTTCAGCTGCGGACGTATGAGAGCCCGTCGATGCGCGATCATGTGCGCAAGATTGAGATGTTTCACAGTGGCGAGTTCGAGGTCTTCAAGAGCTCGGGCGCGCAGATGGTGTTCTTCGGCGACACGCTGATCGGATCGCGCATGCCGAGCCTGACGTACATGCTGAGCTTCGAGGATGATGCGCAGATGGACAAGGACTGGGAAAAGTTTGGGAGCGATCCGCGGTGGAAGAAGCTCGTTGCGGAACCGCGGTTTGCGCTTGAGGCGACGGTGAGCAATATTTCGAACCTGGTGTTGGGGCCGCTGCCGATGTCGCAGATTTAAGAGCAAGAGATGAATGCTGGAGGTTGGCGATGAACAGTGTCCTGGTGGTGTTGGAGACCAAGGGTGCGGGTTGGCACCGGATGAGTTTCGAGGCGTTGGCTGCAGGGCAGAAGCTGGCGGATGAGTTGGGTGCGGCGTGCTCGGCTGTGGTGCTGGGTGAAAGCGATGCGATTGCGCCGCTGACTGCGGAGTTGGCGACGAAGAAGCTGCAGAGCGTGTGGGCGGTGGGAGATTTGCTGCTAGCCGAGTACACGGCGGATGGCTGGGTTGCGGCGCTGCAGCAGTTGATTGCGGAGACGAAACCGAAGTTTGTGGTGCTGCCGCATACGTACCAGGTGAGAGATTTTGCGCCGGCGCTGGCGACGCGACTGGGAGAGGTGTTGATCGGCGATGTGACGGCGATCGAGGTTGCGGATGCGCAGAGCGGGCCGTTCTTCGTGCGGCAGTGGATGCAGGGAAAGTTGAATGCAGAGTATCGCCATAGGAGTGAGGGCGGGGTGTGCTTTCTATCCGTGCAGGCGGGAAGCTTTCGCGCGGATGCGGTGAAGGAGGGCTCGGCTGAGGTGAAGACGTTTGCGCCGAAGCTGGACGCGGCGAAGATTCGGACCAAGCCGGGCGAGCCGTTTCGCGAGGCGGCGCAGACTGTCGATCTATCGACGGCCGCGGTGATTGTCAGCGTTGGCCGAGGAATTGGGGAGCAGGACAATCTGAAGCTGGTGGAAGATTTAGCGAGCGCGCTGGGAGCGGAACTCGCGGCGTCGCGGCCGATCTGCGATGCGGGTTGGCTGCCGATGGAGCGCCAGGTTGGGAGCTCGGGGCAGACGGTTGCGCCTAAGCTTTATCTGGCGGTTGGGATCTCCGGCGCGATTCAGCACCTGGTAGGAATGAAGGGCGCGAAGACGATCGTGGCGATCAACAAGGATGCCGACGCGCCAATTTTCGAGGTCGCGGATATTGGCGTGGTGGGTGATTTGTTTGAGATAGTTCCCGCGATTACAAAGGCAATTCGCGGATAGGTTGGGGCAGGGCAGGAATAAAAAGAGACCGGAATGGCTTGAATTGCGTCATACTGAAAGAGATAGACGCAGCCTGACTTTCTCCTGACCTGAACCCTTGACGAAGCGAGCACAACGCGGAGCTGGTGAGCAGGCGCATCCCTTGTGGCTGCGCGTGCTGACGTTTGCGTTCCTGCTGCTGGTGGTTGGCGCGAGTTCGGTGCAGGCGGTTCATATCCACGGCGAGTGGCTTCCGCAGAATGCAGTGCATGCGGGAGCGATGCCGGACGGCTCGCAGGTTCCGGGGGGCGAGGAGCATTGTCCGCTTTGCGTAGCGATGCACTCGGCGCTGCCGGTGGCGGCCCATGTCGACGCCTTGCTCCTGACGTTGGTGGAGTGCAAGGTGGTGCAGGCGTTGAATCACGCGCCCGAAACGCAGTGGCACTATGCGATGTTCAGCAGGCCACCACCTGTAGCAACTCTCTAATCGAATGACGCGGAAGAATGCCGTGCCTGCGCAGGCACGATGCGGGGTTACAGACCTGGGCAATCTTCTTTAGGAGTTCAGCAGTTGCGCCGCGAGGGCGCTGAAGCTGGACCAGCCGTAGCCGCATAAAGGCGTCGGCGCCTGTGGTGCTAACAGACAGGAGTTTCGAGAATGCAAAGATTTTTTTTGAACCGCCTCTTCGGCGTGGTTGCGCTGAGTTGGGCGATGATGTTCGGTGTGTCGGTCGCAGTGGGGCAGAGTACGTCGGGCAGCGTGAATGGTACCGTGACCGACTCCACCGGGGCTGTGATTCCCGGCGCGACGGTGGTGATCTCAAATGCCGTAAGCGGGCTTTCGCGCACAGCGACCGCTGATGCGAATGGAGCGTTCCAGTTCACCAACCTGCCCTTCAATCCATATCACCTGGCGGTGAGTGAAGCTGGCTTCCAACCGTTCAGCAAGCAGATTGCTGTGAATTCGAATGTCTTGGTACCGGTTGCGGTTGTGCTGCAAGTTGCAACCTCGTCGCAGAGCGTAACGGTAGAGGGGTCTGATGACATGATCGAGAATGACCCGACGTTCCACACGGATATCGATCGGGCCGCATTCGATAAGCTGCCGCTGGAGAGCAATTCGTCGTCACTGAGTTCGCTGGTAACGCTGGCTTCGCCGGGCGTTGCGGCGGATTCGAATGGGCTATTCCACGGGCTTGGCGATCATGCGTCCAACTCGTTCTCGATTGATGGACAACCCATCACCGATCAGCAGAGCAAAGTTTTTTCCAATCAGATTCCG
>JBEKFF010000292.1:0-2886 GCA_050013455.1 Acidobacteriaceae bacterium | reverse complement strand
ATGATTGCCATCCGTCTTGCGCAGCACATACCGCACTGGTCGATGGCTCTTCTCTTCCTCCAGCCGCAACTGCACCGCGCGCCGCACCAGCGCCACCGGGTCGACGGTCCCCGACGCAGTCGCCTGCGCCGCCGCGCTTCCCGCAAACACACTCGCCGCGAGCGCCACTGCCGCGCAACCCGTCACACCCAACCACCTGGCCCAACGTCCACGATCCATCATCAACAAGCTCACCGACTCGAAACCATCCAGCCTCAACAATACCTGTTTCCACGCCATTCCATGGTTTGACGATCGAACCCAACGTTGGCAACCGGCCGACGCCTCACGCTTTCATCGTCAGCGTTGCCACCGAATCCGGTGGCAGCTCGATCATCACCGCCCGCTCCTTCACCTGCACCTGGACCCGCTGCGCATGCGGCAACTCGTTGCGCACCAGCAGCACGCTCGTCCCATCCGGATTCACAAACCCCAGCGCGTCGTCGCAGGTTCCCGACACCTCCACCAGCCGCGCCCCCACGTCCACAAAATGCGTCAGGTGCTTCAGCAGGTAATAGTCGTGGTTATACCGAAACGTCTTTGCCGCCTCGTCCACGCTCACCAGCGAATTCTGATTCCATCCCCACGTGCTCATCCCTCCCGCGGGCGTCGAGATGTTCCAGTACATATATCCGCACGCCCCGTTGCGGAAATAATCCTTCATCAACTGCCAGCAGTATCCCGTATAACTCCAGCTATTGGACCCATCGCCGCACTCCTGCTCCGACTGGAAGATCGGCAGCTCCGGATAATCTCGATGGATGGCCGGCAGCGCATTCTTGCCCGCCCACTGCACGCCCACGCCCTTCACCCACTGCGCCGCTTCCTTGTCCTTCATCACCGTCTCGAACAGCTTCGGATTACCACGCTCCAACGTGCCGAAGAACACCTCCACGTCGATCTTCTTCATCTCGGGCCCCAGGTACCGCAGAAACGCTGCCAGCCCCTGCGGCGTCCAGGTGCAGCTCGGAAAATTCTGGGCTGAGTTAAATTCGTTCTGCGGCATCACCGTCCCCACGTGAATCCCCTCAGCCCGATACGCCTCCACAAACTTCGCAAAGTACCGCGCATACGTCTCCAGATATTGCGGCTCCAGGCGAAACATATCCTCGCCCTCATGCCCCACCTGGTCCGGCCGAATCCCATTCTCCTTCAAGCCCGGCCGCGCCTTCGCCTCCGCATAAAAGTTGTTACGCTTCATCCAACTCGGAGGCGACCACGGCGAAGCCCACAGCCGCAGCTTCGGCTGCTTCTTCAGGGCCGCCTGGATAAACGGCACCAGCGTCCCCCGGTCATGCTCGATGCTGAAGTGCTTCAGTTCAAAATCCCCCGGCGTCTCGGCATACGAGTACGCCTCCGTCGCATAATCATTCGCCCCAATCGGCATCCTGCAATACGTGAACCGCGCACCCTCGGCGTCAGGACTGAACAGCTCATGCATCACGGTCTCCCGATCCTCCGCACTCAACGCGCTCAGCGAAGTCCATCCCAGCTCGTTGAAGCAGCCGCCAAACCCCTGCATCGGCCGCCCCACCGCCGCGCCCACATTCAGATTCAGCAGGTCCCAACCAAACGCCGGCTGGAACAGCGCTCCCTTCTGCCACGCGCTTTCCGCCGTCGTCGTCACTAGCCGCACACCCTCATCCTGCAACGGCTGCGGCGCCGGCATCTGCTGCGCTCCCGAAAATCGTCCCGCCACTCCAGCGGCCGCCGCGCCCACCCCCACCCGCGCACCCGCCTGCATCACCTCTCGCCGACTCCAATTCTTCGCCCGCATCGCGTCGCGCCTCCGTCAACCACTACACACTATAGCCATCCGCCCCATCCCCCCGCGATAAACTATCTTCATGTCGACCCTCACCACCATTCCGCTCACCACCATTGCCGGCACCCCTGCCACCCTCGCCGACTACTCCGGCAAAGTTCTCCTCCTCGTGAACGTCGCCAGCAAATGCGGCCTCACCCCGCAGTACACTGCCCTCGAAGCCCTCTACCAGAATTACAAAGATCGCGGCCTCGTCGTCCTCGGCTTCCCCGCCAACGACTTCGCCGGCCAGGAGCCCGGCTCCGATCAGGACATCGCCAAGTTCTGCTCCATCGACTACCCCGTCACCTTCCCGCTCTTCTCCAAGATCCCCGTCACCGGCCCCGACAAGCACCCGCTCTACGCTGCCCTCATCGCCGCCGCCCCCACGCACATCCCGCACGGCCCGTGGCGCGAAAAGCTCACCAGCTACTCCGCCAAGAACGGCTTCCCCCCACCCAACGAGCTCCCCGAGCTGCTCTGGAACTTCGAAAAATTCCTCATCGGCCGCGACGGCAACGTGCTCGCCCGCTTCGCCCCCGACACCCCGCCCGACGACCCCAAGATCACCGCCGCCATCGAGCAGGCAATCGCCTAGCACGCACTCCAGCAAGAGTGACCATGCAACAGCCCTCCATGATCCGGGAGGGCTGAGTGTTTAAATTGGGCGACACTACCCCTTGGGGGTCAAAGTTGAAACTTCAACGGTCTCGACCTTCTCCCGCATCCCTTTGGGCAATGGGCTTGCATCAATCTTCGCGTCCTTCAACTCGTCAGGCGGCGCGGTATTAACATGCTCCTCGATCAGTGCGGCATCGAGAGCATCTTCAGCATCAGGGCGGTTGGTAATATTTTCTTTCATCTTCGTTTCCTCAGGAATTGGCTCGCATAGCGTTTCGAATGGACCCAACCTGCAACGATTGCGAAGGCTGGAAAATCTTGCGGTCCGCGGGAAAATCGCGGCTTGATCGTTAGACGCCAAGTCTCACCCCCGTGGCGTTTAACTTTCGCCGTCCGCGTAGGACTAACTTTCGCCGTCCGCG
>JBEKFF010000291.1:0-2892 GCA_050013455.1 Acidobacteriaceae bacterium | reverse complement strand
CCTCAGCGCCCGTCAGCCGATTCCTCCATCGCCCTTCCGGAACCTCGACCGCCGTTTCGCCCCACGCCTTCGCCGCATGCGACCACCGCGGCACCACCGTCACCACGCGCTCTCCGCGCCGATACGCAATCACCCGCTCACCCTCAGTCCCTTCCACCGGCAACGACGCATACTCCGCCGCCGGCCCAAACCACCCCGGATGTTCCCTGCGCAGCAGCAGCGCCTTATGCACCACCCAAAGCTTTGGCAATCCCTCGTCTCCGCGCTCCAACACCTGCCCCACGGTGAACGACTGCATCTCCTTCAGCAGCGCACCCCTGCGCGCGTAATCCACCGGCCGCCGATTGTCCGGGTCCACCAGCGAAAAATCCCACAGCTCCCCGCCCTGGTACAAATCAGGAACCCCCGGAGCCGTGTACTTCATCAATGTCTGCGCCAGCGAATTGATACGCCCCGCCGCAGCAATCTCCCCAACAAATTTCTCCAGCTCCCCGACAAACTCCTGGTCCCCAAGGACCGCGTCGACATACGCATGCAGCGCGTTCTCATACTCCGCGTTATTCGCGACCCAACTCGTTCGCACCTTGGCTTCCCGCATCGCCTTCTGCATATACTCCCACAGCCGCTCCTCGCTGATCGGCCACGCCCCAACCAGCGTCTGGTACAGAAACCACTCCGTGCCGGGATCAATCTGATCCCCACTTCGAAACTTCGCATTGTGCGTGCTCCACCGCCGCACCATCTCTGCAAACCCATCCGGCATCTCGGTGAGCACAATCATCCGCGCCCGCACATCATCACTGCGCTTCGTATCATGCGTGCTCAACGCCGTCATCGTCATCGGAAACGTCTTTTGCATCTTCATCTGGTAGTTATGAAAATGCTCCAGGGTGAACCCATCGCAGTCCGGATCGCCGCCCACTTCATTCATCGCCGCCAGCCGGTTCCAGCAGTAATACGCCGTGTCCTCCACGCCCTTCGCCATCACCGGCGCGGTGAACTGCTCAAAGCGATTCACGAACTCCGTCTCTGTTTTTCCAATCACCTTCAGCGTCAGCACGTCGCGCATGAAGTCGAACAGCGCACCGTCAATGTCCGCTCGATTTCCCCTCGCGCTCTCGATCGCCCGATGAATTCGTTTGCGATCCTCTTCTCCAATCTCGTTGCGCTCCGGCACCACGTACGTCCGATACACCGAGAAGCAAGCCGCCACCTCACGAATCGCCCGCCGTATCTCCGCCCGCGTAAAATCGCGCTGGTCTCGATTGCTCTCGCAAATATCCACGAACAGCGTCGTCAGCCGATTTACATCACTGCCCAGCGCCTCCTGCTCCACCGCAATCTTCTTGTCATGCGCCACGCCGGGAAAATCCGAGTCATCCCCCGTGAACGCCGTGTAGTGCTCGCCGAGTTTCTTCAATCCCTCGCGATTCACCAGCACGCCCATCGCGATGTTCAGAAAGTCGTACCCACTCGTCCCCTCAATCGGCCAGTCTTCGCGCAGCCACTCGCCCGGCTCCAGGATCTTCTCCCCAACAATCCAGGCCTCCGGCGCCCGCTCCCGCAGCCGCTCAAAGTATTGCTTCGGATCTCTCAACCCATCCGGATGATCCACCCGCACACCATCCAGCAGGCCCTGCTTCAGCCACTTCAAAATCAGCGCATGCGTCTCATCAAAGACAAACTCGCGCTCCACCCGCAACCCAATCAACGTGTTCACATCAAAGAATCGCCTATACCCCAACTGCTGGTCCGCTGTCCTCCAATACGCCAGCCGATAGTACTGCTGCGACAGAAACTCATCCAGCGCATCCACGCTGCTGTTCACCTCGCTCACCACGCGATCAATCGCCTCCGAAACCTCCCCGTCCTCACGACACAATCGGTCCAGCAACCCATGCAGCACCTTCTTGTCCCGATGCCGCGCCAGGATCGTTCGCCGATCCCAGAAGTCCGGCGACGGCAAGCGCGCAAAGCTCGCACTCACAAAATTCAGCGCATCGCTCTTCGCATACTCCGCGGCCTTCCCCAAAATCATCGACAAGCTCGCCGGCGAAACCGGAAACGTCTGCCCCGCGGCCTCCACCGTGAACCGCGCCCCCTTGCGCTTCACCACCACTTTCCCAGCACTCAGCGCCCGCCCATACTGCTCTGCCAGCACCGGCACCAGCACCTTGTCCCGCAGCCTCTCTTCCGACGAATTCCAGTCAATATCAAAGAAGCTCGCGTAGCGGCTGTTCGTGCCGTTCTCCAGCACATCCCACCAATACTTATTCTCCGAACCCAGGCTCATGTGATTCGGAACAATATCCAGCACCTGACCCAGTCCACACTTTTCCAGCCGCTTGCAAAAGCGCTCATGCGCCTGCGCCCCGCCTAGCTCCTCATTCACCCTGCGATGGTCCACCACGTCATATCCATGCATGCTTCCCGGCGCCGCCTGCAGATACGGCGAGCAGTACACGTGCGTCACCCCAAGCATCTTCAAATACTCCACAATCGACGCAGCGTCATCGAACGTAAATTCTCGATGCAGTTGCAGACGATAGGTCGACCCCGGTACACGCCTCATACCTAATCTGCTCCTCGCACCTTGGATGAAGTTAATTCTGTAAATCAATAGACTCGGAAACCTGAGTGTCAGGTTGCACCAATCGCAGCTCTACATCACGCCTTCGCGGTGTATGGCTCCGGCGTCCATTGGCCCGAAAGCGTAAACGCTGCATGGGCTAGCGCAATATGCGACAGCGCCTGCGGAAAGTTGCCCAGCATGCGCTTATCCTGCACATCGTACTCTTCGCTCAGCAGACCAACATCATTGCGCAGCGCCAGCAGCCGATCAAACATCTCCTTCGCCTCCTGCTTGCGCCCGATCAGCCACAAGCAGGTCAC
>JBEKFF010000290.1:0-3107 GCA_050013455.1 Acidobacteriaceae bacterium | reverse complement strand
TAGCGGTAGGCCGAGGAGTACCGGGTGAGCGCGAGGTAGGAGGGGGAGCGATGTTGCTGGGCGGCGTGCAGGAGCTCGGAGAACTGCTGGGCGTCGAGATTGCGCCTGCGCTCGGAGACTCCGATGTTCTGGAGGGCGATGTTTATGTTGCGGAGGCCTTCCGCGTGGAGGTCGGCTTCGAGTTGGTGGCGCTGGTGGCGATGATGCAGCGCCTCAACGGATTGCTCGAGGCCGATGGCGATGAGCAGGCCAATGCAGATGGTGGCGATGTGAAGAAAGAAGTCGCGCCAGGTATGAGTGGAGGCGTGGGGCGGGTGGACGTCGAGCATGAAGGGCTCCTTGGATGAGCGCGTGATGATCAGGGCTGGGGGGCGGAGTTGCTAACGTCGCGGGCTCGACTGGCGGCGGCTTCTGCGCCTTCCTGAGAGATAGCGCGGATCTGGTAGGGATACATCTGCTGGAGGGTGTCGACGTTAGCGACCACGGCTTCGAGGGAGCCTTTGAGAACGACGAGGCGGAAGTGGAAGTCGGCGGCGGCTTCGCGGGCGGCGCCGAAGGCGTGGAGCAGGTCATCGACCTCGGCCTGGGTGAGGCGAAGCGGATGGCCGTCGGCGGTGGCGGCGTGGTCCTGAAGACGGGCGGTGGCAAGGAGGGCGGCGGTGCGGCTGGTTTCCATCTCGGCCTGGCGTTCGAAGTCTGCGGTTAGGTCGAGACGCGCGTAGACTTTGGCCTTCTCCGGCGGAAGGAGAGCGACGGTTCCGGCAGCCTGGGCGATAGTCCACGTGCCGCGGGAGGGAGAGATGAGCAGGCCCTGCGAACTGGCGGGGAAGGAGACGTTGTTAACGGGAAGCGTGACGACGAGTTGGCCGCCGGACGGGGTGGCAGCCTGAAGCGCGCGGACGCAGGCGTTGAGGTAGTCACGGCGCTCGGCGGCGAAGCGAATCTGGGCACCGACCAAGTCGAGGTTCTGCACCGACTCGACGTGCATCTGGCGTTCGAGATCCTCGCGCTGATGGTGATGGTGGACGGCTTCGACGCATTGCTCGAGGCCGATGGCGATGAGCAGGCCGACGCAGATGGTGGCGATGTGGATGAAGAAGTCGCGCCAGGTGTGGGCGGCCTGGTGGGGAGGGTGGACTTCGAGCATTGGGGGCCTCTGCGGGGTAGGGAGTGACAGACAGGGGGCCCGGTGATGCGAATTGGTATGGCAGCGGTTAGAGCGGAGGGTCGGATGGGGGTTGGAGGTTGTCGGCCGGGGGCTTGGGCGGTGGGACGGCGGCGGCTTGCTGTTTACGTTCTCGGCGACGACGCAGGAAGAGATCGACGATCTGCTGCAGGCCGAAGGCGATGATCAGGCCAATGCAGATCGTGATGAGGTGGAGAAACACGTGGTCGGATCCGAGCATAGAGGTGTGCGGTCATGGTATCGCAGATTCTCAATCCCGCTCGCCGTCGGCCTCACCCTTGCCGCCGCCGCTTTCTCCTACCACTTCTTCGAGCGCCCCATCCTCAAGTTCAAGGAACGTTTCGAAACCATCCACACCCGCCCCGCCTAGCCTCAACCCTCAACTTCGCCAGTGCAACTCCACCGGCCCCTTCAGCGGATGCTCCCCCAGCCCGGTCAGCCGCCGCTGCTTCAGCGCGAAGTACCATTTCGCCGGCATATCCGCGTCGTCGATCAACATCAACCCCGGGTTCGACCTTAACCCGCGCGCCTGCTCCACCATCGTCTGCTGATCCTGCGCAACAAACTTCGCCCCAAAGTACCTTGCGAGCGGCGTAACGAACGGCACCCGATACGCAATATCCCACGCGGCAATCACATCAATCCGGCACGACGTCGCCGTCACCGGAGTCACCGTTGTCAGCGAAGCAAACCACCGCTCCCGCCCCTTCGCATTCACAGCCCGAATCGTCTCGTACCGCCGGTTCGGCAGCACAAAATCAATCGTCGTCACTGGCTTCCCCAACAACTTATAAGGCGCCGAGTTGGACGAAGGCGCATGCGCCGACATGCGAAACCCCGCATTCCGTCCACCATGCTCGCTATCTTCCAGCGGCTCAAACCTCTTCGTCTTCTCATGAATACTGGCCGCACTCCGCCACCACCACGCCCGATGCACAAACGGTCCATGCGCCGGATCCATCAACCCGATAATCCCGTGGTCCACATTGCAAGGCAACTCCGCCGTCAGGTGCGCGCTCCGATACCGCTTCCCAAACTTCGGCAACTCCGGAACCGCCGGCAGCCCGCTCAAATCCTCCACACGCCCGGCACCAGCGGCCGGCACATACACCCACGCATACCCATCCCTCTCCACCACCGGAAACGCGTTCGCATAAATCTTTGTCGGCACCAGATGATCGAACGTCGTCAGCGAAGGAATCTCCTCGCACCGCCCGCTACACGGCTCAAACCGCCAACCGTGATACTTGCACTGCACCGTCTCTCCATCAAACCACCCCGCCGACAGCGGAATCCCCCGATGCGGACACAAGTCCCGCATCGCAAACAGCGCCCCATCCCTCTTCCGTCCGACCAGCATCGGAATTCCCAGCAGCATCGCAACCGCCGTATCGCCGCGCTTCAACCCCTCTGCGCGCAGCGCCGGATACCAATCCCCAAACACCATCTCCGCCGGCGGCCCGCCACCAGCCAGTTGCACCAGGCTCTGCTGCACCGCCGCCTTCATGGGCTTCATCTTTGCCATCGCAGCCAGTGTACGTGACCACCGCGCCACGTTCGCCCCGCCCCACTCCGGGTGCCCCACATCTCGCCTTTGAGATGTGAGTTCGTATCTTCTCCGCCCCGCACCTCCCCGCTTTCTCTACACTCTACCCTCTACGCTCTACACTCTCTCTAATGCCCGCCGCAACGCCACCGCGCCCTATTCCCCGCCCGCGCTCCACGCTCCTCACCATCCTCCTGCTCTGGATCGCCTTCTATGCCTCCTTCACCCTCTTTACCCCCCCTCTCCTCGACGACGCCGACTCCGTCCACGCCGAAGTCGCCCGCGAGATGCTCCTCCGCCACGACTACATCACCCTCTACGCCAACGGCGTCCGCTATCTCGAGAAGGCACCGCTCCTCTACTGGTCCATGGCCG
>JBEKFF010000289.1:0-3109 GCA_050013455.1 Acidobacteriaceae bacterium | reverse complement strand
CAACAACCGCCCAACGTCTTCCGGCTCGATCTTACCCGCGAAGCCATCTCATCTCCACGCAGAATCCAGAAAAGTGTTCCCTCGAACGCCAACCTACCGCGACCGCACGTCCAGCCGATCCACCGTCAGCGTGCCAATCGACAGCTTCTCAATCCGAGCCTCCAGGATCTTCAGCCGCCTCACCGTCAGTGCCCCCACCGCCAACGCACCGATTGCCATCGCCCCAAACGCCACCGCCCCCACCGCGAGCGCGCCCACCGCCGTTGAACCAACCTTCATCTTCCCAATCGCCTGCGCCATATCCCCTCCAGCACCTTATTCAGATGCAGCCTGGCAGGGAATCGCCACAAGGACAGCCGTGCCACATTCGCCAACCCCATGCACTGACAATCACCACCGAAAAGGCGTAAGCTTCCGCGTGCGAGGACAAGGTATGCGCAATTTATCGTTACGTTTCACATCAATCAGTATTTTCCTGTCGCTGGTTTCTCTACCGGTTTTTGCTCAGAATCCGAGCTATCATCTGCAGTTCTCCGACGACACAAGCGGCTGGGTCATTCTTGTAAATGATTCTCAGAAACCGATCGAAGCCTTCACCGTCAAAGCAGCCTGCGGAACCCTGAGCTCAACTCCCACCTACGACGCGCTCGAGTTCAGCGGTGGGGGCACGTCCCACCCCGCCGTCAAAGGATTGCAGCCTTCCATCATTCAGCCCGGGCAACGCTTCTTCGCCCTGGTAAATCTCGCTCCCCAGCCGTCAGGCTGTGCCTGGCAAGGACAAGTTGCGGGTGTCATCTACGCCGACGGCACCTACGACGGGGAAGAGAGCGCCGTACGTGACCTGCAGGCAAGGAGAGCCGGCATCGCAGCGGCCCTCCAATACTGGACCAACGTGCAACTCCTCGGCCACGAGCAAACGGTAGCGGCGAACGGTCCATCCAACGCAGAAAATCTGTCCCAGGACGATCTAGCGAAGACCTGGGCCTATACCTGCCGCGATGAACCAGCGGTCTGCGCCTACTGGTCAGGCAGGCGCCAGGTGGACCAGAACGTCGCCCACCAAATGAAACATAACGCTGCGATGGCCCCCTATCTCGACCGATGGACAGCCAAGTTCGATGCCGACGAAGCCTTCAAAAAGCTTCAGTTAACCTTTCCGTCACCGATCTCAGAACGAGACGCATCCACCAGGTTATCCAGCGCCCGGTAAGCCGATGGCCGACCCCTTCCGCAGGGTCGGCCTTTTGCTTGTGCCGAAAGCAAGAAGTTAAAAGCACCCTGCGCTCACCCAAACGCCAAAGAGCCCCGCAACCCAAAAGGGAATTGCGGGGCTCCTCAGTTGCTACGTTTTGCTTTAGGACTTTCGGCCGCTTTAGCGCTTTCGATCCACCACCAGCCCAGGCGTCCATGCGCCCACGCTCAGCGGTTCATCGAACGGCTGCACCCTCACCGGATGCTCACCTGCGGATCGCCTTGCCTGATGCACGGCGCTAAAAACGAAGGGCCCATGCTAACGACTTGCGCTTTCCAAACGGGTACAAACGAGGCGTCCATTGATCATGACGCAGCATCCCGGAGGGCCGGACGTTCCATGATGGATGACCCCTCCAAGACTCCCAATGCTAAGCATCGCCTCCTCCACGCCGGCATGATGGTGACGCGGGTATTTTTCGACAGCGGCTTCGATCTTCTTCGCCGCCTCTGCAGGTAAGAGCGGCGATAGCATCCGGATTCCCGCTACCGCGAGCTCCGCACTTTGCTCCGCATTGAGGTACACCGGATCGCCGCCGCCTTGGACCGGGGCGTTCCATTTCGTCAGTCTTCCAATCAACAGCGTGAAAAAATCAGCTATGGCTCTTTCAACTACCATGAGATTCCTCCGATCGGATGTTCGACAGCGCCGCGTATCCCGCGACGCGCCCGCAATTACATCTGATAGGTATCTCATTAGTTAACAAAGATTTATGGGTCTTGATTCGTGTTGGATGGTCACACGCGAGTCTTGACTGGGACAGATGCCCGACAGTCATCCTGCGACCCGGCAATTACTTCCGGTTCAGCCCGTGATCCAGGATCGATCCCCAGCAAAGACTCAACACGCTTCCCGGCTCTGCCTCCAAGGCCGCAAACGTGGAACCCATCGATGGACATTCGTGCAGAAGTCTTCGTACTCAGACCCGTAAGTGATCCTCAAGGTCGGCTCTTCGTAGAGGAGAACAAACAAATGGAATGCCGCCCAAACGGCAATACCGTATTCAAGAACGTGACCATTGCCAAAAAACAACCCCTGCCCGAGAATCAACGACGCGACCGCCACATACATAGGATTTCGCACATAGCGATAGAAACCGCTGACGACCAGGTGGCGCGTTGGGAAAATTGGCGCAGGCGTACCGAGTCCTTCAAGCGCAAAGCGCGCGAAGGACTCCAGGAGGACGGCAAGCCCTGCGGCCATCAACAGCACGCCGAGAATCCGAAACGAAAAAATTCCGGCCAGCGGTGCTGCAACCTGCCAGTGGCAGATCAGCCAGGGGACGTACCCCGTAATGGTTCCCGGCGCAATGACCAGGAAGACTGCGGAGCCGACGATGGCGAGGATTCGCCTCATCCAAGGGAATTCTACAACGCCGTTCGTCGAGCGGCGGCGATCCGGAAACTATCACCTTCTAACCGCGGGTGACTTAGCGCTCTGGATCCATCACCTGCCCAGACGTCAAAGCGCCCCGCTCGGTGGTTCGTCCAATGACCCAACTTCGCCCCAGCCGTAGTTTCCGAAAACGCCGTTTTCGAGGAGTTTGGCAACTGCTGCTTGTATATTGGCTCAACAGCGAGGACTACCGTTTGAGAAGTGTCTACCGCGCCAAGAACTCCGTAAAGGTCTTTTGTCTAGCCTTTCTCGCCATTGCGGTGGTCTTTAGCGTAGGCGCGTGGAAAGGTATTTCGGTTGGCACCAACACATGGATCGATGTGTCGATTGGAATCGTGCTTATCTGCCTAGGAGCAGGTCTGGTGGCTCAAACGCTCACTGTATGCGTTGTTCTCACCGATCAATCGGTAAGCTACGGCAGTATCTTTCGTAAGCAGTCTTTGGAATTGAACGAAGTCCGCT
>JBEKFF010000288.1:0-3140 GCA_050013455.1 Acidobacteriaceae bacterium | reverse complement strand
CCGCAGGAGACGCAGCTGGAGCCGGCGATGTCGTGGCCGCCATCCCACAGGACTCGGGGATGGGAGGAGGTCCAATCGATGGTGAGGGTCTCGTTTACCTGGACGTTCTGGCAGGCTTCGACGCAGCGACCGCAGAGAATGCACTGGTCGGGATCGTAGCGATAGAAGGCATTGGTGAGGTCCTGCTCGTAGGGCTTGGGCTTGTATGGAATTGCCTGGTGCTTCACGTCGAGCTCTGCTGTGCTGTTGTGGACCGTGCAGTTCTGGTTGTTGTTATCGCAGACGGTGCAGTAGAGAAGGTGGTTGCCGAGGATGCGATCGAAGGCTTCGCGCTGGGCTGCGTCGGCTGCTTTGGTTTGGGTTTGGACGGTGAGGCCGGGAGTGATTTCGCAAGTGCACGCACGGGTGAGTTTGCCATTCACGTCGACCATGCAGGTGTCGCAGGTGCCGATGGGGCCGAGCTGCGGGTGATAGCAGACTTGGGGGAGTGTGGTGCTGGTGCGGTTGATGGCGTCGATGAGGAGTGAGCCTTGAGGTGCTTCCGTCTCGGCGCCATCGATTGTGAGCTTGAGGAGAGGTGCGGCGGCGGGAGGCGAGTTGAGGAGGCGATTCTGAAAGGCCATTTGGGCTTAGATGGTACGCCATCTTTTCGAGTTGGGTGGGCGGGGAGCTTTCTTGCCGGCTAGTCGGCGACCATGGATTCGCCGGGGAGGATGGGGCGGGTGCGGGGGAGTTTGCCGCTGTGCGCGGCGAGGCCCACGAGGGACAGGACAGAGAGGAAGGCAACGAGCTTGGTGAGGTCGGACGCGCGGGTGTGGGGGAGGAGCTTCCAGAGGAGCATGAGGATGGCCTGGGCGATGGTGACGGCCCAGACGGAGCCGTAGAAGTAGCGGCGCTCGGTGCCCTCGCCGAGGGTGGAGCGTTTGACGCGGGGGAGTTGGCCGAGGCCGCCGAGGAGGAGGATCAGGATGCACAGCGGCGCGTAGGCGTAGTGGTAGATCTGCTTGAGGTACCAGGTGCCAGTGACGACGGCGATCACGAGGCCGGCGAGGTTGAGCAGAGCGAAGCTGAGGACGGCGTTCCAGGCGAAGGTGTAGCAGATGCGGCGGTAGAGAGGGTTGGGCTTGTCTTCGTCGAAGCGAAGGATGTAGGGGCGGGGCTCGGCGCCGGGAAGGCTTTCGCGGAGAGCGGCGATGCCGGTGGCGATGAGGACGAACGCGAGCCAGAGGAGGTTGGCGGGGTGAAAGCCGCTGGCGAAGAGGCTGAAGGTGAGAGGTCCGGGGGCGAGGAAGAAAACCCAGATCCAGATGGGCCAGTGGGCCGCGCGGTAGAGGCGCGTGTTGCTGCTGCGAATCTTTCGCGCGTGGGCGAACTCTACTTTTCCGCTGTAGCGCATAGGCGAAGTCTCGCAGAGGGGTTGGGAGCGCGTCAATTCGTGGACGGTGCTCGGCTGCGAAATGCGCGGGCTTTGGACTTTCGGTGGTCGGTTGGCGTCGGGCCAGACGATCGCGGAGCTCGATCCTCTCGATCCGACGCTACATCGGATTTCGCCGAAGACGCTGGTAGCGAATCATGTGTTCGCATGTCTGGCCGGCGTGACGTGGTATTCCAGTTTTCTGTTATTCGATGGCGCAGACCAAGATGGGGAAGTATGACTTCTCCAACGGGACGCTTCACATGGCTTCGATCATTATCTTTGCGACGCTGTGGGGGCTGGCGCTGCGGGAGTGGAAAGGGACGAGTCGGCGGACGAAAGTGCTGGTCGCTGGCGGGCTATTCCTGTTGGTGAGCTCCACGATCGTCGTGGGTTATGGCAATTATTTGAAGGCGAGTGAATTCACACTGCATGGCGCTCGATTGCAGAGGTGACGCACTCATGAATAGGATGGCTGCACTATGGTTGGATCTTCTCGCAGGATGTTGAAGCTTGTGGCGCTCGTTCTAGCATTCTCAGCCTGTGCCCATGCGGCGCCGGTCCATCTTCGGACGAATGCGCTCGAGAATCCGCTCGGCGTTGATACGGCACATCCCGCGTTCTCGTGGCAGAGTGACGCCAAGACTCCTGGCTGGATGCAATCCGGCTACGAGATTGTGGTGGGGACGGATGCGGAGAATCTACGCGCGGGCAAGGCGGCGGTGTGGGATTCCGGGCGGGTGACGTCGTCGGAGTCGGTGGACATCGTGTATGCGGGTGCGGCGCTCCAATCGCAACAGCGTTACGTGTGGAAGGTGGTGGTGTGGGACGCACACGGCAAGGAGCAGGTCTCTCCTGTTGCTTGGTTTGAGACCGGGCTGATGAACGCCGGAGACTGGAAGGCCGATTGGATCATGCGCCATGATCCTGCGGACGAGCAGGAGATGAAGGCAATTCGATGGATATGGCTTCCCGGCGCGGACGCCAGGCACGTCCGCTCTACGACGCCGGCGGAGTTTCGTTATCGATTGCATTTGGATGCGACGCCGGAGGGGGCCAACCTGCATGTGCTGGTGCGCGGACATTTCATCGCTCGTGTGAATGGCACCCTCACGGGACATCACGACGAGTGGGGCGCCTTTGACCGCGAGGAGCTTGCGGGTCTGCTGCATGCCGGCGACAACGAGTTCGAGTTGAAGGTTACGTCGCCTCGGGCGGGATCGCCGACGGAGACTACGCCGGCCGCTGTGGCAGCGTCGATTCATGTGACGCTGGCGAATGGCGGGGAAGAGCGCATTGTGACGGATGAACGCTGGCAGGCACGGGCTGGATCCAATCAGGCGTGGCAGACTGCTGCGATCGCGGGGCCGATCTCTGCGGACTTTGCGTTGGGAACGGATCGGCAGCGTGCAGTGGCGGGGCCGGATCGGGTTTCAACGGACGCGTCGTTGCTGCGGAAGGATTTTCGCATTGAGGGGGGTGTCCGGTCGGCTCGGCTGAGTATTACCGCGCTGGGAGCGTATGAGGCGTTTCTCGACGGCAAGCGTGTGGCGCCAGGAACGTTGCTTTCACCGGGCTGGACGGACTTTCATAAACGGGTGCTGTACCAGACGTATGACGTGACTTCCCTGCTGCAGCAAGGGGAAAACACGATGGGGGTAGTGCTGGGTGGCGGCTGGTATAGCTCGCCGATGACGTGGGCGGGATATCGGGACTATCCCGGGCC
>JBEKFF010000287.1:0-3158 GCA_050013455.1 Acidobacteriaceae bacterium | reverse complement strand
GGGGAGGGTGGGGCGGGATACACTGGCAAAGCGATTTCGTTTATGTGTTGAGAGGGTTGGGCTTGGGTTCGCGGGAGGCCTTTTGAGTTCTGGGCAGGTGGTACGGGTGAAGCGGACGAGCGCGGAGAAGGCTGCGGGCGCGGCTGACGGCGTGGTCAAAGAAGAGGTGTCGGAGACTTCGCTGGAGGCGTTTGCTTCGCTGTGCGTGATGTTGACCGTGTACCTGTTTGTGATCGGGTTCATGTTTCAGAATTTCGAGATTCCGTCGCCGTCGATGGTGGGTACGCTGCTGGTGGGCGATCACCTGCTGGTGGATCGAACGACGCTTGCCCCGGCCTCGAAGTGGGCGCCGTTTGTGCATTATCGGCCGGTGCAGCGCGGCGACATTATCGTGTTCATGAAGCCGCATAGCGAGGTGCCGGACATGATCCTGGTGAAGCGGGCGATTGGGGTTCCGGGGGATCGGATTCATCTGCGTAAGGGCGTGGTGTATCTGAATGGCGTGGCGCAGACCGAGCCGTATGCGATCCAGCCGGGTGAGGACAGTCTGCTTGCGTACCGCGATGACTTCCCTTCCGACCTGGTGGGATTGAGGCGGTCTGGAAGCGACGACCTGGCGACGCGGGGGGAGTGCCGGGATGAGGCTTGTCTGGAGTCGGTGGGAATCGACAACCGGATGATCGATTGGGCGGATGAACTGCCGAAGCATATCCAGGGAGACGACCTGGTGGTGCCGCCGGGGATGGTGTTTGCCATGGGAGATAACCGCGCCAACAGCCTGGATGGGCGGTTCTGGGGGTTTGTGCCGCAGAAGAATATTCTGGGGCGGCCGCTGTTTGTGTATTGGTCGTTCAAGACGCCGGATGACCAGGAGAATAAGACCACGACTGCGGACAAGCTGAAATTCCTGGTGCACGAGGCGATGCACTTCTTCGATGAGACGCGGTGGGGGCGGACGTTCCACGTGACGCGGTAGGACAGAGTGTAGAGCGTAGAGATGGCGGGTGGGTGGCGGGGTACACTGGGGGTGTCGCTCGCTGGGGAAAGAGCCCAGGGCTAAAGCCCCTTTTGGGGTGGCGGTTTTTCAGGGGGCTAAAGCCCCCTGCTAATCCGGAAGGACAGGACTACGCAACTGCTAATCCTGCGGAACGGGCAGCGAGCCTTTTAGGAGATGTTTTCGTTGAGCACGCAAAGACCATTGCAGGCGGAGAATGCTGTTGCCGGGGCGGCAGTTCCGGTGAAGGTGAAGGACGAAGTGGCGGAGACGCCGATGGAGGCGCTTGCCTCGATTTGCACGATCCTTGCGATTGGCATGTTTGTGTTCGGGTTCATCTTCCAGAACTTTGAGATTCCTTCGGGATCGATGCTGAATACGCTGTTGATCGGGGATCACGTGGTGGTGGACCGCATCACGCTGGCGCCGGAGACGAAGTGGGCTCCGTTTGTGCACTATCGGGCGGTGCGGCGTGGCGACGTGATTGTGTTCATGAAGCCGAATCCGGAGTCGCCGGATTTGATCCTGGTGAAGCGCACGATTGGGATTCCGGGAGACCGGATTCATCTGCGGCATGGCGTGGTGTATCTGAATGGCGTGGCGCAGACGGAGGCGTATGCGATTCAGCCGAGTGAGGATGGGCTTGGGCAGGCAGCGTACCAGCCGTATCGGGATGATTTTCCGTCGGTGACGCCATCGCCCGATGAGCAGGTGACCGAGGTGTGGCGCGAGGAGCTGCCACAGCATATCCAGGGCGATGATTTGGTGGTGCCGCCGGGATACGTGTTTGCCATGGGCGACAACCGGACCGAGAGCCTGGATGGGCGCTACTGGGGGTTCGTGCCGCAGCAGAATATTCTGGGCCGGCCGATGTTTGTGTATTGGTCGTTTGAGACGCCGGTGGACCAGGAGAATAAGACTTCGATTGGCGACCGGATCGCGTTCATGTTCCACATTGTGACGCATATCTTCACGCAGACGCGATGGACGCGGACGTTCCACGTGATTCGGTAACGGCAGGGGATAGAGTGTAGAGGATAGAGGATAGAGAAGACTTTGCCGGCACGGGACATGGAGACGGGTACGGAGGCAAGTGGGTCGTCGCGAAGACGGCGGCGGTGGGTGGTTACGGCGTGCGTGGTGGCGGTGGTGTTGCTGCTGTTGCTGACGCCTCCGCTGCTGAATGTGAATCGGCTGAAGCGGCGGATTGCTGCGAGCATTAGCGCTAGTTTGGGGCGGCCGGTGCAGCTGGATAGCGTGACCATGCATTTGCTGCCGGTGCCGGGATTCACGCTGCAGAATTTTGTGGTGAGCGAGGATCCGGCGTTTGGGGCAGAGCCGATTATCCAGGCGCAGGTGGTGAATGTGACGCTGCGGCCGAGCTCGCTGTGGCGGCGGCAGGTGGAGTTTTCGTCGATGACGTTTGAGACGCCGAGCTTGAACCTGGTGCGGAATGCGGCGGGCGAGTGGAATGTGCAGAGCCTGTTGATGCATGCGGCGAGCGTGAGCACGGCTCCTACGGCGCAACGGAGGGCTGGGCCGGAGCCGCGGTTTCCGTATATCGAGGCGACCGGGGCGAGGGTGAATGTGAAGCTGGGCGACGAGAAGAAGCCGTTCTCGCTGACGGATGCGGACTTTGCGCTGTGGCTGACGTCGCCGCAGGAGTGGAGGGTGCGGGCCAAGGGGACGCCGACACGGACAGACACGAATATTTCTGATCCCGGGATGGTGAAGCTGGAGGGGTCGCTGAAACGCGCGGCTACTATGGCGGAAGTTCCGGTGGACTTGACGGCTAGCTGGACGGGGGCGCCGATGGGCGAGGCGAGCAAGATGTTGAGCGGGCAGGATGCGGGGTGGCGGGGGAATCTGAATGTGGAGGCGTCGCTGCGGGGATTGCTGGGGGCGGCGAAGCTGACGACGACCATTCATATGGAAGAGCTGCGGCGGTCTGAATTTGTGCCGTTGGAAGCGATGGATGTGCGGGCGGATTGCCGGGGAACGCTGGATGTGACGGCGGCGGTGGTGACGGATCCGGATTGCGCGGTGACGACTCCAGTGGCGGATGGGGCGAAGGCGGCGGGACGGGTGGTGGCGATTGCGGATCGGCTGGATCTGTCGGAGCTGGCGGATTCGTCCAAGCTGGACGCGGCGGGGGTGCGGGTGG
>JBEKFF010000286.1:0-3283 GCA_050013455.1 Acidobacteriaceae bacterium | reverse complement strand
ATCAATTGTGATGAACTGCCCGGCTGTCGAAGCCGTGAAGCTGCCCGCAGGCGCGCCGATTGTGGGGATCGTGTCGTCGGTGACGGCGGATTCAGTCCAGGCGGAGGTAATGGGAGAGAGCGTCACCGATCCGGTCGCGTTGACGCGGTTGACGAAGATGGTTAGGGTAGCGCGCGAGATCTGGCTGGCGGACGTGCCAGCGGGCAACGTGCCGAGATCGAATCGCAGCAACGTCGTGCTGCCGTTGCCGGTGTAAAGGTTGGAGAGGCCACCGAAGTTAGTCGATGAGCGTGCGCTGTTCACGCTGGCGTCGGCGATCAAAGCCACCTGCGCAGCACGGAGGGTTGCGGTAGCCCCAACGGCGATCAAGACGAGAGACAACAAACGAATAGGTAAACGTGAGTTCACGAACGCTCCTGTGCGGTGCGTACGCTCTACACCGGGAAGAAGTGTTCTTTTCTTCGCGAAGTGCAACTCAAGGGCGTAGGAGGGAAAAACTTGGAATTGGCAAATCTGAACTTACTTGACCTCTGCCCAGTTTCTGATTTTCAGTAGTGAGTTATCTTTTCAAACGATTTGCTCATATCCAGCGGTATGGGCTTCACTCTGTATATCGGCACCAACGATAGAACCTTTAGCGTTGCAATCGAGCGGCGGAACATAGATCTAGCAACGACGAGTAGTTGTCACCGCTCCGCCCCTGATATCACTCGAGGGGTCGTTCAAAGCACTCACGGCCGAAGGAGTGGCAACGAGAATGTCGGCATTGCATCGGGAATCGGCCCCCTCTCATCAAAGGTCGCCCGTACAATCAACGTTCAGTCGATTTGGCATTGTGGGCATTTGGGTCTTTTCAGCCTATCTCGCATCAGTAACTTGCCTGTTTTCAAGCGGTTCGTCAAAGGAATGGTCTTGATGGCGGCGATGTCGAAGTCTTGCTGATCTGGCCCGCTGAGGATATTCCGTCCAGGATTACCGAAGGTCGTCCCGCCACCTGATGCAGGATACTTGCCATCAATCAGACCCCCGTCTGGCACAGAGGGCGCGGGAACAAACACGCTCGGGTTGAAGAATTTGTTCACACGGTTGCTGACGATTCCGCTCCGACAGGCATCGGCCAGCGTCATCCCCACCGCTAAGCTTCCTGTGGTGTAAAGGGTTGCTGGACCAAATAGCGCACCGGCTGCGCTGTCGAGGATGGTGAAAGGGAGTCCGGACTGTAACGTGGTGATACCCGAGAGGCTCCCGCCATCTCCGAGTTTTCGAATGGCTGCACGTCTCCACGGACGGACACGTTTTGGCCGCGTCAGCGCCTCTTCTACCGTCAGCCTCCCTGAGTAAGCGATGGTACCGTAGAAACTTTAACCCGTCGAGCTTCCAGAGTTTCTGGCGGACGGCCTACTTTGTCCACCACATTTCATTGGGAGTCCCTGACGACGCCTAGAGCTTACTGAACTCGTCAACGATCGTGCGTTCGTCGACAGGAAGGTCAGGCCGCTCCATTGATTGAGTGGTGGGGATCGATAACGAACTTCCTCGCAGCTCCCTGTCGAACTCCTTGTAGCCCTGCGGGGGCGTTGTCGAGAGTGATCACGGTGGCGTTGACGATTTTGGCGATGGGAAGCCGGTCGTGGAGGAAGATCATCAACTCCGATGTCGGATTTACCGGACGATCGCCAGTTGTACAGGTTCGAAACAATGGGGACAGCGCTCCTCGCCCTGAAACGGAATGGCCCGTGAAAGAAAATGGGGAAATGTTCTGAGACACTCCGGGCAGGCCACAAATACGATCGAAGAACCCCAACCATGTATTGGCAATCCCTGCACCCAGATCGGCGTTTCGGCACGAGGCTCCAATACATCACGCCCGGTATCGATCGCCCTTACAATTTCAAACAACCGCGCGACGTTACTTGTGCCCTTTGCATAGTACGCATCAGCTGGGATTCCGGGCACGACATCTTCTCCCGGATAATCCGTGCTCATTGCGATGGTCTTTATCTCCGGAAACTTGCGCCGAACGACTGACAGTAGTTCGAACCCAGACATCCCGGGCATGTTAAGGTCGGAAAGCAAAACGTGCGGTACTTGTTTTCGAATCTGTTCTAACGCTGAGAAACCATCAGTGGCAGTGCGGACAGTGTAGCCACACTCTTTGAATATTTCCGACATCACGCTGAGCAGCATTTGATTGTCGTCTGCAACAATGACATCGGTCGTCTCACTAAGCATCTCCTCCCCTCCCTTCCCAGTCGCGCTGCAGTTCGGACAAATAGACCCAAGTCGTGTACCTTGACCGCTAAACCTTGAGCTTCAGCGCTCGCGCAACACCATCTCCATAGGCAGGATCGGCTCGTTTGCAGTTCGCGACATGCCGTTCCAGTACCTCCTGGGAGGCGCCCTGGATCGCGCGAGCCGTGTTGTCGAACAGCAATTGCTTTTGCTTTGAAGTCATCAGCCGGAAGAGATTTCCAGGTTGCTCCCAGTGATCATCCTCTGAGCGGTGGTCATAGTGATCGGCATCGCCTTCGAGCGCGAGCGGTGGATCAGCGTACGCCGACTGGTCGTCCCACAACCCCTGGCTATTCGGGTTATACGACGTCGTCGCTCCAAGGTTTCCGTCCGTACGCATGTGGCCATCGCGATGATAGGAGTGGAACGGACACTTCGGCGCATTAACAGGTATGTGATTGAAGTTGACCCCGAGGCGGTATCGCTGCGTATCTCCATACGAGAACAGCCGGCCCTGGAGCATCTTGTCGGGAGAGAAGCTGATCCCGGGAACGACATTCGCCGGGGAGAAGGCGGCCTGCTCCACCTCTGCGAAGTAGTTATCGGGATAACGATTGAGCTCCATTTTGCCAACCTCTATCAGCGGGTACTCGGCCTTGGGCCAGACTTTAGTCAGATCAAACGGATTGTGTTTGTGCGTCTTTGCTTGTTCCTCCGTCATTACCTGGATGAAGAGCGTCCAGCGCGGAAAATCTTTACGCTCGATTGCCTCTAATAGATCTCGGCCATGGCTCTCCCGATCAGTTGCCACAACCGCAGCAGCCGCTTCGTCCGTAAGATTTTCAATACCTTGCTGAGTGCGGAAGTGGAATTTTACCCAGGTACGCTTATTCTTGGCATCGATCATCGAGAAAGTGTGGCTTCCGAACAGATGCATGTGGCGAAAGGACTTTGGAATTCCGCGGTCAGACATAACGACGGTGACCTGATGGAGCGCCTCCGGAAGCAGCGTCCAGAAGTCCCAGTTATTCTGCGCGCTGCGGAGACCGGT
>JBEKFF010000285.1:0-3359 GCA_050013455.1 Acidobacteriaceae bacterium | reverse complement strand
CGCGCGCACTCGACCCTCCCTCGCCTTCGGTCTCGGTGCCAAAGTGGCCGCCTCCAGAAGCAGCCGCACCACTCGCGGCCGACACGATCCGTCGAGTGTAGTAGTGGAAGCCCACCCAATCCAACGGCACTTTCATGATCTTGTCGTCGCCGGGCTGGTATCCCATCGCAGCGTAGGGCGTCTCGCCGACGAACGCTTTCGGGTACTCTCCGCGCAGCGCCGTGTTCAGGAAGTACACGTTATTCATCGCGTGGTAGCGAGCCGTTGCAGCGCGGTCCGCCTCGCTGTCGGTCTTCGGATAGGCGGGCGCCATGCCGTAAGCACTCCCTACGGTGGCCTTCGACGACGCAGCCTTGATTGCGCGAAACGCCTCGCCCTGCGCGAGGTTTACCGTGTGCGCGGCTCGGAGAAACTGGTCGAAGCTCGCGCGTCCCGGCGGAAAAATGCCAACACCATACCCGTAGTAGGTGAACGTCCAGGGCATGTTGAACGGCGCCCACACCGTCACGCGATCGCCGAGATGCTTCGCCAGGATCGCAGCATAATCCGCGTAATACGAGGCGAGATCGCGGTTGGGCCAGCCCCCGCGATCTTCCAGCGCCAGCGGCAGATCCCAGTGATAGATCGTGCAGAAGGGGCGAATGCCGGCCTCAAGCAGCGAGTCCACAAGCCGGCTGTAATAGTCGATGCCCTGCGTATTCACCGCCCCGGTACCGGTAGGCTGAATGCGCGACCATGCGGTTGAGAAGCGATAGCTCTTCTGATTGAGCCGCTTGAGAATCGCAACGTCTTCTTTGTAGAGATGGTACTGGTCGCACGCGACATCTGCCGTAGCCGCGCCTTTGATCTTGCCGACGGTGTGTGCGAAGCGATCCCAGTTGGACTCGCCCTTGCCGTCTGTGTTCCACGCACCCTCTATCTGGAATGCGGACGAGGCCATGCCCCATAGGAAGTCTGCAGGGAAGCGCGCGCTGTTGATTTGAGCAGCATCCACGGCGCCTGGAATCTGGTGCGGCCCAGCGCCCGGTGCGCCCGCGAGACTGGTGCGGGCGAGCATCGCTCCACCAGCGCCCACAAGCGACTTTCGGACGAAGCTTCGACGATCCATGCACGCGCCTCTCTTCAGGAGGCGAGCGTACCACAGCGCCTAGCGGACTCACTATCCCGCTCATGCAGACGCGCCTACTCGCCGTAGGGTACCCAGATGTTCTTCACCTGCGTAGCGTGGCGAAGGAACCATCGACCCTGCGCCTGCGCTGGATCAAACCAGTCAATCGCGCGCCCATCGTTGCTGAAGACCTGCTTCAGATTTCCGATGGACGCAGCCTTCACCATCGCCGAAGCCGCCTCATCGCGGAAGCTCCAGATGGCGTCGATGTCGTCGTGCTCGGCGAGCGTCTTGCCAAGCTCGCTAGCTTTGCCTGAGACGAGATTTACCACGCCGCCGGGCAGATCGCTGGTATCGAAGACCTGGTAGAGCTCGCCCATCAGCGTAGCCGCGCGCTCGCTCGGCACCGCGACGACGGTGTTGCCCATCGCAATCGCCGGCAGTACGAGCGAGAGTAGAGATAGCAGTGGCGCTTCATCCGGCGCAAGGATTCCAACCGTGCCAACGGGCTCCTTCATCGCCAGCGTCACCATGCGCGCCGGAGGATTGTGGACGGTGCCTTCGAATTTATCTGCCCACGCGGCATACGTGAACGTGCGTTCGATGCTGTCGTCGACTTCGATGGCAGCCTGCTCCGGCCCAACAAACGCCGCCAGCTTGGCGATGATCTCCGCGCGCCGCTGCACAAGGTTTTCAGCGATAAAGTACAGCACCTGCGCCCGCCCATGCGCGGTCGTCTTCGCCCACTTACCTGCCGCGCGCGCTGCCTCCACGGCATTGCGAATATCCTTGCGACTGCCCAGTGGCGCTTCGCCCACCATGCGCCCATCGCGGCCATACACGGGATAGCTATATCCCGAATCCGGCCGCGCCTGCTTGCCGCCAATATAGTTCTTCACCGTGCGATCAATGCCGAAGTCCCCACCCCCGGATTTCTCATCCTGACCCTGAGCACCGCGAAGGGGAAGGACCTGCTTCTCTGGACCTGCACCCATGCCTGGCGCATCCTTCAGCCACGCCGGCTCGACGTACTCGTACATCCCCTCGTTGCCGCCCTCGCGTCCGTAGCCCGACTCGCGATAGCCGCCAAAGCCGCACGCCGCGTCGAAGAGATTGGTCGCGTTCACCCAGACCACGCCCGCCTTCACCTGCGCCGCCACGTCGAGCGCGACATTAATGTTCTCGCTCCAGATACTCGCGGCGAGTCCGTACGCCGTGTTGTTCGCCAGTTCGACAGCCTCCGCCGGCGTGCGAAACGTCATCGCCACCAGCACCGGCCCAAAGATCTCCTCCTGCGCGACGGTAGCGCTCGGGGACACGCCCGTCAGCAGCGTCGGCTTGAAGAACAAACCCTTCTCCGGCAGTGTCAGCTCCGGCTGCCAGCACGTCGCCCCCTCCGCAACGCCAGTCTTCACCAGCGCCGCAATCCGGTCGTACTGCACCTGGTCGACGATCGCGCCAATGTCGATGGCCTTATCCAGCGGCGAGCCAATCCGCAGCGTCTGCATGCGAGCGCGAATCTTCTCGAACAGCCGCTCGGCGATGCGCTCCTGCACCAGCAGCCGCGAACCCGCGCAACACACCTGCCCCTGGTTGAACCAGATGCCATCCACCAGCCCTTCCACCGCGGAGTCAAGGTCAGCATCATCGAACACGATGAACGGCGACTTCCCACCAAGCTCAAGCGAAAGCTTCTTCGACGTGCCCGCAGTAGCCTTACGAATAATTCGCCCAACTTCCGTCGAGCCAGTGAACGCAATCTTGTCGATCCCCGGATGCTCGACGATCGCCGCGCCCGTTCTCCCATCGCCGTTCACGACGTTCAGCACGCCCTTCGGCAGGCCAATCTCATCGGCGATCTCCGCAAACAGTATCGCCGTGAGCGGCGTGTACTCGGCCGGCTTGATCACGACCGTGCATCCCGCCGCCAGCGCCGGCGCAACCTTCCAAGCAAACATCAGTAGCGGAAAGTTCCACGGAATAATCTGCCCCACCACACCCACCGGAGCGTACCCACCAAACTCTTCGTCGCGCAATTGCGCCCATCCGGCATGATGATAAAAGTGCCGCGCCACCAGCGGAATATCAATATCCCGCGACTCGCGAATCGACTTCCCATTATCCAGCGTCTCGAGCACGGCCAGCCGCCGCGCATGCTTCTGCACCTGCCGCGCCAGCGCATACAAATACCGAGCCCGCCAATGCCCCGGCAGCGCCTGCCACTCCGGCAGCGCCGCCCGCGCGGCCGACA
>JBEKFF010000284.1:0-3379 GCA_050013455.1 Acidobacteriaceae bacterium | reverse complement strand
TCGATGGCCTTGGCGTTCTGACCGGTCTGCTGATAGAGGTCGGCGAGGGCATCCTTGCCGAGGGCGGAGAGGCCGCTATCCCAGCTGGACGCGACCTTTTCGAGGGCCAGCTCAGCGGGGCCGGTCTGGCCCTGGTCCACGTAGGTGAGGCCGACGAAGTATTGGGCGAGGCGGCCGGAGGTGGTGAGGCCGTATTGGCTGGCTACCTGCTGGAACTGGGCGTTCGCGGCGGCGGCGCGGGACTTGGCGTCGGGGTAGGTCTTGACGCCGGGGAGGGGTGGCTGGCCGCTGGTGGCCAGGGGAGCCTGGTAGACCTCCATTGCCTGACCGAAGGCTGTCGAGGCGGCGGAGGACCGGCTCTGATAAAGCGAATAGCCGGCGACGATGGCGATGATGGCGACGACGGCGACGATGCCGGAGACGATCGCCTTCTGGCGGTGTTCTTCTGTCCAGTGGACACCGGCTTCGGTGATGGCGTGAAACTGATCCTGCTTTTTCAACTGGCGCTTGGTTGCGTTATCCACGAACGATCCGTCCTTCAGAGCTACAAAGAGATTGCCGGGCCCACCGCCCGCGCATCGTTTCAGTTTAGCAGGGAACGGCGCGCGGGGGCGGTTGAGGGAGGGATTGGGGGGTGATTGGGGGTGGTCCGGTTATTGATGAGCGTTCTTGCACATGGGGCTTGCCAAGCGTGTTTGGATGGGCATAGTATCTGCGTCGGATCAATCCCCAGCTGCACTGTTTTTGAAGCACTGCCCCCGGGCTTGGTCGCACGGCCAGAATTGTACTGTTCATCAAGAAGCAGACAAGAAATTCGCAGGAATCGGCAGGTTTTTAGGGAAGCCGACCGGCGGATGCACGAAGACTCAGGAGCGTCAAAACGTCATGGCTTGGTACGCATACTGCATCACCGAACGTAGTGCATTTTCTGAACTCGGTCGGCATCGAAGGCCGATGCCACTTACAGGGGTTACAGGACTTTTCGGAAATCAAACCTTTCTCTTTCCCGCAGCCGATCTGGCTGTGGTGGTATCAGAACACCTACCAGAAGACGCAGCGAAGTTAGTTACCGCGGAGGGTCAATCCGCGGCGCGGGAGCATGCCCGGGTGATTTCGGGATGCTTTGCGAAGTCGACGGTGCTGCCGTTCCGGTTCGGCACGACGTTTGAGGATGATGAGGCGCTGCGGCGGTCGGTTCGGTCGAACCAGCGGCACTTTATGGCCAACGTCGAGCGGTTGCGCGGCATGGCGGAGATGCACCTGAAGGTCGTGGTGGATGATATCTGCCCGGAGACCAAGGGTGTGAAACAGACGTACCAGGCGGCGGGACAGGAATACCTGTCGCACCTGCGGGAGTCGGCGAGCCGGCAGCGTGAGCGGCAGTCGCGGGCGCGGGCACTTTCGTTGCAGATGCACCGGATGTTTCTGCCGGTGGCTGAGGAAGTGACCTGCAAGCGGATGGAGTCTGGCAAGATGCTGCTGGATATCGCTCACCTGGTCGAGAAGAAGACAGTCGAGCGGTATCAGAACAAGTACAGCACCGTGACGCTTGAGTTGAAGGATTGCGCGATGCAGCTTTCAGGGCCGTGGCCGCCGTATCACTTTGTGCATCGCGAACAGCGCGGGCACGCGTAAGAGCAGGGATTAGGGAGTAGGAAAGGCCTCGGGGGTTGCCGGGGCCTTTGCTCTTGTTAGCGGTCTCAGTTATCTGGGGGTGGGGACGGTTTGGGCTCAGACCATGGCTTGATCGGTTGGCCCCCCTCTAAACTTAGGTCCTTCCAGTCTGGATTGCTTGCGATGATTAGGGTGATCTTCTTGCTGCGTCGCCAGCCTTTGAGCTCCTTCTCGCGGGCGATGCCACGCGTGATCAGGCTGAAGCGCTCGAAGTAGACGAGGTGGTCGATGCGATAGCGTGCCGTGAAGCTGTCGGGGAAGGTGTGGTTTTTGTGTTGCCAGACGCGCTGCTCGAGGTTGGTTGTGAAGCCGATGTAGAGATGCTTGAAGCTGCTGGCGAGGATGTAGACGTAGGCGTATTCCGGCATGGGTGGTTTCCTTTGGCACCCTCGGAATGCGGGGGTCCTTCGCTGCGCTCAGGATGACGGCGAAAAACGGGCAACGACAACGGCAAGTGCCACAGCAACAGCAAATGCAAGTGCAAGTGCAAGGGCAACGGCAGCTAGGGTAGGCCGTCGAGGTTCCTAATTCCTAAACCCTAATCCCTAATCACTGCTTCTACTGCTGGGGCGGGCTTTTTTTTGCGGCTCAGGACGGAGCTGCGGCGGCGGGTGCCGGTGGAGACGTGGTCGATCTTTCTCCAGAAGCCTACGAAGTAGTCGGTCGCGGAGATGATGGAGAGGATGGTCATCCAGTAGGTGGCGGTCATGGCGATGAGCTTGACGCTGATCGGGAACCAGCCGATCTGCCATGTATCCCAGCGGTGGTTGAGGATGGCGGCTACGACGGCTACGATCTGGACTACCGTTTTGAGCTTGCCGAGGTCGCTGGCCTGGATGGTGAAGCCTTCGCTGGAGGCGATGGAACGGAGACCGCTGACGAGGAACTCGCGGCCGATGACGAGGACGGCGATCCAGGGCTTCATGACGTGGGGGTTGTAGGCGACCAGGAGGATGAAGGCGGCGGTGACCATGAGCTTGTCGGCGAGGGGGTCGAGGAGCATGCCGAGGGTGGTGATCTGGCCGCGGCGGCGGGCGAGGAAGCCGTCGAGACCGTCGGTGACCGAGGCGGTGATGAAGATGGCGGAGGCGATGAGTTCCTGCTCGCCGTGGGCGCCCTGCCAGGGAAAGCGGGGGGAAAGGGCCCAGATCAGCAGAGGGACGCTTGCAATGCGGGTCAGCGTTATGGAGTTGGGTAAGTTCACGAGACGGCGCTCGCGCGGCCTTGCGCGAATACAGCCATTCTCCCATAGAACAGGGATTAGGGATTAGGAACAGGGATTAGGCGCTGAGCGTGTGGTTGGAAAGGATCGAGGGCTGTGGGGATACGGAGGGATTCGGGGTCCTTCGGCTACGCCACTCGGGATGAAGCCCCGAGCGGCTTCGCTCAGGATGACAGTCTCGCGATTGCACCGGAGGAGGATGAAGTGAGAAAGGCTCCGGTAAGTGCCGGAGCCTTTCTCACCACTAATCACTAACCACCGTTGCTAGGCGTAGATGCCGCGCTGCTTGGTGGTGTGGGCTACGCGGTCGATGGCCAGCATGTAGGCTGCGATGCGGTTGTTGACCCCGTGGGCGATGGAGAAGTGGAGGACGTCGTTGAAGCTGTCGATCATGATGCGATCGAGGCGCTGGTTGACTTCGTCCTCGGTCCAGAAGTAGCCCATGCGGTCCTGGACCCACTCGAAGTAGCTGGTGGTGACGCC
>JBEKFF010000283.1:0-3426 GCA_050013455.1 Acidobacteriaceae bacterium | reverse complement strand
GTCGCGGAGGGCGAGAGTCTTGTTGGCGGAGAGGCCGGCGGCGCGAAGTTCCTGGGTGGGAACGTCCAGAATCTGTTCGGGAGTGGGGTGGATGGGCGAGAGCGTGGGCATGGGTTGGAAGCCGGCGATCAAACGGGCGTGGATGGCGGCGGCGGCTTTGCCGTGGAGTTGCTGATAGATGATGGATTCGGTGAGGGCTTCGAAGGGGGATTGGTTGGCGGCGAGGCGGGGGGTGAATGGACCCGCACGCGCGATGAGGCGGGCGAGCTTCGGATCAGCGGCGGAGAGTGCGGCTACGGCCTCGGCGGGGTCGTAGGGTAGCTTGCTGGTGCGGCCTGAGGGACGGGGCATGAGGAGAATGATAGGCGAGCGTGGGTGCGGTTGTGTTCGGTAGGGGCCGAGTGGGCGAAGCTGAGCTGCGAGGGAAGGCTCGACGTCAGGAATTTGACGCGGGGAATTTTGTAAGGGTGGATAAGGATAGAAAAAATTGTAGGGCTGCGCAAATGGTGATCGATAAGCGACCACAATTTCATAATGCTCTCGATGCAGACGGTGTGATGACTGTCACATCATTATTTCTGACTGCTATACTCGACTTCTCAAAAACAGTGACGGCAGACTACGGAAGTGGTCTGACCGAAGAGCCCCGATTGTCCACCCCAAAGACGAAGTCATCAACCTCAACAGTGGTTTTCTGACGCAGAGGAAGCAGGAACGGATTCATGGCGCAAGTATTTGACCGCAGCTCAAATGCCCTGGCTCGCGCAAGCCTGGTGCTGTCGGGCTTGATTGTCATCGCACTCGGGGTGACGCTGAACAGCTTGCAGCGGTCGCCGTGGGTGACCAGGCAGGGACAGCGTCCGGACCAGCCGGTACCTTTCAGCCATAAGCATCACGTGGAGGGGCTGGGGCTGCAGTGCCAGTATTGTCATGTGTCGGTGGAGAAGAGCTCGTACGCGGGCATTCCCCCGACGAAGACCTGTATGAACTGCCATTCGCAGATCTGGACAAATGCGCAGTTGCTGGAGCCGGTACGGCAGAGTTGGGCGACAGGGGCGTCGCTGCAGTGGATCAAGGTGCATGACCTGCCGGACTTTGTGTACTTCAATCATGAGATTCATGTGAACAAGGGCATTGGCTGCGCGAGCTGTCATGGACGCGTGGACGAGATGCCGCTGATGTATGAGCAGAACTCGCTGCAGATGGAGTGGTGTTTGAACTGCCATAGGAATCCAGCAGTGAACCTGAGGCCGACTGCCGAGATCTACAACATGGCGTGGGCCGCGCCTTCGACCGATAAGCCTGTGTGGTGCGCACCGACAGGGACGGCAGGACCGACAGCGCAGCAGGTTGGGTGCGTGGCGAGCGATCCGGCAGCAAGCAATCCGCAGGTGGCGCAGCTGAACGATCCGACGGGACTGGGCAAGGCGCAGGCGGTACCGGCGGTTCCAGCCGTGACGATGCCCGCGAATTATGTGAAGTTCACCAGCCAGGACGAGCTGGGCCACTATTTGATGAAGCAGTACCACATCCGCACGGCCAACGAGCTGTCAAGCTGTGAGGTGTGCCACCGATGAACGAGACGCGAATGGAAATCGAGCAGGCGATGGCAGGAGAGAAACAGGCGCAGGTAGTAACGGCGATTGCGCCGGCCAAGATGACGTTGGCTGAGGTGCGGGCGAAGCTCGACGGCAAGAGTGGCAAGCGCTACTGGAAGAGCCTCGATGAGCTGGCCGATACGCCGGCGTTCCAGGAGTTGATGCAGGAGGAGTTTCCTCGCCAGGCTTCGGCCGGTGAGTGGGTCGACTCTGTCTCGCGGCGTGGGTTCCTGAAGGTGATGGGCGCAAGCTTTGCGCTGGCTGGGCTGGCGGGTTGCACCAAGCAGCCGGATGAGCAGATTTTTCCGTACGTGAAGCAGCCGGAAGACCTCGTGCTGGGCAAGCCAATGTTCTTTGCCACGGCGCATCCGTTCCCGACGGGCGCGATTCCGGTCCTGGTGAAGTCGGATGCGTTTCGGCCGATCAAGCTCGAGGGCAATCCGGAGCACCCGATTGCGAAGGGCAAGTCGGACGCATTTACGCAGGCGTCGCTGCTGGATTTGTATGATCCAGACCGTTCGCAGTTCCCGCGCTTCCGTGGCGAGCAGGCGGGCTTCGACCAGTTCCAGAGTGATTTTGCGAAGGCGGTCGCCGGAACCAAGACGGGTGAGGGTGTCGTGTTCCTGTCCGAGACCGTGACATCGCCCACGCTGGCGGCGCAGTGGAAGGCGGTGCAGGCGAAGTATCCGCAGGCGAAGCTTGTGCAGTATGAGCCGGTGAACCAGGATGCGGGGCGCGCTGCTTCGAAGGCTGCGTTTGGAGACTATTACGACACGCAGTACAAGCTCGGGGACGCGGATGTGATTCTCGCGCTGGACGCGGATTTCCTGGGTGGGATCGGGTTCCCGGGATTCCTGCCGATGTCGGCTGCGTGGGCGGAGCGGCATCGGTTCGATAAAGACAAGCCGATGAACCGGCTGTATGTCGTCGAGACGAATCCGACGGTGACGGGCTTCAAGGCGGAGCACCGGTTGGCGCTGAAGCCGAGCGAGATCGACCAGTTTGCGAATGCGCTGGAGGGCGGAAACTCGACGCTGAGCAATCCTGAGGCGCAGAAGTTTCTGGCTGCAGTGATGGCCGATATCAAGAAGTCGGGCGGACGGTTTGCGGTCATCGTTGGACCGGGAAGCTCGCAGGCGGCGCACACGGCCGCGCTGACGGTGAATGGTTCGCAGGGCGCGGTGGGCAAGACGGTCTTCTACACGGAGACAGTTGTGCCAATTCCGACCGAGCAGACGGCCGATTTGAAGGCGCTGGTTGCGGACATGAACGCGGGCAAGGTGCAGTGGCTGGTGATGCTGGGCGTCAATCCGCTGTACAACGCTCCGGCAGATCTGTCGTTTGAGGTTGCGTTCAACAAGGTGCCGAACTCTGTGCACCTGGGATCGCATGTGGATGAGACGGGCTTCTACTCGACGTGGCATATCAACAAGGCTCACTACCTGGAGAGCTGGTCGGACGCGCGTGCATGCGATGGCACGATCTCGATTGTGCAGCCGATGATTGAGCCGCTGTATGCGGGCAAGAGCGCGCACGATGTGTTGCAGACGCTGCTGGATCCTTCGGTGAGCGCGTACAACGCGGTGCTGGCGAATGCGAAGACGTATCTGGGCGGCGGTGGTGGAGCGGCAGCAAGTGCTGCTCCGGCGGCGGCGAAGGGCGCGACGAGCGTGTCTCCGGATCAAGCGGCGAAGGCTGCGTTGGGATTGGCGGCGGCTAGCACTCCATTGGAGCTTGCATGGCGCAAGGCGCTGCATGATGGCTGGATTGCGAATACGGCCTTCACGCCGAAGACGCTGGGCGCGCCGAAGGGTGGAGCGACAGCTCC
>JBEKFF010000282.1:0-3465 GCA_050013455.1 Acidobacteriaceae bacterium | reverse complement strand
GATGCGAATCTCAGTGCAAACGACGGGACAATTACTCGCTTCGGATGGAAGGCACAAAACAAGTCCCTTCTCATGTTCGCGGGCGAGGCATACAACGTCGAGATGGGAATCAGCAATCAGCTTTTCCCGCAAGAGCGCGATGAAACGCCAGGCTGCATCTTCGTCGCCACACCTAACGACACAAGTAACTTCACGACGCCCGCCGCGACCAACCCCGCATCGAACACGGTAGTCCTCTCCGACATCGAAGCGTTTGCCAACTTCATTCGCATGCTGGCCCCGCCCACCCCTGCTCCCGCTACGCCCTCCAGCGAGGATGGACGCGCTGCTTTTGCAAAGATAGGCTGCGTGCACTGTCACACGCCCTCGTTTACCACCGGCAAGATGATTGCGAGTGGCTCCACGACCGTGCCGAGCATTGCGCTTTCAAATCAGACGGCAATCCTCTACTCAGACCTTCTCGTTCACCACGTGGGCAAAGGCCTGGCCGACGGAATCACACAAGGCGGCGCAGGTCCCGACGAGTTCCGGACAGCTCCCCTCTGGGGCCTAGGGCAGCGTGCCTTCTTCCTCCATGACGGACGGGCTAATAACCTGGTCGACGCCATCAGAGCGCACAAGAGCCAGGGCAGCGAGGCAAATAAGGTCATTGAGCATTTCAATAGACTGAGCACAAAGGAGCAGCAGGAGATTATCGATTTCCTGCGGTCGCTCTGATATGGAGTGACCCTGTCAACACCCGCAGATCCGTGGGGTTGCTTTTGTTGTTGTCGTTGCTTTTGCCGTTTTTCGAGAACAGGGCCAGCAGCAGCCGGGGCAGGTTTGAGCGACGATTGATCAGTCTGATATTCGCGGGTCGGAACCGCATAATCGTGATCCGTCGGGAGCTGCCTCTGACTAGTGGCGCGAGTCCGGCTGGGCCTGTCGCATAGAGCGGTCGAGGATTCTCCTTCGTGCTTGCTCCGGCTGCGGCTGGCGCTGTTCTCGAATTGGGCGATGCTGTTCATTGGTCGTGTTTTTGCTTTTTCATTCTTGGGAAAGTTTTTGCTTTTGCCTTTGTTCTTGCTCTTCCTCAGGCCGCCATCCGCAGCTTGCTGGCAGCCTCCGTCTTGATCCCGATAGCCCAGATGAAGCCCAGCAGTTCGCGTCCCACCGCGGTGATAATCTTCCTCTGATCCTTGCCCGCCGCCGCCAGCCTCATATAACGCTTGTGCAATCGGTGTTGTGCCTTCCAGGCGATCTCTTTGATCTCTTCCGCCACGCCCTCTTGTCGTTTGCGCAACGCGGGTCCGACGCCGGGCCGCAGCCGATAACTCCAGGCTGCTTCGATGGCGATTCGTCGCAGATGCGCGTTGCCCGTCTTGGTGATACCTCCGCGCCGTATTCGTCCGCCGCTGGAGTCCTCGCTGGGGACCGCGCCGCTGTAGCCCATCAACTGCCGAGCGCTCGCAAAGCGAGAGAGGTTGCCCAACTCCGCCGCAATCGTCACTGCCGAGATCTGCGCCACACCACGCAACGCTTGTAACCCGCAGATAACATCCTGCAGCGCCGGAGAAGCCAGCTTGACCGCCTCCGTAATGGCCTGCTCCAGACGCTTGACCCGCTCGGCCATGTGCTCGACTTCATGCAAGTAATCCAGCCGCGTCGACTCCTGCGCCACCTGCTTGAAGCGCAGCTGCCGCACCCAGGCCATATAGCCCAGCGTCCAGGCCTTCACCCCCTGCCCCGGCCGCTGGCCCGAGCGCAACAGAAACTTGCTCAACCGGTGACGGGCACGCAACTGATCCTGCTTGGCTGCCTCCCGGGCCCGCACCAGATCGCGCAGCGCCTCGGAACCTTCGTCTGGAACCCACACCCCCGTCAGATCGCCGGATCGGTAACTGCGCGCCAGCCTTTCGGCATCCCGCCGATCCGTCTTCACCCGGTCGCCGGCCTTCATCGGAACCAGTGTCGGCGCAATTACCTCGCACGCGACTCCAAGCTCCGCCAACTGCCAGTAGAGTACGTAGCCGGTTGGGCCAGCCTCGTAGCAGGCCTTCAGAGGCTCAACCGCCCCCAGCTTCTTCACCAGCTTGCGGATCGACTCCGCACGGTTGGCAATCGTTCCCAGGCTGCGCACCGCGCCATCCGGCTCGGCTATCGCAACGGCTATCGTCTCGGCATGGACATCCAGACCCAAAAATCGTACCTTTTCCTTCATGACCGGTTCCTCTCCGCTTGTGGCTCTGAGTTGTGCTTCCTTCCAGAATCACAGCCTAACCCACGGTTAGCGCAGCCGAACCGGTCACTCCATGATGACTAGCGTCGTTGGCTTGCTCCCGGCGGGTTGAAATACCGGCTGGCGAAGGTTAGGAATGTGGGCCAGTTGGGACCGGGGCTGTGGCCGCCGGAGTGCTGGCGAAAGGCGATATCGCCGTTGATCAGCGGCGTCTCGATGGGTGGAAAGACGTTGGTTCCGAGGTCCTTTTTGCCCAGCAGGCGGTAGACCGGGCCGGCGTCGGCCGCAGCCAGGAACATGCCCTTGGCGTCTGCCCAGCCGTCGCCGTCTGTGGCTCCGCCGGAGACGAAAACGGGACGAGGCGCGCACAGAGCGATCAGCTCATGGGCGTCGACGGGAAGCTCGGCCACCGTGAGCGGGCCGTCGTATTTGAGGAAGTTGCCGGCCATCCAGTGGTACTCGCTGACGCCGGCGACGTTGCCGATCGGCTCGCCGAATTCATGGCGGAAGAGCTTGGCGCCGCCCTCGCCGGAGGAACTGACGTAGGCGATGGCCAGGCGGGGCTCGTAGGCCATGGTGACCAGCGTCGCTTTTCCATATCGGGAGTGCCCTTCGAGGCCCACGTGCTTCGCGTCGACGGCCTTGTCGGTTTCGAAATAATCCATCGCGCGGCTGGCGCCCCAGGCCCAGGCACGCAGCGCGCCCCAGTCGTCCGGCTTGCGCGGCTGGCCCTTGTTCATGAGGCCGATGATGCCCTCGGTGAGGCCGGCGCCGTTGTCGGCCTGGTAGCTGGTGGGGATCAGCTCGGCATAGCCCCAGCCTTTGGCCAGCACCTGCTGCTGCCAGGTGGGACCCTGATTGCCTCCCGGCCCTCCCGCGGCCGCTTGCGGAAACCGCCTGGCCATGGCGGCCATGAATTCGCGGCTGTATGCGAATTCCATGATGACAGGAACCGGACCGATGGCATCCGCCGGCGTGGTCAGCGTCAGGTCGATCTCCACCTTGATGGCCGGGTCGATGGAGTTGTCGACGTGGCCCAGGAGCTTCTTGGTCACCACCGGGACGGCGCCATTCTTTTCCGCCGTGGTGCTGACCACCTCCCAGTTGACTTTGGGCAGGTTGGCGGGGACGCGGCCGTAGATCTCGCGGTCGAACATCTCCACGATCTCGGGGCGGCGCCTAGTCCACCATACTTTGCCGGTAGTGACCTGCTGGCCGTTGTTGAGCAGCAGCGGGTCGGGAAGATT
>JBEKFF010000281.1:0-3511 GCA_050013455.1 Acidobacteriaceae bacterium | reverse complement strand
ACCTCGGCCTCGACCCCAACCACCCCGGCGACAACATCTACAACGGCGCAGCCGACAACGGCACCGGCGTAGCGATGATCCTAGAAATGGCCCGCGCGTGGGCCGAATCCGGCATCCACCCGCCCCACTCCATAATCTTCGCCGCCGTAACCGCCGAAGAGCAAGGCCTCCTAGGCTCCGAATATCTAGGCCAGCATCCGCCCATCCCCGCCTCGCAAATCTCCCTCGACATCAACTTCGACATGCTCCTCCCCATCGGCGTCCAACAAGAAATCAACGTCAACGGAGCCCAGCGCACCACCTTCTACCCGCGCGTCGAAGCAACCGCCAAACGCTTCAACCTAACCATCGTCCCCGACCCCCGCCCCGAGGCCGGCAGCTATTACCGCAGCGACCACTTCAGCCTCTCCCGCGTAGGCATCCCCGCCTTCTCCGTCGATGCCGGTCAACTCTACGAAGGCCACGATCGCGCCTGGGGTGTAGCGCAGGAAAAAGACTTCAACGACAACCACTACCACAACTTCTCCGACAACTTTGACCCCAAGTGGGACTTCACCGGCGACGCCAAGCTAGCCCGCTTCGGCATCGACCTGGGCTGGCAAGTCCTCAACGCCCCCCACACCGTCGAGTGGAACAAAGGCGATGAGTTCGCCCCCGCCCGCATAGCCAGCGAACAATCCCACTAGCCTTCACCGCAGCACGCGCAAAAAGGCGGCCCACTCGGGCCGCCTTTCTGCTTCCAGGTACCCCAAGGCTTTAGCCTTGGGTCTCATACTGTCGTAACGGATCCGGGCTTTAGCCCTTGGGTATGCCTTCTTATCCCGGCCCGCCTTCTTCTTGATCACCGCTGCCGCGTATTCGCCAGCGCCCGCAATATCGTCCGCGTGTTCTTGTTCATCACCTGCCGCAGATACATGGTGATCGCGAACGACAGCACCAAAAAGAAAAGATCCACGCGCAAAATAGAATGCAACAGACTCGCCAGCGTCTCCGGCGGAAACATCTGCATGTGCATCCAGACAAAGACGACGACCGCCAGTATCGCGAGCACGCCAACAACAATCCGCGACGTGCGCTCCGACCGATCAGCGTCTGCAAGCGCTTGCTGAACAAACGCGCGCTCACCGTTACCATTTTCAGGGTTACTAGATTCAGGGCTCATGCTGGTTTCCTCTCATCAATCAAATATTTGCGAAGCATACTCACCCCGTAATGCAGCCGCGACTTCGCGGTGCCCACAGGAATCTCCAAAATGGCAGCACTCTCTTCCAGCGATAAATCCTGCTGGTAGCGCAGCAACAACACCGCCCGGCTAGCCGGCGACACATGCTCAATCATCTGCAGGAACCGCTCATCAGGCGGCTCGCCAAGACGGTCATCAAACGTAATCAGTAGTTCTACCGGAGCCTCTTCAAGCGGCTGCCACCGCCGCGCGCTCTTCAAATGCGCGAACGCAATCCGCGAAGCAATCCGAAACGTCCAAGCCCGAAACACAGCAGGCTCCCGCAAATGCTGCAGCTTGCGAAAGATCTGCAGCGACGTCTCCTGCAGAATGTCGTCAGCCAACGCAGCCCCAGCCAGAGACGTAATATATCGCCGCAACGGCGCATATGCCTCCCGCAGCAGTTCTTCCAGCGCACCCCGGTCGCCGCTCTGCGCCAGCAGCACCAGCAGCGTTTGGTCGGACGTCGCGGTCTCCTTCGCTTCCATTCCGGTGTGCATGCTGGAGAGAGGCCTTGCGCTCGCAGAAAGTTCGGTTCCCGCGAAGAAATAATGATCAACGCGTGCGCGTCCGATCCCTTCACAAGAATCTCAAATCGTACGCCGCGAAACCAACCAGCGTCTCAAATCACTTCGGCCTTCCCAGCCAACCGTATTGCCACGAAACGGACACGTTCTGGTAGTTGCCGCCAAACTCGATATGAGCGCCGTCACTGTAGCTCACCTTCACCGCATGATGCCTGTTGACGGGGATCGATACGGTGGCGCCAATGCGTGAGTTCTTCGCCCTGGTCGCAGGGTTCTCCACTCCATTCACAATCGTGCTTCCGCCGAACCAGTAGTTCCCGTCGAGCGAGATCCAGAGTTGATCTTTCTTGAAGTCGTAACTCAGATGACTCTCCAGCGCTCCCACCGGATTCTCCGCCAGCGACCTCGTCCCCGGGTAGTAGATATTGTTCGACCAGTACTCCGGATTCGTTGTAAAAAACCACACTCCCGCGTAGGCATCCAGAATCCATTGCCCTCCACGCCGGGAATAGCCCACCTCCGGTTTGAAGGCCCAGCGGTTGGTGCCCCACCCAATCAGCTTGGTCGGATCGTATTGCCCCGTGGGAGCCGTCACCTTCAAACTGACGCCGATCAACGTCTTCTGTTTCCACTTCACAAACTCGCGCGCCTGCATCGCCGGCCCGCCCTTCAAGTTCACCGAGAACCGGTAGATCGTGTCCGCCAGGCCGGAGCGGTAGAGATTCTCGCCGGCCCCCGCTATCGTTCCCTCGAAGTTCCCAACCGCGTACGGCAGCGCCCCCACCACGTTGGCCGACCGTCCGAAGAAGTTGAAGCTATGGTAAAGACTGAAGATTCCGACGTTATAAGTCCCCGTAGCGCCGGTTGCCGGCAGCACTCCGTTGAAATTGATGCTGCCATCGAAAAAGGACGACGTCAGATTAATTGCGTTCGCGCTGATCGGCGTAATGATATACGCACGCGGCGAAAGGTCCTGCGCCGGAATTCCCCGTAGCCCACAGAACAACAGTGTCCCTGCCCATCCGAGTCGAAGCAACCGCTGCATATCAAATCTGACCTTCCAGGCCTTGGCCACTCGCCTGCTCCGAGCTCATGTCTACTGCCATTCACAATCCCCCCTCACGGTTGCTCCAGAACCTCGTCTTCTCGTTACTCCTTAGCGCTATGAGCAAAATGTTTTTTGCGCATAGCGTCGCCACCGAGAACGCCACGCACACAGTCTGGCCCTTACGACCCTGCAGTGACCCAATCCTCGTTGGTCAACTCATACGTCAAGCCCCTGGCTGCCTTCGTCGTAGATAAACTGATGTGATCAAGTGACACGCGCAGGCCATTGGAGCGCGGACGGATGCTTGGCAAGAAGGCTCAAGCGTACGAGCCATCCATCGGATTGCCAACTGTCATTAGTGACAGCGAAGCGCATGGGTGTTGGCTTTGGGTGCAGTGCCTAATGCCGAATCGCTCCTCTGACCCTTTGTGACCTTTGCCTCGCCTGCATCGGCGCTCTCGCCAACTTCGACTTGTAGCAGCAATCCAGACCGGATCGGACCGACGAACCCGCACCTCTCCACCTCACTCAACCCTCCCATCCTCCCCCCGGAACGATACAGTGAGAAGGACGCTCCTCCGCGAGCTTTACCCATGACCGACGCCGACCTCCTCCACCTACTCCGCGACTGCTACACCCCCACCGGCCCCAACATCGTCGCCGCCGGCCTCGTTCGCTCCGCCACCCTCACCCCCGACCCCGACGCCCCAGGCG
>JBEKFF010000280.1:0-3541 GCA_050013455.1 Acidobacteriaceae bacterium | reverse complement strand
TCGTCCGGAGTAATCAGTTCGCTGTACAAGCCCAGCTCGGCGCACGTCTGCACCTTGCTGCGAACATAAATCTCTGAAGCGGAAACGTGCCCCACCAATACGGCCGCCAGCCCTGGCCGCACGCCTTGCATCGCGAGCATGCGGACTTCCGCCGCCACTTCTTCCTTGATTGCCACGGCAATCGCCGTTCCATCCAGAATTCGACCCATCGTTCTCCCCAGCCTCATCCTATCGCGGCGGTGCGCTGCAAAATGAACCTCTTTTCCGCCATCGCTTCCCATTCCTGCGCAAACATCGCTAACCCGCCTATCATGAGGGATTTTTAAGTAGTGAAACCCACTCAATCGGCGGACAATCTCCGTTGCGGGCAGAATTCAGCTACCGCCTGAACACCACCCGCCTTCCATGGAGAGATTCCGCTTGAGCAGCGAAACGCAACTAATCGAGGCTACCCAACAACCCTGGGCACATCTGCGCCTGCCTCCGTTTCCCATGATCGCCATTCGCGTGCTGCAGCTCACCAACAATGAGAATGTGCAGTTGCATCAATTGAGCGAGCTCATCTCTTCTGACGCGGCATTCGCCAGCGAAGTCCTCACCATTGCCAACTCACTCGTCTACGCTCCGCGATTTCCCGCCCGAACCATCCTTCAGGCCATTGCCGTTCTGGGCAGAAATCACCTGCAGGGCATGTGCCTCACCGTTGGGGTCCGTTCCTATCTTGGCAAGTCGCTCAACCATCCGCTCATCCGCAATGTCTGGCGTCACAACCTGGCCTGCGCACTGATCGCGCGGCAGCTCGCCGGGGCCGGATTCATGGACAAGGACACGGCATACACTTCCGGCATTCTCCACGACATCGGCCGCCTCGCCCTGGCTGTCCTTCGCCCAACGGAATATGCCGCGCTCCTCAAGAAGCATCAGGGCTCTGGCGCCAGTATCCTGCCGTTGGAAGCAGGGCTTTTCGGTTGCGACCATTGCCAGGCCGGACGCCACCTGGTGACCGATTGGAGGCTGCCTTCCGAATTCGACGCCATCGTCTTCGATCATCACGCGCCACGCTCGATGGAAAGCGCCTGGAGCATGGCTGAATTGATCAAGATCAGTTGCCGGCTGGCTGACGCGGCAGGCTTCGCCGCGTTCCCCGGCTGCCAGATCGCTCCGTTTGCCGATCTGCAGGCCGAACTGCCTGTCCGCGAGCGCAGCGCATTCCATGCCGACCTCGAATCCCTGGCACAGGATGTGACGAATAAGATCGACACACTCGAATCACTCTGAATAATAGCCCGTGCCTCGCTGCCGTCACTCGGTGCCTGTCTCTCGCACAACAGTTCAACACGGACTGGGCGCCCCACCCTCGCGACGTTCCTGCTCTTGTCGCTAGGGTGGGGTACCACGAAGCCCTGGAAGCGATAAAACCCGCATCTACTGCGGATTCGGCGCGGTGGCCGGAGGCGGGGACGCGGGAGCCGCATTATCTGGGGCAGGAGCCGGTTGCGCACCTGCGGGCGGCGTTGCGTTGGGGTCGCCATTCGCCGGTGGTGTTGCCGGAGGAGCGGTGTTGTCGGGCGCCGGCGCAGGTGGCGCCGCAGACGTTGCCGAAGCCGGAGCCACGGCGGCACCGACCGCATTCGCGGCGGCAACCGCGTCGTAGCGCTGCAGCTTGAAGAAGAGTGGCGTCACTTCGAACGGCATCTTGTCGCGCGGATTCATGTAGGCGTAGATCTTGGCGTTCAGCTGGTGCACCTTGTCGTCCCACGGGTCGGTCTTCAGCCAGAAGCCGAGCGGGTTGGCCGGGCGCTGCGCCAGATCGTCCCAGTTCAGCTTGGGAGACATGTGCTGCAAGTCCGCCATCCACGGCGCGCCACTCGGCTGCAGCAGCGAATCGCCCAGCTTGGGCGAGTTAAGCTGCTTGAGCGGCCTTTCGCGGTCTACCAATTGCGCGTAAAACAGGCCCGCATCGGCCAACTGATCTTTGTAGAGCGAGGCGTTCAGATATTCCATCGCGCGCTTGGCGGCCTCGGCGTTGTCGTGGTCGGTGTGGTACATGTCGATGCGTTGGAAGGTCGCCGTGTCGGGGAACATCAGCCGGTCGTTGAAGGCGTAGCGCGTGTCGATGTGGTGGCCCATGGCGATGTGCGCCAGCTCCATGGCAACCACTGAGGCCATGGCCGCTTCGTTGGGCAGCGAGTCGATCAGGCCCTTGCTGATGAGGATGGTGTTGCCCACTGTCGTGGTCTCGATCGTCGTCGTCAGCAGGATACGGGTGTGAATCGCATCCGTGAAGGCCAGGTTGTTGGGCACCTGCAGGTTGATCACGATCTGGTCCAGGATCTTGTGCTCGTAACCGTTGGGGTCGGGATTGAGCGGCGCAACCAGGCCGGCTTCAACCAGGCGGTCGATTACGTTGTTCTCAGCCTGCGTAACCCATGCGCGCGAAGCCTGCAGCGGGCCCACGTCCTGCGAGTCCTGGCTGTTATCGACCGCGTCGTCGACCTTCACGCTCACGTTTTCGCTGTCGCGCGTGGGCAGCTTCAGAGAGTAGCCCCAGAAGTGCGTCTGCGCTTTCAGGCCAACGGTCTTCTCGCCCTCGATGCGCGTGGTCTCTTCAACGTACACCGCAACCGGAAGCCACTCGCCCGGCTGCACGTTCATGCGCCAGGAGTCGAAGTGGAAATAATATTTGCTCGAGTCTTCTTCGTTCGGCCCCGTGTAGGTGCCGTTGAAGCGGACCACGTTGCCATCCTGGTCCTCGATCCAGATGCGGCCGAAGAAGCGGCCCATGCCCTTCACCTTGGGGTGCACATCGAACACCGCCGTGCGCACCGTGCCCAGAAACTCGTGGCGCACATAGCTGAACACGTAATGGTTCTTGTCGAAGCCCGTGGGATCGAGAAACATCATCTGCATGAAGCCGTTGGGATTGTAGGTGAACTTCTCCAGGCCGAGCGCCTTGCTCAGGCCCAGCATGGCGTCCAGCGAGCCCTTGAAGAAGCCCTTGGCGCCCTTTTCGCTCTTCACGCTGCGGTCGCTGAAGCCCTTGTCGACAAAGCCCTTGGCGAAGTCCACGCGGCTCAGCATGTACTGGTCTTCCACCGGAACCATGTAGAGCTTCACATCGGGCTTGGTGTTCTGGATGTAGGTCTCGACCAGCGGCGTGCGCTTGCGAATGGCCTGGATCAGCACCTTCTCCTGCCCAATGGCCCGGTCCACCAGCGCCGACTGCTCCGGCGTCAGCGGATGCACCGCCTCGTACTTCGGCTCTTTGGTCGCGTACGCGCAGCCCGCACCCACGGTCATGATGAACAAAGTAAGGGCGATCTTCCGAAACGTCATGGATTGCTCCTAATTGCGTAGCTCCCGTGCGTATCTATTAAGAGGACTTCACGGCCCGGCGCGGTGGAACACAAGCCTGATGTTCCTCGCGTATATTCGATGCTACTCGGTTCTGTGGTGCGAAGGCCTTGAACATAGCGGGCATCCATCGTTGCGCATCTCCTTGGGAAATACCAAAGGGTAGACTCGATAAATCCCGGTCATT
>JBEKFF010000279.1:0-3606 GCA_050013455.1 Acidobacteriaceae bacterium | reverse complement strand
GCCCGGGTGGCTGGCGGGTTCGATGACGAGAGGGCCGAAGAGGCCGCTGTAGAGGCCTTTGCTGAGGTCGTTTCCGGCGCGGACGTGGGTGTGGTACCAGCGGAAGCCGGGAGGGTCGGGGGTGAGGGTGTAGTGCGTGGAGGCGCCGGGAGCGATCATGGGCGTGCCTTCTTCCATGGCGCCGTCGATTTCTGAGGGAAGGAAGAGGCCGTGCCAGTGAACGATTTCGGGGTCGGGCGTGTTGTTGCGAATGGTGACCGAGGTGGGGCGGCCCTGGCGCATGCGCAGGAGCGGGCCGGGCACCTGGTTGTTGTAGGCGAGGGTGCGGATGTGGTGTTTGGGCGAGGCTTCGAGGAGGTAGGGGGCGAGCTCGAGGGTGATGTCGGAGGTGGGAGGGGCGAGAATTTCTGCTCTGAGTTTGTCTGGGCTGAGCAGGGCGCCGGCGGACAGCGAACCGAGGGACAGGGCAGAGAGCTGGGTGAAGCGGCGGCGCGAGATCATCAATCGGGTCTCTGGGTTGGTGGGGAGTACTGCGTGACTCCATGTTAGTCGGTGGAGTGAGCGATGGGGTTGAGGCTGGATGACAGTTTGTCCATCTCTGTGGGAATGGATGCGGAGGCGTTGGTGGAGGGTGCAGTGCAAATGCAAAGCCCCCTTGAGCAGGGGGCTTTGCGGCTGAACGGTGGTGGCTACTTCTTCGGGGGGTTGGGGGATGCTTCTGCGTTGGGGTCGGTGGGAAGGTATTGGCCGAGCCACAGGATCCAGCGGCGCTGGAGGTCGATGCGGCGAAGGGCGTCTCCAGGGCTGTGGCCGCCGATGGGGTAGGCGATGAATTGGGTGACGACGTTGTTGTCTTTGAGGGCGTGATACCAGGCGTAGGACTGGGTGATGGGGACGCGGTAGTCGCCGACGTCGGACATGATGAGCGTGGGGGCGTGGACGTTGGCGACGTAGGTGATGGGCGACTGCGCGACGTAGGCCTTCATGCGCTCGGGGCTGGTGTAGGGCGAGCCGCCGAAGTTGTCGCCGGTAGTGATGTTGCCGTCGGAGAAGTTGTACATGTCGAGCATGTTGTTGACGGCGGCGCCATCGACGGAGGCCTTCCAGATGGAGTAGTGGCCGAGCAGCCAGCTGGTCATGTAGCCGCCGTAGGACCAGCCGCTGACGGCAATGTGGTCGGTGTCGACGGCACCGGATTTTTCCAGGACAGAGAGGCCGGTCATGACGTCCTCACCGGGGCCCTGGCCGGCGTCGTTGTAGATGGCTGCCTGGTAGAGGTTGCCGAGGTTATCGCTGCCGCGATAGTTGGGCTCGAAGACCAGCCAGCCCTGGGCGGCGAAGAGCTGCGCGAAGCTGCTCCAGGTTTGCTTGGAGCAGGCGGTGGGACCACCGTGGATGTAGAGGACGAGGGGGTATCGCTTGCCGGGCTGGTAGCCGATGGGGTAGGTGACGACGCCGTCGGACTCCGGGCCGTTCTTCATGCTGCGCCAGGTGATGGTTTTTTGCTGGGCGACCTCGAGGCTGGCGAGCTCGTGGTTGAGGTTGGTGAGCTGCACAGGTTTAGAGCTTGCGGAGTCCATGAAGAAGAGTTCACCGGGATTGTTGGGGAGGGATCCGGTGAAGGCCAGCTCACCGTGAGGGCCGACGGAGCCATTGAGCCAGAAGGCCAGGCTGGGCGTGACATCGCCGAGAGAGAGATGCTGGGCGGGTGTGCCGTCGGTGGGTTGGATCCAGAGGCCGGAGGTGGTGGCGTCGTTGCCGGCGAGGAGGAGGGCGTTGCCGGTGGGCATCCAGATTTCGCGAACGATGTTGCGGTCGAGAGCGCGGGTGATGTCCTTGCCGGCGCCGCCGGTGGAGGGGGTGAGGAAGATGTCGTTTTCTTCCCAGCTGTGGCTGTCGTGATTTTGGATGTAGGCGATTTGGGAGCCGTTGGGGGAGAGGACAGGGATGGACTCGAGCGTGGTTGCGCCGGTGAGGGGCTTGAACTGATCGGATGCTACGTCGAGGACCTGGATGGTGCTTTGTGCGGCGTCGCCGGAGAGTGGGGTGGGAACTTTGACGAAGAAGATTTGCTTGCCGTCGGGCGACCACTGGACGGGAGAGGCGGGAGGGCCGGGGGGAAGGCTGATGGGGAGCGACCAGGAGCCGTGGGTGAGGCGCCTGGGCTCGGGCATCTTGAGGGCGTCGGAGTCGGTGGGAAGATCGACGAGCCAGAGGTGGGCGGGCATCTGGGCGGAGTGGGCGAGGAAGTCGTTGTTGCCGATTTCGAAGGCGTCGTCGAACTTGGCGCGGCCCTCGCGCTTGGGCTCTTCATCTTCGGCGACGAAGGCAAAGGCCTTGCCGTCGGGACGCCAGGCGAGCTGTTCGATGGAGGTGGGGGAGTGGGTGAGTTGCAGGGAGTCGCCACCGTTGGCGAGGTCGAGGGTGAAGATCTGGAGATGCTTCTTGTCGTCGGCTGCTAGGAAGGCGAGGGACTTGCCGTCGGGCGACCAGCGGGGGAAGCCGGCGTGGGGCTTGCGGGTGAGGACGCGCGAGGCGTGGGAGGCGATGTCGATGAGGAGGATTTCGGCGTCGTGCTCGTCGGTGTCGAGATTATTGCGGCTGACGACGAGAGCGATGGATTTGCCGTCGGGTGAGATTTGCGGATCGCTGAGGCTGACGGCTTTGGCGAAGTCCGCGGCGTGATAACGCTCTGCGGCGGAGGTGGAGGCGAGGAGGGCGACGGAAAGAATCGTGCAGGCAAAGCGGACGTTCATGAGTGAATGCCTCGATTCCCGGGGAGATTCAGAGATGGTAGCAGAGAGAGGGATGGGAGGAAGAGGAAGGCGCGCGGTTGGGCGCGGCGGGGGTGGGATGGCTTACACTCATAAGCATTCCCGGAAACATTTCTCTGCTGGCTTCATCCATAAATTTAGAAATTTCAGGAGCAATCGTTATGCGTCTTGCTGTGCGTTTGGCTGGCCTGCTTCTTCTTGCGACTGCATCGGTCGCTGCGTTTGGTGCTGTGGCTGCTGCTCCTGATCCGCGGCTGGGGGATTCTTATAAGTTTCATGAGGGTGGGTGGACGTATGTGCACCTATCGGGGACGCCGGAGGAGATTGGGTTTCAGCATGGGTATTTGCTGGCGCGGGAGATTGAGGACAACGTGCAGGTGTACTCGGTGGAGGGTGTGAATCTGTACAAGCGGCCTTGGGAGTTTTTTCGGCAGGCGGGAAAGAATGTGCTGTGGCCGAAGCTGGATCCGGAGTACCAAGCTGAGTTGAAGGGGATTGCTGAAGGGTTGAAGGCGCAGGGGTCGAAGGTGGATTTGTGGGATGTGGTCGCGATCAACGGCAATGAAGAGCTGACGGGTTACTACTTGCCGATGATTGATGCGAAGGAAGGGAAGCTGGTGCCGGTGGCGGCGAAGGCTCCGGGGAAGTGCAGCGCGTTCATCGCTACTGGCTCGGCGACGAAAGACGGGAAGATCGTGATTGCGCATAGCAACTGGTCCTCCTACGCGGAGGGCGAGCGTTGGGCCATTGCGTTCGATGTGGTGCCGGCGAAGGGACTTCACTTTTTCATGGATGGATTGCCTGGATTGATTACGAGCCAGGATGATTTCGG
>JBEKFF010000278.1:0-4364 GCA_050013455.1 Acidobacteriaceae bacterium | reverse complement strand
ATCTTCGTCTTCACGCCGTATCGCCCGATAGCGCTGCGTCCCGCGCGGCTGGTTGGCCAGCCGACACGCCCTGCGCTCCGTCAGCCCATGCTTCTGCTGTGCATGGTCTGCTGCGATCCGTCGTCGCTCAGGGCTTAGAAGTTTCCCGAGGCGAAGTCCTTCAACACAAGGTTATCCAGGCTCAGGTTCGCTACCAAGCGCTTCAGCTTCGAGTTCTCCTGCTCCAACTCTTTCAGCCGCTTCGCCTGGTCCACTTGCAGCCCGCCGTACTCCTTACGCCAGCGGAAGTACGTCTGCTCCACGATCCCGGCTTCCTTACACGCCACAGCTGTCGTCTTGCCGTTCGCTACCGCCACTTCGATCTGCCGCAACAGGTTCACCACCTGCTCAGGCTGGTACTTCTTGCCTCGTCCCATATGCGCTCCTTGTCCAGTGTCTCTCTTTTCCACTGGCACATTTCAAGCCGGGCACTCCAGTGTGCGTCCAAAACCTTTTTAAGACCAAAAAGGATGCCATAAGCACCATACGAGCTGGCGGCGGACGAAGCCGCCGCACAGCTCAGTGCAGGTCGAACGCTCATAATATGGGGCCTGGCCCACGCGTCCATCAGCCTTATTCTATTGAAACGAGATTTGGCGCGGGTTTTGAGCTCGCTCTGGCTCCCGTCGAAAACCAGGAATTACTTCCGAATTCAATGAAATGTGGCTTGTGTTCTGGGGAATACATACGTCTGATAACACATATTCTGTATACTCGCGATGGCTATTGGCATCCCTGCTGTTTTTGACCTTTGCGCGACGTTGATCTCTGGAATGATAACCTTCCAGATAATGAGGTTGCGGTTGTGAGGGTCATTATTGCTACCGGTCGACAGGCACATTATCAGTTGCCTGCCAATGCGTTTGTGCGGCGAGGATGCGACGTATGCTTGTATACCGCGACGCCCCGCAGTCGCATGCGTAACTTCGACCCGAAGGTGGCGAATCGATGGATCCCGGCTCCAGTGGCGATGTTCAGCGGTCTCACCCACGTCCGGACACCCCTGGTGCTGGATGAGTTGGATTCAACCTGCTTTGATCATTGGGCTGCCAAGGTACTGAAACATTGTGATTTACTGCTAGGTGCATCTACCTCAAGTCTGGCCAGCGGCAAGGCCGCGCAGCGACTGGGGGCCACGTTCGTGTTGGATCGGGCTTGCCCGGATATACGCGTACAGCAGAACATGATGGCCGACGAGGCTAAGAAAGTTGGGGGCGAATTTCGGAGAAATTCGCCTTGGTTTATCGAGCGGCAGGTGGAAGAGTATGAAACGGCAGACTTTATCCTGTCGCCGTCCGATTACAGCCGGCGGAGTTTCCCGGATCATTTGCGCAAGAAGGTCGTGCTGGCTCCCCTTTATGGGCGATCGAAGGTCTCTCCACGGCCTACAAGGCCTTTAGGATCAACGTTTGTGCTTGGGTGTGTGGGTGGTCAGCCGCTGCGGAAGGGGTACTTGTATTTGCTCCAGGCATGGAAGGAGTTGGCGCTTCCGAACGCGAAATTGAAGATTCGGACGGGCGATACGATCTTCCGCTATCCCCTTCTTAAGCAACTGATGAGCCAACTTCCGAACGTCGAGCTGGTGAGCTATGTACCTGATATTAGTACATTTTACGCCGAGTGCGACGCGTTCATTCTGCCTAGTGTGGACGATGGTTTTGGGATGGCTTTGTTCGAGGCGGTGGCGAATGGGGTGCCTTCGGTGGCTACGCGGAATTGTGGGGCTTCGGAGCTTTTGGTGGCTGAGAGGGACTGCCTTTTGATCGATGCTTTCAGCGTGGAACAGATTAAGGATGCGGTCCTAAGGCTATATGAACACAGCGACTTACGTGACCGGCTAAGTCGGAGTGGGCCGGCTGCCGTGGAGGCGTTGCAGGAGGGTGGATTGCCTCGGCCATATGAGGCTGGGATGGACCACTTACTGCGCGCAATTGCCGATACAAAGCTTGTGCAATCAGCGGCTTAGGCCAGCTTCCTCAAGTCCTCCTCCTACGAAGTGGACGATCTCCAGGCGGTCTCCGGTGGCGATTTGGGCCTGGGGCCAGGCGGTACGGGTAACTATCTCGCCATTATGTTCTACAGCTATTCGATCAGCTTTCAGCTCTAACGCGTTGATAACAAGCGATAACAGCGATGGCGATTCGAGACTGTCCAGGGTGCGCTGCTGGCCGTTTAGTTGGATGGTGAGGGGGGGTGACATACGCTTTCAGGCTAGCAGATGAGCGCGATTTCGGTGCGTTTTGTGTGTGACTCAGCCCGGTTTCGGGTTACTCACAGGCATGTTTAGCCCGGTTTCGGGTAGCACTTTCTGACCGCTTCGAAAAGTTGGGTCATTTGGCGCAGATTGAGCCAAATTGGGTCATCTGGCGCCGGTTGAACGGCATTCGCCTTCCCCGACCCATGATCCTTCAAGGCGAATGGGCTTGGTGGGGTTTGGAGGCGGCCGCTTAGGAGAGATGCCAGAAGAGGTTGAGGGGGCCTTTGCCGTGGCCGAGGTTGGGGGCGTTCCGGATGGCTTCGGTGACGAAGTGTTTCGCGTTGCGGACGGCTTCGATGGGGGTGTCGCGGAGGACGAGGTGGCAGAGGAGGGCGGAGGAAAAGGCGCAGCCGGTGCCGTGGGTGGAGGTGGAGTCGAGGTGCTCACCGGCGAACCTGTGGAAATCTCCTGAGGGGAGGCGGAGGAGATCGATGGGTTGGGCCTCGTCTCCGGCGGTGGCGACGATGTGGAGGTGGGGGTGACGGGCGGCCAGATGTTGGGTGGCAGCCTCGGCCTGGGCGAGGGTTTCGACGGGCTGGGAGGTGAGGGCGGAGAGCTCGGACCAGTTGGGGGTGATCCAGGTGACATGGGGGAGGAGTTGGAGGTGGAGGGTCTCGATGGCGCCGGGCGGGAGGAGGTCGGCACCGGAGCTGGCGCGGAGAATGGGGTCGAGGATTATGGGCGGGAGCAGGGTCGTCGAAGGGGGCTGATTCCCTGCCTTGGACTTCCCTTCCTGGGGACGGACGGAAGCGAGAAAACCCGCGACAGTCGTGGCGATTTCGCTGGAGCCGAGCATGCCGATCTTGATGCCGGCGGGCGGGAGGTCGGCGACCAGGTAATCGAGAGCGCGGCGGAGGAAGGCGGGGTCGGCGGGGCGGATTTCCTCGACGCCGAGGGTGGATTGGACGGTGAGGGCGGTGAGGGCGGAGGTGCCGAAGAGGCGGTGGGCGGCGAAGGTCTGGAGGTCGGCAGAGATGCCGGCCCCGGAGGAAGGATCGTGGCCGGCGATGGTGAGGAGGGTGCGGGCCGGGGTCGAAGAAATGGATGAATTTTGAGGCACGTGAGGGCAACCCAAAGGTGCGAAAACCCTATCATACAAGGAGTGATAAATCAACCCAAAAATGGCAATAACTACCTTTGATTTGTTTGACTTAGAGTATCCCAGAGGCGACAATATACAGATGAGTGATCCTACGATGAATGGCACGGAAGAGCTGCAGGGGAAGAAAGGCTACCAGCGTACTCGCGTTGGTGTGCTGGCCGTAACCCTGGGATTGACGGCCTCCCTTGCTGCAAGTCCTACGGTGAAACGAGAGAACGCAGGGGTTCCGGTCAATCCACCGACTGGCAAGACCATTGCGAAACGTCACTGGTTCCAAATAGGTAAAGCCTCCTGGTACGGCAAGAAGTTCAACGGGCGGAAGACGGCAGACGGTGAGACATTCGACATGTATGCCATGACCTGCGCGCACCGCACGCTGCCTCTGGGAAGCTGGATTCGGGTAACGAATCTCAAAAACAACAAGTCCGCCCTGCTGCGGGTAAACGATCGGGGTCCGGTGATGATGAACCGGATCGTGGATCTCTCCTACGCAGCGGCACAGAAGCTGGGTATGGCGGGATTGGCGAAGGTACGGGTCGAAGAGGTGAATCCTGCGGATCCCGAATTGGCGGAGATGATGGTGTCTCAGTTGAGGATGGAAGATCCGACGAAGGTGCAGCCGTTCGACGGGCCGCCGAGCGTGGGCGAACTGACGCCTGGGCAGGTGATGGATCAGGAGCGCTAAGGCGTTCGAAGTTCCTGAAGCGGAAGCTGAGAGCCTCGCAATTCCCTTTTGGGTTGCGGGGCTTTTTGGCGTTTGGGCGGGCGCTGACCGGCAGGTTTGGGGGGCCTTGGGGATCAGAAATGAACTTTCCCAAAACCCGACTTTGCGGGAGGGCTGGCTCCGGGATGACATCGCCTCTCCAAGGTGAGCGCTCAGCGTTTCGATAGTGTTCCTTTTCGGAATGGCTCAGCCACGAGTTGCCATTCGTCTTCGTAGATGACGTAGCCGGGCTTGTCCGTCTT
>JBEKFF010000277.1:0-3651 GCA_050013455.1 Acidobacteriaceae bacterium | reverse complement strand
AACCCACATGCAGTCCGGCAGCCACTACGGCAAAATCACCCTCAACCTCAAAGCCTAACCTCCGAGCCGCCGCTCTTAACTTCTCGCCGTCCGCGCAGGATTCACATCAACCCGTCCCAACCAACAAAAATCGTAGTTGCCGAAAAGCCGGGCGGTCTCAACCAAGTTCATTCGGACGGCGGGACATTGGCGAACTTAGTCAAAACCGGACTTTGCAGGCACAACGAATGGTCCCTTCCCGACTGCCCATCATACGGGAGCAACACGGCTCGCTTGCGACCAGTCCCCTTGTTGTATTCAATCCCAGAGGAGCTGCTCCGAATGGTCCCAATCGCGCTCAGCCAGTTCCCACCAACTGGGGGCCACACCATTATCGGAACCTCGCAGCCAGCCAAAGCGCTGCAACGATCACTGCGGCCAATGTAGTAAATAAATCTGGGCCGCACCGGTCCGGCTCATGACCGCAGGTTGACCTTCGCGCGTAAGGCTCATAAACGTTTCGGTACTGTCGGCAGGGTTGATGCCTTCCACGCCGCATAACTTCTCCCATCCGCCCTGGGGAATCGTCATGCGGTAAATGCCGTCGCTGGCTTTCCCGGAGAACGGAGCCGTATACAAGGAGTTGCTATCTGTTGCCCAACTCCAGAAACCCCATTGTTCCGGGAACGCATGCAAATCTTTCCACTTCTTCGTCGTCGTGGAGTACAAAGCCATGCGCGCAGGATTTTCCGCCATCGCGACCAGGTATTTTCCGTTGGGCGACCAGGAGGGATAGTAGTATCCCTCGCTCCCTGGCATCACGGAGATCTTGCGGCTGGCCAGGTCGAGTACTTCAATCCTGAGCAATGTCTCCGGAAGTGGAAAATAGCTGAACGCGATCGTCTTCCCGTCAGAGGACCACGTTGGCGCTATTGGGATGCGGCCATCGGGGGGTAGCTTTTGGGGCGCGCCGCCGTCGGACGAGACGAGAAACAGATGCTTCCAATCGGAATAGACCAGCCATTTGCCATCGGGCGACCACTGCTCCATCACGGCGTACGAATTGGTGAGCTGCAACTTCTCGCTGCCATCCAGCCTGCTCTTCCACAGATTTCTGCTCGGGTACTCTGTGTACGCCATCCACTCGCGGTCTGGCGAGATCACAAATTCCAGCATCGACACATCTTCCAGAAGAGGCGCCAGCTTCTTCAACTGTGGGTCATAGGCGCGCATAGCCCCCTGGTCCATCCGACTCAGCACAAACAGGCCGCGGCTATCGCGACTCGGGGCAGAGGCCAGGACGGAGATCTGGTTGCCCGTTATTCTTACCGAGGCCGGCTTCTTCCAGAATTCAAACCAGCGTGGCGCAACCAGTTCATATACATTTGTGCGCCCCTCGCGACTGGATGAAAACAGGAAGTGGCGCCCGTCGGGTGTCCACTGGCCGGCATACTGATCGACATTGGCGGGCCAATCGAACTGCAATGGCCTCGCGTACTGCCCGTCGGCGCTCAAACGCCACAATCGCGCAGGTTCGGGAGGACTACCTACGGTCACGCTCAGTTGCCGGCCATCGGGCGAGAAGGCGAGATCGTTCACATCTGTCGGCGCCTCCCAAATCTTGGTCAGGTCTTCGCCGTGCGCACCGATTCTATAGAGCGTGCGCCTGTCGAAAAACACAACAGAGCGTCCGTCTGGGGACCACCGCGCCGCGTTCGCCAGGTGATCACTCACTTTTCGCGGAGTTCCGCCCAACGTCGCGGTTGTCCAGAGAGTACCGCGGCTGAGCGTATCCTCGCCGTCCACTTTCAAGCCGAGTGCCTGTGATGCGTCAGCCGAAATATCGAGCAACAACATGCCGCGTTCGAGGATGCGCATAGGCACAATTGGGCCGCCGCCCACCGCCATCTCAGAGGGGGTACCGCGGCTATCGAAATAGAGCCGCGATCCATCGGTAAACAGCGGCCCCTCTTTGGGCTCCGCTGATGACGTGACCTGGGTTGACTCGAGCGGGCCTGAAACCGGGGACGGCGTCTTGAGCGCCACAAGTGCAATCGCAAGCAATACTGCGATCGCGACGGCGGCGTACCAAATGCCTCTTTCCTTCCATAAGGAGGGTCGCGGGAGGGTCGCGGCGCCATTCTGTGCCGGCCACAGCCGCTCGAAGGCGCGGGTTCTGATTTCGGGGTCTGGCGAAAGAAAGCCCTCAACCGCTTGCACCCACTCTGCCGGCGAGCAGGTCGAACGTAGAGACGGCGACGGAGCAAGGGAAAGTCCATGTTCCGATGCAAGCGGGCGCTCACCGGTCAGCACTTGGTGCAGCACCACGCCCAGAGCGAAGAGGTCCGTGGCTTTCGTCGGGCGCCCGCCACGCAACAGTTCGGGCGCCATGTATCCAGGTGTTCCGGCTATGGCGCCGGACCCAAACAAGGTGTTTGCAGCCTCGTGCGGGCGGGCAAGGCCGAAATCCATGACGCTGACATGCAACCCGGATCCGCTGGCTTCCAACATGACGTTGTTCGGCTTGAGGTCGCGATGAATCACGCCTCCGCCGTGCAGAGCCGCCACGGCGGCCAGCAGTTGCTTACAGATATCGACCGCCTCGCCGGTTTCCAACTTTTTGGATTGCTTGAATCGGGCATACAGAGTTTCACCTTGCAACAACCTCATAGTGAGGAATAGAAAAGGCGGCGCGGGCTCGTCGCAGCGAAAAATCTCATAGATGGGGCAAAGATTCGAGTGAACCACCTTGCGGGCAAGAATGACCTCTTGCTCGAAGCGGGATGAGGTCGCTGAATCGTCGGCAATTTCGGGTCGGATAATCTTGAGAGCGATACTGGCGCCCTGAAGGAATTGATCCCTGGCCTCGTAGACTTCCCCCATTCCGCCTCGAGCAATGAATCGAACCACCAGAAAACGATTGGCGATGAGTTGTGCCGGTCGAAAGCGAGCAGACTCGTCTCGCAAGGTCGCTGTGGCCTGGGTCGCTTTACTCTCCGAGGTAAATGTTGGATTCAAGAGAAAGCTACCGGCGCGTTGATCCTCCAAAAGGAGCTGTTCGACCAAGCGGCGGAGCTCAGGTGCGTCGCGACAGGCTTGATCGAGGAAAGCAGGCCTGCGCTCAGGCGGTAGATCAAGCGCTTCTCCAAACAATTCCGCAGCGGATTGCTCCGGGTCGGTCATGGTTCGCATCCCTGCGTTGTCGATAGAGCCTGCACACACACTATACAGTCCTGTTTACTTCGAAAAACAGGTTTATGTGACTCGACTATAGTGTGGCTCGGTAGATATGGGCCTAAGAATCGCCTCCGCTAAGGCGGATTTACCCAACTATCCGAGAATACGCACAACGGACAAAAACGTAGCCGGTCAAAGTGTGAAGCTTACTAACGAAGACGCTTGAGCGTCATCAAAGCCGGGGCGAAGTTTCCGCAAAACGGTGTTACTGAGATGGTCCGCCGCTAGAACCTCATCCTAGTTGGGAGGGTTGTAGTAGGCAGATTCAAGGAGGATCATCGACATGCAGATTCGCTCGGTAGGCATTGACCTTGGCAAGACGACGTTTCACCTGGTAGCGCTTGACGATAACGGCAAGGTACTGCTGAAGAGGAAGTTCACCCAGAAGCAGTTGATCACGTTCACCGCGAACATGCAGACTTCCCTGATCGGGAT
>JBEKFF010000276.1:0-3698 GCA_050013455.1 Acidobacteriaceae bacterium | reverse complement strand
GCGGAGGGCTGCGGGGTCGGGGAGCGCGAGGAAGCGGTAGAAGGCGGCGACGGTGTGCATGCTGACTTTAGTGTAGCGGTCGGCGAGGGGGCGTTGGCTTGGCATTCACGTTGGCGCGAGTACACTGGTAAAGGTGTCTGGGTGGTGGGATTGGGCATCTGAACGGTTGTGAAGCGTCGAGCTACATCGTTGTGAAGCGTAGAACGACGCGCATCTCTCTTTCGAGGACAGGAATGATTGAACAAGTGCAGCAAGAGGCGTTAGATCAGCGGCAACAGGATGAGTTGGATCAGTTGTCGATTAACACGTTGAGATTTCTGGCCGTCGACCAGGTGGAGAAGGCCAAGAGCGGCCACCCGGGAGCGCCGCTGGGTTGCGCTCCGATCGCCTACCTGCTGTTTCACAAGCTCATGAAGTACAACCCGAAGGACCCGTTGTGGTCGGACCGGGACCGGTTCATTTTGTCGAATGGGCATGCGTCAGCACTGCTGTATGGGGTGCTGCATTTGACGGGATATGACCTGCCGATTTCGCAGCTGGAGCAGTTCCGGCAGTATGGGTCGGAGACGCCGGGACACCCGGAGAGCGGGGATACGCCGGGCGTGGAGGTGACGACCGGACCGTTGGGGCAGGGCTTCGCGATGGCGGTGGGCGAGGCGATTGCCGAGAAGCATCTGGCGGCGGTGTTCAACAACGGCGGCAACACGCACGTTGAGGATTCGAAGAGTGAGAGCCACATACCTGTGGACCACTACACCTACGTGCTGTGCGGCGATGGCGATTTGATGGAAGGGATTTCGCATGAGAGCGCGTCGCTGGCGGGGACGCTGGCCCTGGGCAAGTTGATTGTGCTCTATGACGACAATTTGATCTCGCTGGATGGGCCGACGGAACTTAGCTACACGGAAGACGTGACGGAGCGGTTCCACGCGTACCACTGGCACGTGCAGATGGTCGAGGACGGCAACGACCTGGTGGCGATCGAGAACGCGATCCTGGCGGCGAAGGCGGAGACGAATAAGCCGTCGCTGATTCGGGTGCGGACGGTGATTGGCTACGGCAGCCCGAAGGCTGGGACGAACAAGGTCCATGGCGAGGCGCTGGGAGCGGATTCGGTCAAGGCGACCAAGAAGAATCTTGGGTTTCCTGAGGACAAGAACTTCTACGTGCCGGAAGAGGCTGGGAAGAACTGGCTGCAGGCCGTGGAGAAGGGTAAGGCGGCGCAGGCGGCGTGGCAGGCGAAGTTCGACGCGTACAAGAAGGCGTATCCGGTGCTGGGCGCGCAGTATGAGCGGACCCACGAGCGCAAGCTGGCGGCGGGCTGGGAGAAGGCGATTCCTACGTTCCCGACGGACAAGCCGGTGGCGACGCGCAATGCGGGCCAGGTGGTGTTGAATGCCGTGGCTGGCGTGGTGCCGGAGTTGTTTGGCGGCGCGGCGGATCTGACGGCTTCGACCAAGACAATCTTCAAAGACTCGCCGAGCTTCCATGTGAATCCGGTGGGGCGCAACGTGTTCTTTGGCGTGCGCGAGTTTGGCATGATGGCGGCGGTGAATGGAATCGCTGCGCATGGCGGGCTGATTCCCTTTGGGTCGACGTTCTTTACGTTCAGCGACTATTGCCGTTCGGCGCTGCGCATGGGAGCGCTGATGGGATCGCACTCGCTGTACATCTTCACGCATGATTCGGTGGGGTTGGGCGAGGATGGACCGACGCATCAGCCGGTGGAGCACCTGATGAGCCTGCGCGCGATTCCGAAGCTGACGGATTTCCGTCCGGCCGATGCGAACGAGACAGCGGCTGTGTGGCAGCTGGCGCTGGAACGCAAGGGGCCGAGCTTCATGGCGCTGAGCCGGCAGGATCTGCCGGTGCTGGATGCGGTGAAGTACAAGGTCCTGGAGGGAACGCGGAAGGGCGCGTATGTGCTCGAGGCGTTTGGCAAGGACATTGTGCTGGTGGCGACGGGATCGGAGGTCGAGGTGGTGATGAAGGCCGCGCTCGAGCTGAAGGATGCCGGGATCAACGCAACCGTGGTGTCGATGCCAAGCTTCAAGATCTTCGAGGAGCAGACGGAGGAGTACAAGCTGGCGATCTTCCCGCATGGCGTGCCGAAGATTTCGGTTGAGGCCGGAGCGACGATGGGCTGGTGGAAGTACATCGGGCGCGACGGCGTGGCCATCGGGATTGATCGCTTTGGAGCTTCCGCACCGGGACCGATCGCTCTGGAAAAGCTGGGGATTTCCGTTGCACATGTTGTGGATGCTGCGAAGAAGCTGGTGAAGGGCAGGGGATAGGGGATAGAGGATAGAGTGTAGCGAAAGCGGCGGAGTTGTTGGGCCGCCGCCTTCTGGTTTTGCAGACAGGGTTTTAGCCGTGGGCCTTCTTTCCTCGCCGATTGAGGGCCCGCGGCTAAGACCCTTAACTGCAGGGATTAGGGATTAGGGATTGGAAGGGTGCTGATGACGCAGGATGAGGCTAAGGCGCTGGTTGGGAAGCGGGCTGCGGAGCTGGTTGAGGACGGGATGCGGGTGGGGCTGGGGACTGGGTCGACCTCCACGATGTTCATCAAAGCGCTGGGGGAGCGGGTGCGGGCGGGGCTGAAGATTCGCTGCGTGGCTTCGAGCGATGCCAGCCATCATTTGGGGCTGTCGCTGGGGATGGATGTGGTGACGCTGGCGGAGCTGCCGGAGCTGGATCTGTACATTGATGGTGCGGATGAGGTGGGGCCGGGGCTGGCGCTGATCAAGGGCGGGGGTGGCGCGCTGCTGCGGGAGAAGATTGTCGCGAGTGCGGCGGACAAGTTTGTGGTGGTGGTGGATTCGAGCAAGGTGGTGCCGATGCTGGGGCATTTTCCGCTGCCGGTGGAGGTCGTCAAGATGGCGCTGCCGCTGGTGGAGCGCAAGCTGCAGGAACTGGGCCTGCGGCCGAAGTTGCGGCATCATCCGGATGGGTCGATCTATATGACCGACGAGGATAATTTCATTTTGGACTGCGCTTGCGGACCGATCGAGGAGCCGGAGGAGACGGCGGCGGAGATTCGCGGAATTGTTGGGGTGGTCGAGCATGGGCTGTTTCTGGGGATGGCGTCGCTGGTGCTGGTGGCGGGCGATGATGGGGTCACGGAATTGTTGGCGTAGAGGCTGGAGGCAGAAAAGGCAAAGGCCTTGACGCAAAGGGCGCTAAGAGAGGCGCGACGTTTCGCCACGTAGAGCCAAGCGGTTTGCATCGTGAGGGGCGCGGGGGGAATCTCATGTCGTATGAGCAATGTGGCGAAGACGGATAAGGTTTGGTTGGTAACGGGAGCGTCGACTGGGTTTGGGCGCGAGTTGGTGGAGTATCTGCTGACCAATGGTGCGCGGGTTGTGGCGACCGCGCGCAAGGTGGAGGGGCTGGCGGATTTGGGGACGCGGTATCCGCAGCATGCACTGGTGGCGGCGATGGATGTGACGGACCCGAAGCAGGTGGACGCTGCCGTGAGCGCGGCGGTGAAGCGGTTTGGGCGCGTGGATGTGCTGGTGAATAACGCGGGCTATGGGATGGTGGGGGCGGTGGAGGAGTCGGCTGAGGATGAGTTTCGGCCGATGTTTGAGGCCAACGTGTTTGGACTGATCCGTGTAACGCAGGCGGTGCTGCCGCAGATGCGCAAGCAGGGGTCGGGGCACATTGTTAATCTTTCTTCAATTGGTGGCCTGGTGGCG
>JBEKFF010000275.1:0-3882 GCA_050013455.1 Acidobacteriaceae bacterium | reverse complement strand
TGTGGACTGAGGGACGAGATGCGCGTGAGGACGAGATGGGCGATGGGGTGGCTGCTACTGACGGCGTTTGCCGCAGGCGCCTCTGCGCAGATATCGCTGGGCACGGCCGTCGATCTCGCACTCAAGAACGATCCCAAGGTGAGGATGTCGGAAGCGTCGGTGGCGAAGGCCCAGGCGGCGCTGGAAGAGACGAAGGATGTGTATGTGCCGACGCTGACCGCGGAGGCCGGATACGGGCAGGGGTTCGGTGTACCGACCAGCTTGCCCACGGTATTCACTCTGACGAGCCAATCGCTGGTGTTCAACTTTTCGCAGCATGACAACATTCGGGCAGCAGGGGCCGGTCTGGCTGCGGCAAAGTTTGCGTTGAAGGACATGCGGGAGCAGGTGGAAGAAGACGTGGCGGTCACCTACCTGAACCTGGACAGCGACCAGCGAGCGCTGGCGGTGATGGCGCAGGAGCATGGCGACGCGACGCGATTGGTGACGATTGTTGAGGATCGTTTGAATGCGGGGCGGGACGATCGCATGAGATTGCTCGAAGCGCAACGCAAAGCGACGCAGATTGAGTTGAACGAACTGAATCTGCAGGATGAAATTGCGCAGCTCAGTGATCATCTATCGCGGCTGATGGGTTTGCCGGATGATCAGCTGATTGCGATCCCCGGTTCGATTCCTGCGCTGCCAAGCGTGGAGGTGGCGGCAGATAGTGGGAACGAGTCAGACGGCCCGGGCGTAAAGGCGGCGTTGGCCGGCGCGAAGAGCAAGCAGGAGTTGTCGTTCGGAGTGAACCGCTATCGTCTGCGGCCGCAGATGTATTTCGGCGTCAACTACAGCCGGATCGACACAGGCCAAGACGATTACGTAACCTACTATCCAGGTTTTTATAACAAGAGTCAGAATGCCGTGAGTGTGTATGTCGAAATGACGATACCGATCTATGACCGTCGGCATCAGGATGAGGCGAATGAGGCAAAGGCTGAGGCGAGCCGCGCGTATTTCGAGTCGGAGGCGCAGCGCGATCAGTTCCTGGAGGGCCGGAAGAAGCTTCGGCGAAGTGCTGCAGAGTTGGAGAAGCGCAGCCGGCTGGCGGAGCTTGACCAGGATATTGCGCAGGAGCAGCTAAAGCAGGTGCTGGCGCAGCTCTCGGCGGACAGTGGAAGCTCGAGCGGGCAACAGATGACTCCCGAGGATGAACAGAATGCGCGGCTGAAAGAGGGCCAGCAGACGATCGATCTATTGACTGCGCAGTTTCAACTTAGCCAGGCGAAGGTGAACCTGCTGCGGCAGACCGGGCAGTTGGAGGAATGGCTGAAGAGTGCGGCGGCGATGTCAGAGAGCGTTCCGAATGGCACAGTAACTCACTGATTGCAATGAAGTAGAGCTGATGAATTCTTGAACCTCGCGGAGTGCTGCTGAGGAACAACAGATACTGCTGGATCAACCTTTTTCTGGTAACAAAGTGGTAAACTAAAGGTATTATTATGCCTCTTAAAACGCTCCTTCTAAACCCGCCTTCCTTTGAAAACTTTGATGGTGGCGCCAGCTCGCGCTGGCCCGCAACTCGTGAGATCGAGTCTTACTGGTATCCGGTGTGGCTGGCGTACCCAGCCGGGATGCTGGAGGGGTCCAAGCTACTCGACGCCCCGCCGCACCATGTGAGTGCGGAAGAGACGATCGAGATCGCCAAGGGATATGAATTCCTGGTGTTGTTTACCTCGACGGTGGGGTGGTCGGGCGACCATGCACTGGCGCGCGCGATCAAGAAGGCGAACCCGACCATTAAGATTTGCTTTGTTGGGCCGCCGGTGACGACGGATCCGGACCGCGCTCTGAATGAGTGCGAAGTACTCGACTTTATTTGCCGCCGCGAGTTCGATTTTTCGGTGGTTGAGTATGCCAATGGCAAGCCGCTGAATGAGATTCTTGGCATCAGCTACAAGGATGCGAGCGGCGTGATCCAGCACAACCCGGATCGTCCACAGGTGGAAGACCTTGACGCGATGCCGTGGGCAACAAAGATCTACAAGCGGGACATGGACGTGACGAAGTACAACGTGCCGTTCCTGCTGCATCCGTACATTTCGTTGTACTCGACGCGCGGATGCCCGGCACAGTGCACGTTCTGTCTGTGGCCCCAGACGCTGAGCGGACATGCGTGGCGCAAGCGGTCTAGCGATGATGTGGCAGCTGAAATGGCATGGGCGAAGGAAAACTTCCCATTCGTGAAGGAGTTCTTCTTCGACGACGATACGTTCAATATTCAGCAGGGACGCACGATCGAGCTGTGCGAGAAGCTGAAGCCGCTGGGCATCACGTGGTCGTGCACCAGCCGCGTTACAACGAGCCGCGACACGCTGAAGGCGATGAAGGAAGCTGGCTGCCGGTTGCTGATCGTAGGCTTTGAGTCGGGCGATCCGCAGATTCTGAAGAACATCAAGAAGGGTGCGACGGTTGAGCGAGCGCGGGAGTTCGTGAAGGACTGCCACGATCTCGGCCTGATTATCCATGCGGACTTTATTCTTGGACTGCCGGGTGAGACGAAGGAGTCGATCCGCAATACGATCAACTTCGCGAAGACACTGGATTGCGAGACGATCCAGGTAAGCGTGGCGCATGCGTATCCGGGCACGGAGTTCTATGACTACGCCAAGCGCAACGACTTCATCACGAACGAGAAGATGGAGGACGGCGGCGGACACCAGATGGCGCACATCGAGTATCCGGGGCTGCCGACAGAGTACGTGATGGAGATGGTGCACAAGTTCTACGACGAATACTATTTCCGTCCGAAGGCTGCATTCCGAGTGGTGTGGAAGGCTGTTGTGAATCGTGATGTGCCACGGCTTTATGTCGAGGCGAAGGCGTTCATGAAGCTGCGTTCACAGCGGAACAAGGCATCCCGCTTGAAAAAGGAACAGAACGCGTTGAAGGCTCAGGAGAGCGTCAGCCTGAATGCGTGAGGGCTTGAACTTGAGGGCGGCTGGCAAACTCTGCCAGCCGCCTTTCTCTTTGGGGCGAAGAAAGGGATCTGAGTGAAACACGTTCTTAAGCCGTCGCAGTATGCGATTCTAGTGGCCATTATGCTGTCGGCTTCGGTGGGCGATTCGTTTTTGAAGCGCGGAATGGACCAGGTGGGCGCGGTGAATGTGCATCATTTGGGATTGTTGTGGCATGCGCTGTTCAATCCGTATGTTGATATTGGGATTGTGCTGCTGATTGGATTTTTTGCAACGTACACGACGGCTTTGAGCTGGGCGGATCTTACGTTCGTGATGCCAGCGACGGCGTTTGGGTATGTAGTGATTGCGCTGATGGGGCGGTTCTGGCTGCACGAGCAACTTTCGCTGTCACGGTGGATGGGAATTCTGCTCATTGTGGGCGCGGTGGGGTTTGTGGCGGGTGGACCGTCGCGAACAGAGCATCCGGAGTTGGACCAGATGGATGCGGGAGCGGGTCGATGACGTTCTCGCCTGTGGTCCATGTGTGGTCGGCCATCATGTTTGTGGCGGCGCTGGCGGTGATTGGCGAGGTGATGATCGCGTCGGGTATGCGGCAGCTAGGGGACCTGGATGATATTCGGGAGAGTCGGGGGCTGGGAGGGGCGATTGCCGCGGTGCTGACGAATGCGCGGTTTGTGATTGGCGCGCTGTGCATGGCGCTGAACTTTTTCTCGATGCTGTTTGCGCTGAGCATTGCGAATCTGTCGCTGGCGGGGCCGGCGATCGCCGCGTTGACGTATGTGGGAAACGCGGTGGCGGCTAAGTTCTTCCTGCGCGAGAGAGTGGATCGGCGGCGGTGGCTCGCGACGATGTGCGTCGTGGTGGGCGTGATTCTGCTGGCGCGCTAGCGGCTCAAAAGCTTCATCAGGCCGGCAGGGGC
>JBEKFF010000274.1:0-3895 GCA_050013455.1 Acidobacteriaceae bacterium | reverse complement strand
TGGGGGGACGGCCTATCGCTGACATCAGGAGCAGGTCCTTCGTCGCGGCGCTCCTCAGGATGACAATTTTCGGGTGTGATGTCGGTGGGGTCGCCTTCGCCGAAGCTTTCGTAGCGGCTGGAGTCGGCGTGGCCGAGGACGCCGGGGAGGAGGCGGACGGTGGCGTCTAACAGGACGGCGGCGGCTAGTTCGCCGCCGGAGAGGACGTAGTCGCCGATGGAGAGTTCTTCGTCGCAGAAGAGTTGGGAGACGCGCTCGTCGACTCCCTCGTAGCGGCCGCAGAGGAGGACGACGCGGTCGAGCGTGGCGAGGCGGCGCGCGGTGGACTGCGTGAAGCGCTTGCCTTGGGCGGAGAGCAGGATGACGGTTTCTCTTTGTGGGTGAGTGGTTTGACGGGTTGACTTCGAGGAAAGGTTGAGGGATTCCAGGGCCTCGTAGATGGGTTGGGGCTTGAGGACCATGCCCTCGCCGCCGCCGAAGGGACGGTCGTCCACCGTGCGGTGACGGTCGTGGGTGAAGGCGCGGAGGTCGTGGATGGCAGCGCTGGCCAGGCCGGTGCGGAGGGCTCGGGAGACGACGCCGTGGCCGAGGATTCCCTGGGCGTCGATGCCCGGACTGGGGAGGGCGCCGAAGAATTCGGGGAAGATGGTGAGGATGTCGAAGCGCATAAGAGCAGAGTGTAGAGGGTAGAGTGTAGAGCGTAGAGGGTGGTCGACGCTACGGGATTAGGGCTGGGCGTCCGGGTCTTCTGCGGCAGGTGCGTCGAGGAGGCCTTCGGGGAGGTGCATGGTGATGCGGCGGGCGGCGATGTCGATCGAGTCGATCCAGGCGAGGACGAGGGGGACGAGGATGGGTTCGGAGCCGGCGGGGTGGGCTGTGAGTTCGGCGAGTTCGACAGCCAGGAGCGGGGCGGCGTCTTCGAGGCGCGTGCGGCCGTCGGGGGCGGTGGCGAATTCTACGTCGACGACGGTGCCGGCGGGGGTGTTGGGGGAGGCTGCGTCGTAGAGGGTGCAGCCGAGCAGGTCGCCGACGAAGAAGGTGCCGGGGTCGAGGGGCGGGAGTTCGGCGGTGGGGATGAAGAGTTGCTGGCCGGCGAGGGTTTCGGCGGCGGAGATGCTGTCGCAGCCGGAGAGCTTGAGGACGACACGGCCGGCGTTCTTGCCGGTGGGGAAGAAATGCTCTTCGATGTGCCGAGGGAGGGCGCCGGGTGCAGGCTCAGAGGCGTTTGCGGGAGCGAGGAGGACTTCGCGGTTGGGGGCGAAGAGTCCGGGGAGATCGCTGAGGGGATCGGCGAGGAGTTCGCCGCGACGCCCTTGCGGGCGCAGCAGGCGAGCGATGGGAAACCAACCTGAAGTGGAGATACCGTTCAACGCTGTAGGCCTCTGGAAGAGCGCATGGAGACTCTGGGTGAGCGCAGGGGAAGAGGCATGGGGCGAAGGAGGTTAGTCGCGCTCAGGGTAGTTGTGTGAGTCGTTCGGATGGTCGGTTCGATCGGCCTCGACGATATCGAGCGAGAAGCGGCGTTGCAGTTTCATGCTCGCCGCGCCAAGGATGGTACGCAGGGAGCGCGCGGTGCGACCCTGCTTTCCGATGACCTTCCCGATGTCGCTGGGGGCGACGTGGAGGCGAAGGACGGTTGCCTCGCGGTCAGTAAGGACTTCCACCCGAACCGCATCGGCATCATCGACGAGGGCCCGGGTAATTTCCGTCATTAGAGCTTGCATTTCCGAGACAGCCAGATTGCTGTCGGGGATTGCGTTGGGATCAGACACACATACACCTCAAGAGAGTGGTTACGCCTGCACTACAGTTTGGAGCCACTTCTCTTCGATGGAAGGGGTCTCGCCACTTACCGCTTTGAGGTGTTGCGCGCCCGGGCAGGAAATCTGATCCATTCAGATTCAAGGGTCTACGGGTAACGTCAAAACGGCAGTGATTGGCTGGTGTGAGTTTACTGCAACTCGGTGTCGGGCGGGTGGTACTCTTTAGATTCTTATAAAAACCACGGAAGTTACTGCAAAATGGTTACTTATGCCGCAGTAGTGGCTTCGGGCTCGGACGCGGAAACGGCAGCGGGCTGATGCTTGGCCAGGAGCTTGCCGACGGTCTCGGAGAGTTGTGCGCCCTTACCGGTCCAGTAGTCGATGCGATCACGCTTGAAGTCCACGGTAGCGGGCTCGGTGCGGGGGTTATAGGTACCGACCACTTCGACCGAGCGGCCGTTGCGGGCGCGATCCTTTTCGATGACAACGACGCGATAGTGGGGCTGCTTACGGGCGCCAACGCGCGCCAAACGAATCATCAACACAGGGTAGATCCTCTCAAAACTCAAATGTATTCAGGATGGCCGTCAGGTGCGGGTTAGGTTTCGAGAAACACCTGCCCAGGTCATGATCGGCACGACCGACGGACGCGAAAGTCCGAACACCTAAGTATCGCGGATTTCAGGAGGTTTAGCAATGGCTGAAACCGACTTTTCGGCACGATTTCGGTGCAAAAGCCCCGGAGGGTGACGCGAGGCAGATGTGAGGTGGGGCTGCACAGGAAGATTCCGGGGGAATTCCCGGAGGAATGCGTGCCCAAAGGTAGCTATCATGCAGTAGAATTCTTTGGTAACACTACCATTGAACGGCTTTGTCCTAAAGAACGATTTGTAGTAACTCCCGGAAGGAGGGTCGGTGGCGACCCTGTACCGATCCTACGAAGCCATTCCAGTCCGCGCCTCGGTGCGTTTTCCGCTGCGTCTGGAGATCGTGCTTCGCACAGCGGATAGGGAGTACCCGGGCATCACCGAAGATGTATCGGCAAACGGGCTTCTATTTGCGGCAGATGAGTTGCCGCCGGTCGGGACCGAAATCCAATTTGAATTGACGATGCCGGCAGCGGTCATGGGCGGAGTGAACGACGTTCTGCTGCACTGCTTGGGACGGATCGTTCGACATCAGCGGGTTGCAGACAAAGAACTGGCAGCCGCGGTCATCGATGAATACTCTTTTAGGGGCTGAGTCGTTATGAGTGATGAGTTGGCGAATGGCGAGGCAATGGATCAACAGGACGGGCTATCGGGCTCGGGCGATGGTGACGAACTCGAATCGGGTGAGCACGATTCTGCGGGTGGTATACGGGTCATTCTTGCGGACAGCCAGGCGATCTATCGCGTGGGGATGCGGAAGGTGTTTGCGCTCGAAGACGATATCCGCGTGGTGGCGCAGGCGGAGACGCTGGAGAATCTTTACGCGGCACTGCAGCACTTTCCCACCGATGTCGTTTTGCTGGAAGGCCACCTGATCGCGGGGACGGTGGATGCGATCCCGGAGTTCATGCGGCGGGCGCCTCATGCGAAGTTGATTGTGCAGATTTCGTCGACCGATGAGGGCAACACGGTTGAGCTGTTTCGACGCGGGGTGCGGGGCGTTGTGCCGCGCTCGATCTCTCCGGAATTGCTGGTGAGGTGCGTGCGGAAGATTGCGGCGGGCGAGACGTGGATTGATAACCAGTCGATCAGCTGGGTGATTGATGCGTATCGCGAGCAGGCGTCGATGCTGACCAATCCGAGGTCGCAGCCGCGGCTGTCGGACAAAGAGCTGGCGATCATTGCGTGTATCACGCGGGGCATGCGGAACAAGGAGATTGCCTACCAGATTGGAACGACGGAGCAGGTGGTGAAGAACTATCTGCGCAAGATCTACGACAAGCTGGGGGTGGCGGATCGGCTGGAGCTGGCGCTGTATTGCCTGCACCACAAGATTCTGCAGACGCATCCGACCACGGCGGAGACGCCGTTTGTGGATCCGGGAATTCCGCTGCGGGCTAAGCTATAAAACGATAGCCACTGGGAAATACCGATTTCCAAAGTGTAGGGACAACGGAAGGCGCTGCGACGTTGACGGGGGCT
>JBEKFF010000273.1:0-3912 GCA_050013455.1 Acidobacteriaceae bacterium | reverse complement strand
GGACCCGGGAGCGGCGGTACGGCTGCCGTCGGCCGGGCAACCGGTGAGCGTCAGCAGCACGAACAGCGAGGAGGTCACGGCAAGGGAGCGCCGGATGAGGGAGGTAGTTTTCTCGTTCAGCATCAGCAACCACATTGTAAGGGTTGGACGGCCTGACTGTTTGTTTGTGGGTCAGCGAGCATGCGGAGCGATGGTCCGGTGCGGGTGTTAAGATGGAGGTTAGGGCTAATCGCTTTCTCCATGGATCCAAAGCACATTCGTAACTTCGCGATCATCGCGCACATTGACCACGGCAAATCAACTCTTTCGGACCGGCTGCTGGAGCTGACCGGGAGCTTGACTTCGCGCGAGATGCAGGCCCAGGTGCTGGACGCCATGGACCTGGAGCGCGAGCGCGGGATCACGATCAAGGCGCATACGGTGCGCATGATGTATACGGCGTCGGATGGCGAGACGTACCAGCTGAATCTGATTGATACGCCGGGGCACGTGGACTTCAGCTACGAAGTGTCGCGCTCGCTGGCGTCGTGTGAGGGCGCGCTGCTGGTGGTGGACGCGTCGCAGGGCGTGGAGGCGCAGACGCTGGCGAATGCGTACCTGGCGATCGCGGGCGGGCTCGAGATCATTCCGGTCATCAACAAGATTGATTTGCCGAGCGCGGATATTGAGCGCACCAAGGCGATGATTGAGAAGTCGGTGGGGCTGCCGGCGTCCGACGCCGTGTGCGTGAGCGCGAAGACGGGGCTGAATGTGGCGGACATCCTGGAGGCGGTGGTGATGTTGCTGCCTCCGCCGAAGGGGAATGCGGACGCGCCGCTGCAGGCGCTGATTTTTGATTCGTGGTTTGATGCGTATCGCGGCGTGATTGTGCTGGCACGCATCATCAATGGGCGGCTGAAGAAGGGCGATCGCATCAAGATCATGTCGAATGGGCGGCAGTTCGATGTGGAGTCGATGGGCGTGATGACGCCGAAGCCTGTGGTGCTGAATGAATTGAGCGCGGGCGAAGTTGGTTTCTTTGTGGCGACGATTAAGAACGTTGCGGACACGAAGGTGGGCGACACGATCACGCATGTGGATCGGCCTTGTGCCGAGGCGCTGCCTGGCTTTGAAGACATTAAGAGCATGGTGTTCGCGGGGCTTTACACGGTGGACTCGCATGAGCACGGGATGCTCCGCGATGCGCTGGAGAAGCTGCGGCTGAATGATGCGAGCTTTAATTTTGAGCCGGAAAGTTCGGTGGCGCTGGGGTTTGGATTTCGTTGCGGGTTTCTTGGGCTGCTGCACCTGGAGATTATTCAGGAGCGGTTGGAGCGCGAGTATGATCTCGACCTGATCATTACGGCGCCGGGCGTGCAGTACAAGATCACGATGACGGATGGGTCGGTGTTGAGCGTGGATAATCCTTCGCGCTGGCCGGATCCGACCGAGATCGAAGAGATTGAAGAGCCGGTGATTACGGCGAAGATTCTGACCAACGAAGAGTATGTCGGCAACATTTTGAAGCTGGTGGAAGACAAGCGCGGACGGCAGCAGAATATCGAGTACGTGTCCGAGACGCGCGTGATGCTGACATATGAACTGCCGCTGAACGAGATTGTGCTGGATTTCTATGACCGGTTGAAGTCGGTGTCGCGCGGGTATGCTTCGCTGGACTATCACCTGTCGGGCACGTGGAATTCGCCGATGGTGAAGATGGATATTCTGATTGGCGGCGATCCGGTGGACGCGCTTTCGATCATCGTGCACAAGGATGCTGCGTACGATCGCGGCAAGGTGCTGGTGGAGAAGATGCGCGAACTGATTCCGCGGCAGATGTTTGAAGTGGCGATCCAGGCGGCGATTGGGTCGAAGGTGATTGCGCGGTCGACGGTGACGGCGATTCGGAAGAACGTGATCGCGAAATGCTATGGCGGGGATATCAGCCGGAAACGCAAGCTGCTGGAGAAACAGAAGGAAGGCAAGAAGCGGATGAAGCGGATTGGGAAAGTTGATATTCCGCAGGAGGCGTTCCTCGCGGTGTTGAAGGTGGGCGAGGAGTAGGGCGTTCGCACGCCCTTTTACTGCCGAAGGCGTCTGCCCGCAACGAAGTTGCCGCTCCACGCGTAGTGGGCCCGTCCCGCAGGACAAGCGCATCGAGGTTTTCAAATAAGTTCTGAGGGGTTATGGCAAAAGAATGGAGGCCCGAGGGCCTCCATTGCTTTTGCAGATTGTTGTGCGCTGCTACGAGTTACTGGTGGGGAGCAGCTGCGGGTGCGCGGCGGGGTGCCGTGGGAGCCTGCGGCGGAGGAGCTGCGATGCCGGAAGCTACGTTGTAGGCATCGATGGTGGCCTGGGTGATATCGGTTTCACGCTGCCACCAGAGCACGGTGGGAAGCTGCTGCTGTCCGCCGATGTTCAAGAGCAGGGTGAAGCCGTGATCCTGGGCATACTTAACCGCAGTGCCGCCGAACTTCTGGGCGACCTTGCCGTACGCTTCCTGGACATCGGTGTTGTAGGAGTTCTGAGCATCTTCGACGTCGCGCTGGAGAGCCTTGGTTTTGTCGTCGATGGTCTTCATGCGGCCGGCACGCTCCTCGTCGGAGATGGTGGCGGGGAGTGCCTGGTACTGCTTCTTGAGCGAATCGAGCTCAGCGGACTGGGCATCGATGGCGTTCTTCTTGGGCTCGTACTTTTTCTGAATATCGAGTACGGCGCGCTGACCTTCGTTGGTGGCGACGACACCCTGCTCAAACGCGATGACGGCGACCTTTGCGGGAATGGCTTCCGGCTTGACCTCGGCCTGAGCGGCAGGGGCGGCAGAGGCTGCAGGATGCGTGGTTGCCGGTGCTTTGGTGGTTTGTGCCAGGAGGGAGGAGGCTGCGAGGCCGGTTGCCAGCGCAGTAGCAAAGACAAAGGTACGGTTCATGCGGTGTGTGAGACTCCTTACAAGGATCCGGATTCCGGAGATTTCGGCTGGGTTACTCGCGGCACAAAGCGCCGCAGGGAAGGCTGCCGAACCTTCCTCCGCCCGTTGAGACACCCGTAGGTGTTGTCCGCTTGCTCTGTGTCATCATCAAAAAAATGAAGGAGAGGGTCGCGGGCGCGAGAGGTCAGTCGGCTGACCGCAATTATAGGAGACCGTATGAGTCGGGTCAATGATTCGCGCGATTGGATGCGGGAATGAGAGGGTGCGACTCTTCCGAAAAGCGGAGGTTGGAGGGCAGCATTTCCGGTTTTTGGTGGTTTTTGGTAGCGGGATTTCGTAGTTTCCAAGGGAAACGGCCATTTTGGGTTTGGTACGAAGATTGCAACAGTCACAGGTGTTCGAGATCAAGCCGCAGAACAGAGAGCTTGAGCGACGGATGTTTGGAGCCTGAGCAATTCACGGGCAAAGGGATGTAGGGGTTCCCATCTAGAGGAATTTCCGCCCTGCCAAGCGAGGGCCCTTCGGGAGCTTCGGCGCCGAGAGGATCATTTGGAGGCCAGTGACTGGCTGTTAGGGGCTAGGGCCATCTTCCGGGGAGGGGAGATGGCCCGTCGGCTTTCCGGGGGAATCAGCTTTATCAATAGGTGGTGAGGCTGTTTGGCTGAAGCAAAGGTTCCTCGCGATTTCGATGCACCTCTTTAAAGGTTGCACTTCCTGGTGGCCAAGCGTAAGATCATGATGTTCCGCGGGCTTTAGGGGTTGAAATCTCGCCGTGTGTATTCCGGTTGGTTAACGTACCCGATGAGCTTGCAGAGGTATAGCGTGGGTTCCGGCAGATGCCCGAATCGCAAAATGGGGCATCCTAAGGGTTGCGAGGATCGTAACTGAGCGCACTGGGATGAATTCCTGATCAGCTCTGGAAAACTCCGAGATCAACCGATAGCCGTGCTACGGAGATCTGGACCAAGATGAGGTTCAATCAAATTTAGCGAAGATCAGAGTCG
>JBEKFF010000272.1:0-3917 GCA_050013455.1 Acidobacteriaceae bacterium | reverse complement strand
AAATGCCACAAGGACACGTTCAAGCAACTGGCTTGGCGGTACAGGGCGACCCGCATAGCCGTACTCAGGAGTCTTGTACAGGACGACGACACCGCAACCAGAGAGTGCAAGCGTGGCCGTGGCCAGCAGGATGCCCGACGCAATCAGGGCCGAGAAACTTCGTATCTTCAACGTGAACCGCTCCAAACGTCAGCCGCCAACTACGCGGGTTGTGCAATTTATAAGCCAAGTATAACAGGGCAAACTACCGAATCTGTCCGGGATTTGGCCTGTTCCCAAGGCAGGCGGAGAAGCCCCCAGCGTTATACGATTGAGGATTAGACGATCCAAATTGCGGGGCGGTAGAGGAGATCAATGGCATCTGCGGTGGACAGACTTTTCGAGGGTGAAACCGTCCTTTGCGACGGCGCAATGGGCACGATGCTCTACAGCTGTGGTGTGTTCATCAACCGCTGTTACGACGAACTGAACGTAACCCAGGCGGAGACGGTGCGCTCCGTGCACGAGCAATATCTGCAGGCAGGCGCGCAGATCATCGAGACCAACACCTTCGGAGCCAATAGTTTCCGGCTGGAACGCTTTGGCCTGCGCGACAAGGTGAGCGAGTTCAACCGTGCCGGCGCAGCCATCGCCCGCCAATGCGTGGACGCCATCCGCGAGAAGCAGGGAACCCAGGCGTTTGTGGCAGGCGCGATGGGACCGCTGGGCTTGCGGCTGGAACCGCTGGGCAAAACCAGCCTGGAGGAGGCCCGCGCAGCCTTCGCCGAGCAGATTGCGGCGCTGGCGGAAGGCGGCGTCGACCTGCTCATGCTCGAGACCATGATGTCGGTGGACGAGGCAGAGCAGGCCGTGCTGGCCGCGCGCGCGGTAGCCCCGCAGTTGAAAATGGTCGTTCTGTTTACGGTGGACGAGGAATCGAATTGCCTCGACGGCACGAGCCCCGAGGTTGCCGCCGAGCGCATGGTCGCCGTCGGCGCGGACGCGGTTGGATGCAATTGCAGTACCGGGCCGGCCGCTGTCCTCAGCGCGGTGGAGCGTATGCGCGCGGTGACCACGCTGCCCATCGTCGCCATGCCCAATGCAGGCATGCCGCGCAATGTGGAGGGGCGAAATATCTATCTCACGTCGCCCGAGTACATGGGCAGCTTTGCGCGCAAGTTTGTGCGCGCAGGAGCGAGCTGGGTGGGCGGCTGTTGCGGCACCACGCCGGCGCACATTCGTGCGATGCGCAGTGCCTTGCGCGCGATGGAGGCACAGGATGCGGGCGAGAGCGCGGTCGCACGCGTGGACCCGGCGGCCGCAACCGTGACCACCGGTGCGGCGCGCGAGGCGGGCATTGAGCCTCCTCCGTTGCGTGAGCGGTCGCACATCGGCAAGTGCATTGCCGACGGCAACTTCGTGACCATGGTGGAGATTGTTCCGCCCAAGGGTTTCGACTGCGAGAAGGAGTTGGCCGGGGCAGCCTTGCTGGCGCGCTATGGCGTCGACGCGATCAACGTGCCTGACTCGCCGCGCGCCAGTGCGCGGATGAGCGCGCAAAGCCTCTGCGTGCAGATTCAGCAGAAGGTCGGCATCGAGACGATTCTGCACTACACCTGCCGCGATCGGAATGTGTTGAGCATTCAGAGCGACCTGCTGGGCGCAGCGTCCATCGGTCTGAAAAATATCCTGTGCCTGACAGGCGATCCGCCCAAGATGGGGAACTATCCGGATGCGACCGCGGTCTTCGATGTGGACGCAATCGGGCTCGTGAACATCGTGCACGGGTTGAACCAGGGACTCGACATCGGACGCAATCCCATCGGTGGCTCGACGGGATTTACGATCTCCGCGGCGGCAAATCCAGGGGTCGTCGACATCGAACACGAGGTGCGCCGGTTCGCGTACAAGGTGGAGGCGGGCGCCGAGTTCTGCATTACGCAGCCGGTCTTTGACTTGAAGCTGCTGGAAGATTTTCTGCGGCGCATTGAGGGCTTCCGGATCCCGGTGATTGCCGGTATCTGGCCGCTCACCAGCGTGCGCAACGCAGAGTTCATGAAGAATGATCTGCGGGTGTCCATGCCCGACGAGATCCTGGCGCGCATGGCCGCGGCGCCCGACAAGGACGCGGCCCTGGCCGAGGGCGTGGCGATCGCCCGCGAGATGCTGGAGAGCGTTCGCGGGTCCGTGCAGGGCGTGCAGGTGAGTGCGCCCTTCGGGAAATACGCCTTGACCACCGAGGTCCTGGGCTTGTACGAGGAGGTGACGTAATGGCGAGTTTTGAGGATCAGATGGCGGAGTTGGAGAAGGTGGTCGATCAGCTGGAAAAGGGCGATCTGACCCTGGAGGAGAATGTCACCCTGTTTGAGCGCGGGGTGAAGCTATCCGATGCGTGCAAGGCGCAGCTGGCCAGCGCCGAAAGTCGGATCCAGGTGCTGCTGGACCCGGAAGCGGACGGCAGCCCGCGCGTGGAGGACCTGGCGGTTGCGGTTGCGGATGACGAGGAGGAAGACGAGGGTGAGGAAGAGTATGACGACGGCCGACTGTAGCTGGCCGTCCGAGCTAGCTAGCGGTCGCGGCTGACAACGAAGCCGGGGACCCAAAGCAGGGCACGCTTGTAATCGCTCTCAGGGAGGTCGGCGATGGATTGCCGCGCAGCCTCGGCATAGGCGCAGGCCGTGTCCATGGCGTAGGACAGCGAGCCGTGGCGATGCAGAATCTCCAGGATGTCGGCGTGCGCGACGCGGACGAAGCTGCGGTCGGCCAGCACCGTGCGGATGGCCTCGCGGTCGGCTCCCGTTCCGCGCTCAAGAGCGTGAATCACGGCCAGCGTAGCTTTGCCTTCGCGCAGGTCGGAGGCAGCAGGCTTGCCGAGGATCTCGTCGTTGGCGGTGAGGTCAAGAACGTCGTCGACGATCTGGAAGGCGAGGCCAAGGTTGCGGCCGTACTCACCCAGTGTGTCCTCAAACGGCCGTTCGCCGTCGCGGATGGCGGGATTGGCAACCACCGCGCCAAGCTGCATCGACACCTTGAAGAGGCACGCGGTCTTGCGGTAAATGAGGTCGAAGTACTCTTCCTCGTTGATCAGGTGGCCGAGCTTTTCCATCTGCAGCAGCTCGCCTTCGACCATCTCCTGGGTAAGCGAAATCAGCAGATCGAGAATGCGGAAGTTGCGTTCGGCGAGCGCGGTCTGGAAGGCCTGCATGTACAGCCAGTCGCCGGCAAGAACGCATTTGGCGTTGCCCCAGGTGGTGTTCGAGGAGGGCCGGCCGCGGCGGGTGTTGGCCTCATCGATGATGTCGTCGTGCACCAGCGTTGCGGTGTGCAGCATCTCTACGACCGCGCCCAGGCGGATGCGTGCGTCGCTCTCGCAATGCAGCGACTTTGCTGAAAGCAGCAGCAGCAGCGGGCGAATGCGCTTTCCGCCGCCGGCTATCAAATAGTTGGCGATGTCCGTGACGACGGCAACCGGCGAGTCGGCCTGCCGGGAAAACTCGACCTCAATCGCAGCAAGATCATCCTTCAGGAGGTCGAATACTTCGGCAGCCGTCGCGATGGAGATCGTGCTCATGATTGATTAAGAGTAGCAGGTGAACGAATGGTCAGGTTGTGATTTGAAGCCAGTTACAGCTCGGATTGCGCAAAATCAACGCTAATTCGAGCGGAAGTTCGTGAACTGCAGGTCGATGCCGAGTTCCTTGCCGCGCAACAGCGCAATGATCTGCTGCAGGGTATCGCGGTCTTTACTTGTGACGCGTACGGTGTCGCCCTGGATGCTGGCTTGCGCTTTTAATTTGGAATCCTTGATGAGCGCGACGATCTTTTTGGCGGGCTCGGAGGAGATGCCCTGCTTGAGCTTGATCTTCTGACGCACCGACGAGTTGGACGCTGGCTCAATCTTCTCGTACTCAAGATTCTTGAGCGAGACACTGCGCTTG
>JBEKFF010000271.1:0-3984 GCA_050013455.1 Acidobacteriaceae bacterium | reverse complement strand
GTGCCGGCGTTGAGCGCAGCGATGGTGTTGGTGCCGGCCTGGGGGATAAAGATGGTGAGGAGCGCGCTGGCCGGCGCAAACGAGGTAATGCTCACCGGGTTGGAGCCGGTGGGCAGGGTGGTCTGCACGACATTGCTGGTGAGCAGGGTCGTTGGATTGGAGAGCGGGACGGTGTTGAGCGATCCCTGGGCGTTGATGACGAAGCCCTGGGTTCCATTGGCGTTGAGCTGGAAGTAGCTGGGAGTGGCGAGGATCTGCGGCGTGGCGAGCACGGTATCGCCGGCGTAGTCGACGACCGTCATCAGGCCAAGCGAATTGGTCGCGGTGGGGGTGGAAATGGCGACGGCAAACTTCTCAGGCTGGCCGGCAGGTCCGACGGGACCGATGGCGCTGACCACGGGGCGATACTGGTTACCGCAGCCAACAGTGGAAAGCGCGGCGGCGAAGCTGATCGTGAGGACGGCGATGCCTTCGAGCTTGTTACGGCGAAGGCGATTCCCTACTGGCTGGTGCATGTGGCGCAACGTTACGAACAAACAGTACTCCCCTGAAGAGGCCGCTTTGATAGGTGATAGACGTACAGTTCCGGCAAAAGAAATCGGAACTGCGGACCAAATCTGCGCGGGACCCTTCGACACCTGATTGTAAACGAATCTGACCGGTGAATCCCCGAATCCGGCGATAGACAGGGATACAGTAGTCCTTGGAGAGAACGCGATGAATGAAGCGGAGACGATGCTGGAGATGCTGGGCGGGCGGGAGCGGGCGCCGCGCACGCTGGCCGTGGTGGGGCTGTCGGATGATCCGGGCAAGGCGAGCCATGGCGTGTCGGCCTACATGCAGGCGCATGGATACAGGATTTTGCCGGTGAATCCCGCTATTGCGAGCGCGCTTGGGGAGACGAGCTATGCGTCGCTGAGCGAGCTGCCGGTGAAGCCGGACGTGGTGAACGTGTTCCGGCTGCCGAAGTATCTTCCGGCGATTGTGGACGAGATGCTGGCGCTGGGGCTGAAGAATCTGTGGGTGCAGATGGGGATCTGGAACGACGAGGCGGCGGAGAAGGCCGAGGCCGGCGGGATCCGGGTGGTGATGGATCGCTGCATCATGGTGGAGCACCGGCGGCTGGGCATCCGATAGAGGGTTAATTCCCGGTCCCGGCAAGATCCCGACAAAGGGATGACAATTCTGCGGGGATTCAGCTTCTACAATAGTTGAATGAGGAATGTAGGTTTGAGGATGGTGGGCGCACGGCTGGCTGTTTTGTCGCTGGCGATGGTCGGGTTGACGTTTTGGGGGGCGACGGCGCGAGCGCAGATCGTTGAGGTGGGCAACGGTGGGCCGGGGCCGGTGAAGGCGGAACATCTGACGGCGGAGCTGACGACGCTGTCGCCGCAGATTGCGGTGGGTGGGACGCTGCAGGCGGGGCTGGTGCTGACCATCGAAGAGCACTGGCATGTGTACTGGATCAATGCGGGCGACTCGGGCGAGCCGCCGGCGATTAAGTGGACGCTGCCGGAGGGAATCACGGCGGGGCCGATGCAGTTCCCTCCCCCGACGCGGCTGCCGCTGGGGCCGCTCATGGATTTTGGGTATGAGGATGGGGTAGCGTTTCCGGTGACGCTGACGGCTGCGCCGACCATGAAGCCGGGCAAGGTGCATCTGGATGCGCATGTGACGTGGCTGGTGTGCAGCAGCGTTTGCTTGCCGGGCAAGGCGCACCTGGGGATCGACGTGGAGGTGGTGAAGGGGCCGGTGGCTGCGCCGGAGCCGGTAGGGGCGCTTGGCTCGGCTATGGCGGCGCTGCCGAAGCCCTTGCCGGCGACCATGAGCGTGAGCGCGGTGGGGGATGCGAAGCAGATCCAGGTGACGCTGAAGACCGGGACGAAGGAGACGGATGCGGCGTTTTACCCGTTCGATCAGGAGGTCATCGATAACGCGGCGGAGCAGCCGGTGGAGTCGCAGGCGGATGGCATCAAGATTTGGGTGAAGCGGGCGGCGGATGCGACCAGCCTGCCGAAGACACTGCATGGACTGGTGGAGCTGAGTTCGACCGAGGCGTATGACTTCACGGTGCCGGTGACGCCGGGGACGGTGGCGGCGCTGCCCATGACGGCGAATAAAACTCCGGACACGAGCAATGGGCCGGACCTGAATGCGTTCAGCGCGATTGGGCTGGCGTTCCTTGGCGGGCTGCTGCTGAACCTGATGCCTTGCGTGTTTCCGGTGCTGTTTTTGAAGGGGCTGAGTTTGGCGCACTCGGCCAATGAGGAGCGCGGGCGGCAGAGGGCGCATGGCCTGGTGTATACCGCCGGGATCGTTGTTAGCTTCTGGGTGATCGTCGCAGCTCTACTAATCCTGAGGGCAGGAGGCCGCGAGTTGGGGTGGGGATTCCAGTTGCAGTCGCCGGGGTTTGTCGCAGTGCTGGCGTCGCTGGTGTTCTTTTTGGGGCTGTCGCTTGCGGGGCAGTTTGAGATTGGGCTGTCGCTGACCAGCGCGGGCGGCGAGCTGGCGCAGAAGCCTGGACTGACCGGCAGCTTCTTTACGGGCGTGCTGGCGACCGTGGTGGCGACGCCCTGCATGGCTCCGCTGATGGGCGCGGCCGTGGGGTTTGCGCTGGTGCAGGCGGCTTGGGTGACGTTTGTGGTGTTCACGGCGCTGGCGTTGGGCTTGGCGCTTCCGTACTTGCTGCTGACCATGCAGCCGCAGTGGACGAGCAAGCTGCCCAAGCCGGGAGCTTGGATGGAGACGCTCAAGCAGCTGGTGTCGGTGCCACTGTTTGGAACGGCGATCTGGCTGGTGTGGGTCTATGGGCAACTGTATTCGCCTGAGGGTGTGGACCGGACAGTGTGGCTGCTGAGCGGCTTCCTGGTGCTGGCAATCGCGGGATGGGCGCTGGGCAAGTGGCCGGCGAAGTGGGGGTCGGGGATTGCGGCGGTGGTGCTGATTGCGATCGCGCTGGCGTTGCCGCTGCGTAAGCCGACGGTCGATACGCTGGTGTGGCAGCCGTATACCGAGGCGAACTTCACGGCCGCGCGGGCGACGGGGCAGCCGGTGTTTATCGACTTCACGGCGGCGTGGTGTTTGAGCTGCCAGGTGAATGAGCGCGCGGTGTTGAAGTCCGCTGACGTGGAGAAGGCGCTGGAGAAAAACCACGTGCAGCTGCTGAAGGCGGACTGGACGCAGTACGATCCGGTGATTACGCGAGAGCTGGCGGCCGTCGGTCGGAGTGGCGTGCCGACGTACGTGATCTATCCGCCGGGCAAGGTGTCGAATCCGGATGTACTGCCGGAGTTGCTGACCAAGTCGACCGTGCTGACCGCGATCAAGAAGGACGCGAAGCCGATGGGGCAGTAAGGCAGGGGATAGGGGATAGAGGGTAGAGCGTAGAGAGCGCGGGTCGGCGGCAACAGAAAGTTCGGGTTGGCCGTCTGAATTCTGCAGGAGGGCTGCTATGAAGATGATGCGTGGCTTGGTGGTGGCGGCGGGATTGGCGATGGTGTGCGCGAGTGCGCTGGCGTTGAAGCCAGGCGAGGTGGCTCCGGATTTCAAGGGCACAGATTCAAATGGCAAGGTGCAGACGCTGGCGCAGTATCGCGGCAAGTATGTGGTGCTGGAGTGGGCGAACAAGGGCTGCCCGTTCGAGCAGAAGCACTACAAGAGCGGCAACATGGAACGTCTGCAGAAGGAGTGGACGGCCAAGGGTGTAGTGTGGCTGAGCGTGCTGTCGTCGGCTCCGGGAGAGCAGGGGAACGTTACGCCTGCGGAGGAGAATGATTATCTGCGGGAGATGAAGGCTGCGCCGACAGCGGCGATTCTTGACCCCACCGGGACGATTGGGCGGCTGTATAGCGCGAAGACTACGCCGGATATGTTCGTGATCGATCCGCTGGGGAAGCTTGTGTATGAGGGCGCGATTGATGACCAGCCTACGCCGGACCCGGCTAGCCTCAACGGCGCGAAGAATTATGTGAGTGCGGCGCTGGA
>JBEKFF010000270.1:0-3987 GCA_050013455.1 Acidobacteriaceae bacterium | reverse complement strand
AAAAGAAGAAGCAGATTCCCAGAGGGAATGACAGAAAGAAAGGCAAAGGCAATAACAACAGCAACAGCAAAGACAAATACAGGGATCCTTCGCTTCGCTCGAGGATGACGGCGAAAAACAAACAACAGCAAGAGCAAAAGAAGAAGCAGATTCCCGGAGGGAATGACAGAAAGAAAGGCAAGGGCAAGGGCGCAGGCAAGGGCAAGGGCATCCACTAGAGCAAAGGCGCGACCTGCACGCGAAAGGGCCGAGCCTATGTGTTGGTACTGGCTTGGTGGCGGGTCCTTCGGCTGCGCGCGTTGCGCTTCGCTCAGGATGGCGGCTTGGAGGAGGCGAAGGGCCTGGGTTTAGAACTCCCAGCGGAGGAGAGTGGCGGCGGCGGTGAAGCCTGCGCCTACGCTGGCTAGCAGGACCAGGTCGCCCTTCTTGAGGCGGCCTTCTTCGATGGCCGTGTTCATCGCGATCGGGATCGTGCCGGCCGTCGTGTTGCCGTAGCGGTCGATGTTGATGATGACGCGGTCTTCCGGCATTCCCAAACGTTCGGCTGTCGATAAGATGATGCGCTTGTTGGCCTGGTGCGGGATGAAGCAGCCGAGTTCGGAGCCGGCTACGCCGTTGCTGGCGAGGAGGGCTTCGGAGATTTCGGACATCTTGCGGACAGCGAACTTGTAGACGGCCTGGCCGTCCTGGTGGACGTAGTGCTGCTTGGCGTCCACCGTTGCGTGCGAGGCGGGGAGGCGGCTGCCGCCGGCCGGCATGTTGAGGGAGACGGCACCGGAGCCGTCGATTTCGTGGTGGTAGTCGATGAGGCCGATCTCGCCTTCTTCGCAGGGCTCGAGAAGGACAGCGCCGGCGCCGTCGCCGAAGATGATGCAGGTGGCGCGGTCGGTGTAGTCGATGATGGAGCTCATGACGTCGGAGCCGATGACGAGGACTTTTTTGTGCGCGCCGGACTCTACGAGCTTCGCGCCCATCTGGAGGGCGTAGGGGAAGCCGGAGCAGGCGGCGGAGAGATCGAAGCCCCAGGCGTGGGGCGCGCCAAGCTTGTTCTGCACGAGGCAGGCGGTGGCGGGGAAGGCCATGTCGGGCGTGACGGTGGCGACGATGATGGCTTCGATTTCGGAGGCGTCGATGCCGCGCTTGGCGAGGCAGATCTTCGCGGCTTCGGTGGCGAGATCGCTGGTGGCAACACCCTTGTCGACGAGGTGACGCTCACGGATGCCGGTGCGCTCGGTGATCCATTGATCGTTGGTGGCGACCATCTTTTCGAGGTCGGCGTTGGTGAGCAGGCGGGGTGGGACATAGGAGCCTACGGATGAAATTTTGGCGCGGACGGAATTCCGGGGCTTCAGGGTGAGACTCAAACTACGACCTCCAATGCAAACATGCGGCACTCAGCATCTTACCCAAATCTTACCGCGCGGTCTGTTAAGCGCGCGACCATCTTCGCAGATGTTGGGAGTAAGGGATTTAGGGGGGTAGTGTACCGGGTTTCCCTACTGCGCACCTATCGACCCGTTACCGTTGCTTCCTTCCGGACCTGGCGGGGTTGGCGGGAATAGATCGCGTAGGACCCGGCACATAAGCAAGTTTACCATGCGGCCTGAGGTGGGTTTCGGCGGGCTTTAAGGACCAGTTGGGTCACTGTCTTGCACTAAGTGCCCACTGCGCGTGGGGCGGGCGTTCGCATGCCTTGTTACTGCTTCGCGTGGGCCTCCCGCTGGTCGGCAAGAGGATGTAGTTCGCGACCAACGGAAGCGCCCAGCCGAAGGCCTCTGCCCGCAACGAAGTTGCCGCCCCACGCGTAGTGGGCCCGACCGGCAGGACAAAGGTGTCGCGTGCACAAAAAGGTGTTGACAACTATCTTTGAGATATATATCTTTCAGGAACATTATGAGTCTTGAGAAGACATCTACGGTTGAGTCGCTGCTGGGGTTGCTGAGTCTGGGGCCGATGTCGGGCTACGAGATGCGGCAGATGATGGAGCGGTCCACGGCTAACTTCTGGTCGGAGAGTTATGGGCAGATTTATCCGGCGCTGAAGCGGATGGTGAAGGATGGGCTGGCGACGGTGGAGGAGCAGAGCAAGGATGGGCGGGCGAAGAAGGTATACAAGCTGACCGGCGAGGGGGAGCGGCGGCTGAGGAAGTGGCTGGGGGTGGAGGCCAGGCCGCAGGTGCATCGGAATGAGCTGCTGCTGAAGGTGTTCTTTGGGGATCGGGCGGAGCGTGGAGCGATTGCGGCGCAGGTGGTGGCGGAGCGCGAGCGTTGCGAGGACGACCTGGAACGGTTTGAGGCGACGCTGCTGCGGATGGAGATGGAGCACGCGCGGCATCCGGCGATGCCGTACTGGAGGATGGCGGCGCGCTGCGGGATGATGCATGCGAAGGCGACGATTGCGTGGTGCGATGAGACGTTTGCGGAGTTGGAGAAGCGCGGGCTGGTGAGTAAGCCGACGTTCTATTAGTTGCCCGCTCTCAGTTCTCTGTAGTTAGGAAAGCGAGGACGAGCAACAGCTAGGGCAACGGCAATAGATCAGTCGTTGCGCCCTTCGGGCTTCATTCCGGCCTTCGGCAGAGCGGTGTTTGATTCGTGTCGGGCTGATGAGACCCGAGGCTGAAGCCTCGGGGTACCTAGAAGCAAGAGCAAAAGAAGAAGCAGATTCCCAGAGGGAATGACAGCAAGAAAGGCAAGGGCAAGGGCAACAGCAAGGGCAAGCGCAACAGCCGGCGCTACTACAGGCGCGAAGGTATTCGAGGAGGTTGGTATGAGTGCTGATCCGGTTTGGATGAAGGCTTTGTTGACCGTGCATGTGGGGTTCGGGTTTGGATCGTTTCTGCTGGCGCCGGTGGCGCTGGCTACGGCGAAGGGTGGCGTCACGCATAAGCGGTGGGGGATGGTTTATTTGTGGTGCATGGGCGGAGTTGCGGCTACGGCGCTGCCGATGGCGCTGTATCGGCCAGTGCTGTTTTTGGCGATGGTGGCGGTGTTTAGTTTCTATGCAGCGTTCGCGGGGTATCGCGTGCTGAAGTTGAAGGATCTCGCGCGGGGTGGGAAGGCGAAGCCTATCGATTGGTTTGCGGGCGTGCTGACGTTCGCGTCGAGCTTGCTGCTGGCGCTGCTGGGGGCGTTTGATCCGAAGGCGATCCAGGGGTTTGGGATTGTGGCGATTGTGTTTGGGTTGATCGGGATGCGGCTGGCATCCGTTCAACTTGCGAGCTTTGTGCGGAAGCCGAAGGAGAAGATGTTCTGGTGGTACACGCACCTGGGGAATTTTATTGGTAGCTATATAGCAGCGTGGACTGCGTTCAGCGTGGTGACCTTGCCGACGTTGTTTGGGAATCATGTGTGGTTGTGGCTTTGGCCTACAGCGGTGGGGGTTCCGGCGATTGTGTTGACGACGGCTTATTACAAGCGGAAGTTTGCGCCGCGGGTGAGGACACCTGTGGTGGCTTAGGCGAAGGGCTTTGACGCTAAGGGCGCGAAGTTGGCGAAGTTTCGCTACGAGAAAGTTGAGTGGTGGTGCTGATCGCTTTGGATCTTCGTCTAAGCGAGGGTGGGTGATCGAACGAATGATGCCTGCTGGAAAGAGTCGCGGCCATCAGGTTGCGGCTGGAGGAATGGATTGAGACGAAGGACGCTTTTGACCGTTGTACTTAGCGGGGCTCTTGGCTTGGGCATGACCGCTGTCGCCGTGGCGCAGGACACTACCGATCAGCCGCAGACCCAATCGCCGATGCAGGGACGGCGTGGGCGGGGGCAGCAACAGAGTCCGGAGCAGATTCTTCCTCTGCTCCAGGATCAGCAGCAGAAGATCCAGGCGCTGGCGATGGATGGTTCGGTCTCGATGGACGATCGGCGGACGCAGGTGCAGGCGATTCGGAAGGATACGAATAGTCAGATTGAAGCGGTGCTGACCGATGAGCAGAAGACGAAATTTGAAGCGGCGATGGGGAGTGCGCACCCTGGTGGTGGGCAAGGCGGCGGG
>JBEKFF010000269.1:0-4006 GCA_050013455.1 Acidobacteriaceae bacterium | reverse complement strand
CGTCGATTGGGCCGCCGGGGAAGGGGAGGGATTCTGTGAGGTGCTCGCGCTCTACCCAGAACTGGAACTCGCCGGGAGTGTCGCCAGTGTCGTTGCCGATCTCGAAGGTGGTGACGATGACGGCGCGGATGGGCCAGGGTTTGTCGGGAGTTTGAGCAGGCGATGCGGGGGACAGGAGCGCGGCGGTGAGGGTGAGTGCGAAGACACGGAGGTGGGTGCGCATGGAGGCTCCTGCGGGTGTTGGGTTCGGAGTGTTTAGGGTATCGCATGGTGGCGAGGGAATAGAGTGGGGTGGTGCCGACTGTGCTGAGATTTCGCGGCTTCAACATCATGATCTTTACCCTCGATCATGCGCCACCTCATGTTCATGCCTTCGGTGCCGAGAGCCAGGTAAGCTTCTGGTTGAATGGAACGGATGGGCCGGTCAGCCTGCGAGCAAAGTATGCGCTGAAATTGAAGGATCAACGTGCGTTGGAGGCGTTCCTGAACGATAATCTGGACATCCTCTGGAAGAGGTGGAATGAAGTTCATGGCAAGCGCTAAAAAATGGCAAGACGTCGACGCGCGCGGCACGCGAAAGCGTGGGGACTTCCCCTACGCGGTGGCTGCCGCATATTTCCCAGCGATCAAACGTATCCTGATCAAGCTGAATACAGGCATCGAAATCGCGATAGTTCCAGAGGATTACCAGACGCTTGAACATGCGAAGGCGTCGGACTTAAAGAAAATTGAGATCACTCCTTCAGGTGACGCTCTTATCTTTCCGAAGCTGAACGATGGTCTTTATCTGCCGGGACTGATGGAGGGTCTGTTCGGCACGAAGCGCTGGATGGCGGAAAAGCGGAAACGGGTCAACTCTGCCGCGACGCGTGCGCGCAGCGCAGCCGCATAGTCTCCTGCTTAGCTCCAGTCGTCGCGGACCTGGGCCTGTTCGGCGAAGACCTGGTCGAAGCGGTCGGTCTTCTTGACGAGGATGTCGCCGAAGTGGTCGCCCTGGCGGAGGACGATCGCCTGAAGCCGGACGAGCTCGAGCATGGCCAGAAAGGTGCAGATGACGGCGCGCTCGGACTTGGTGTTTTGTAGCATGCGGCGCAGGCTGACGGGCCTGTCTTCCATGAGCAGGCGGCGCTTGACGAAGTCGATCATCTGCGCGACGGTGACGGTTTCCTCGTCGATGTTGTGGACGGGGCGGTTGCGTAGGCGGTCGAGAATGTCCTGGAAGACGCGGACGAGGTCGACGGTGTCGGCGTCGATTTCGCGGTCGGACTCGGTGGAATCGACGCCCTCGTCGTGGAGGAAGTTTTTGAGGCCGGACTGGGTCCAGGTGGCTTCTTCGAGCATTTGTTTTTGCAGCAGCATCTGCGCGGCTGCCTTGAAGCGCTCGTGCTCGAGGAGGCGCTCGACTAGCTCGCGGCGCGGATCTTCCGATTCGGACTCGGGGGTGAGTGGGTCGCGCGGGAGGAGCATGCGGCTCTTGATGTGGATGAGCAGCGAGGCTACATAGATGAACTCGCCGGCGGCGTCGACGTCCGCGTCCTTGAGGTGGTGCGTGTACTCGAGGAACTGCGCGGTGATGCGCGCGATGGGGATGTCGTAGATGTCGATGTTCTGCTTGCGGATGAGGTCGAGCAGGAGATCGAGCGGGCCGTCGTAGACCTGGCCGACGGTGATGCTGAAGGGGGATTGAGAAGCTTCGTCGCGGGACTTGTCGCGTTCGCGTTTGGGCGCGGGGGGCGGCGGAGCCGTGGGAGGGTGCTCGAGGGCGAACGGGGTGTGGGGAGCCGGGGTTGAAAAGGCGTCGGCGGTGTCGTCGGGGTCAGCGCCTTCGGGGTCCTTCGGCTGCGACTCGCTGCGCGCGTCTTCGCTCAGGATGACAGAGTTTTCTTGTGGCGCGGAATCCAGCTGCGCGAGATCTTCTTGTGGGTCGAGATTTTTTTCTTCGCTCATGTTCAGGCGATTCCCATGGCGTGCTTGGCTTCGTCGAGGGTGAGGTTGGCGCGCTTGGCGGCGCGATCCTTGCCGTTGGCGAGAACGTCCTTGACGACGCCGGGGCGGCGCTCGAGATCGGCGCGGCGCTCGCGGATGGGGGCGATGGTGGCGACGATGGCGTCGGCTACCCAGCTCTTGCATTCGATGCAGCCGATGCCGGCAGAGCGGCAGCCTTCGGCGGCCTTCTGCTGCGTTTCTTCGGAAGAGAAAACTTTGTGGAGGTCGAAGACGGGGCAGACGTCGGGGTTGCCGGGGTCGTCGCGGCGGACGCGGGCTGGGTCAGTGACCATGCCCTTGAGCTTGGCGCGGATGCTCTCGTCGGACTCGGAGAGCTCGATGTGGTTCTTGTAGCTCTTCGACATCTTGCGGCCGTCGAGGCCGGGGAGCTTGGGTGAGGGCGTGAGTAGGACTTGCGGCTCGGGGAGGATATCCAGGCGGCCGAAGGGGGAGATCTTTTTAGTCTGCGAGGCAGCCTCGAAGAGCTGGCGGGGGCTGAAGTCGGTGCGGGTAGAGTCTTTGGGTTCGCCGGCGAGCTTGCGGGCCTTCTCGAGGATGGCTTGCATCTCCCAGGAGGCGGCCTCGGGCGAGGTGAAGAATTCGCCGGGGTAGAGGGAGTTGAAGCGGCGGGCGACTTCGCGGGTGAGCTCGACGTGCGCAACCTGGTCGGCGCCGACGGGGACGAAGTCTGGCTTGTAGAGAAGGATGTCGGCGGCCTGCAGGAGGGGGTAGCCGAGGAAGCCGTAGGTGGCTAGATCCTTTTCGCGCATCTGCTCCTGCTGGTCCTTGTAGGTGGGGACGCGTTCCAGCCAGCCGAGCGGGGTGAACATGCTGAAGAGCAGGAAGAGCTCGGAGTGGGCGGGAACGTCAGACTGCTTGAAGATGACGCAGCGGCCGGGGTCGAGGCCGGCGGCGAGGAAGTCGAGGGTGATCTCGATGTTGTTGGCCTGGACGTCGCCGGGGTCGGCGTAGTCGGTGGTGAGGGCGTGGAAGTCGGCGATGAAGAAGTAGCAGTCGTAATCCTGCTGCAGGTGAACCCAGTTGTAGAGGGCTCCCATGTAGTTGCCGAGGTGGAGGCGGCCGGTGGGACGCATGCCAGAGAGGACGCGGGGGCGGGGTGTCGAACGTGGGGAAGTGGGGCTCATGACTCGAACTTCAAGGATACATTGCGCGGAGGGTGGAGGATGGGCAAGAGCAAGAGGCCAGGGCTAAAGCCCTTGTTCGTGGCGGGGGTGTTCACGGGGCTGAAGCCCCCTGCTAATCCGGTGAAACAGACAACCGCAAAGGCAAAAGAAGAAGCAGATTCCCAGAGGGAATGACAGAAAGAATGGCAAGGGCAACGGCAAATTTCCTACTTCCTGTTTCCTACTTCCTGTTCCTAGAGGCTTAGGACGCGCGCAATGGCGAAGCCGTCGTAGCCTTTGCTGCCTACGGTTTGGATCGCGGTGGAGGAGATGCGGGGGTCGGCGGCGAGGAGCTCGAGGAAGCGGCGGACGCCCTGGACGTTGGGGTCGGTGCTGTTGGCGTCGATGATCTCGCCGTCACGGATGACGTTGTCGGCGAGGATGAGGGTGCCGGGACGGGCGAGCTTGAGGGCTGCGGTGAGGTAGAGGGGATAGCCGTCTTTGTTGGCGTCGAGGAAGATGAGGTCGAAGGGCTCGACTTGGTCGGCGTGCAGTTGGGCGAGGGAGTCGAGGGCGGGGCCGAGGCGGAGTTCAACAGCGTGGGCGAGGCCGGCGCGGGCGATGTTGGCAAGCGCGACTTCGGCGTGATGGGGATCGAGCTCAAGCGTGATGAGCTTGCCGCCGGGGGGAAGCGCGCGGGCGAGGTTGATAGTGGAGTAGCCGCCGAGGGTGCCGATTTCAAGGATGCGGTGGGCGCGCTGGGTTTCGGCGAGGAGTTGGAGGAGCTTACCCTGGCTGGGTGAGACGTCGATGGACGGAAGATTGGCGGCGGCGTTGGCCTTCAGGGCGGCGTCGAGGATGGGATCGGCCGGGATGAGGGTGTCGTTGAGGTAGCG
>JBEKFF010000268.1:0-4063 GCA_050013455.1 Acidobacteriaceae bacterium | reverse complement strand
GTTGTATCGCTCGACGGATCGCCTCTGTCGTGGTGGCGCTCCGGTGTAGAACTTGTCCCATAATGCCTCCTTCTCACGCTCAGAAAAGTATGCACCATCAAATGCCGGGACTAAACACCTAGAGCACCAACAAAGCAATGACAATTCGTTGACCGGCGCATGACACCCGGATCTTTTCAGTTATTTACGGTGGGAGCTGAAGAGAGAAGCCTAATGTCTCAGTCCCCCACGTTCTCCAGTTATGCCAGCGTCGCAGGATGCCATCCTTCTCAGATGGTTACCCTCTACGACCGACTTACCCGAGCTGTCCTGATCGCGATTGTGTTAGTAGCAGGTGCCTGTCTTCCTGCGGCCAGTGCACATGGCCAGATTCCGACTGGGGCTGCTCCGTCGCAAGGCATGGCCCCTGCCGCAGGCGATAGCGGTTCAGATACGACAGAAATCGGTTCAGGAGTAACCGGACCTGCTTTAGGATTGACAGGCTCTTCTGATACCCAAGGTACCGAGGATGATCGCAGCTCCTCGCGAGGCGCAGATAGCCTGGGAACTCCTCTCTCCCTCTCGTCTGATCAGATCATCCGTATCTTGCAACAGAATCCAGATCTCGTTGTGGAGTTGAAGTCCCAGGTCGCTGATCGCCTGCAGCAACAGGGAACGCAGGTCGATGCGAACGATATCACCGACGAGATGCTCTACAACCAGATTGCTACGAATGCCGACTTGCGCACGAACATAACAACGTTTCTGCGAGCACGCGGGTATGTATCCTCCAACGATCTCCCGACGGCTGGCCCGAATGCAGTTGACGGAAGCATGGAGGGCGAGCCGTTTCCCGGACGACGCTCGCTATCAACATCCGGGGGGAGTGACGCTACCAGGCTGGCCGCGGCAGCGGGATTGGATTCCGGGACGTCGCCGTCGGATCAAACCGGTCTTTCCATGAGCTCGACTCAATCCATAAATTCTGAGGGGAACACCCTGGACAGTGATCAACGGCGGGGACGGCAGACGGTAAACGCCTCTACCGACCTGCCGAAGGTTCTTCGGCGTCCGACGCCCTACAATCTTCAGTCGATGCGCGACCTGTACACACAGATTCCTGAACAGTCGGCCTCCTTGAAACGGTTTGGCTCCGAGGTCTTCGTGAACCGAAACGTCTCCGCGATGGCCCGCGGAGGTGCGGGTCGCGACACTCCACTCGATGTGCCATTGGGGCCAGACTATGTTATCGGATCGGGGGACACGCTCACGATCAACATGTGGGGCGGCATGACTCAGACCATCAGTCGCGTCGTCGATCGCGACGGCCGTATTCTGTTGCCCGATGCAGGCTCCCTTGATGTCGCAGGGCTCACTCTCCAGCAGGCGGAGAATTTGATTGAGGGAGCGCTCAAGAAGCAGTATCGGGATGTGCAGGCGACCGTCACCGTTTCGCGTTTGCGTTCGGTGCGAGTGTACGTTGTCGGCGATGTGCAACGGCCCGGCGGCTATGACATCAGCTCACTCGCGACGCCATTGAGTGCGCTTTATGCTGCAGGAGGACCAACATCCGTGGGTTCTCTGCGTGTCGCACGCCACTATCGAGGCCAACAACTGATCGAGGATGTCGATCTATATGACTTTTTGCTGCACGGAGTTCGGAATGGAAGTGCCCATTTCGAAAGTGGGGACACCCTGCTTGTGCCTCCGGCAGGTCCGCAGGTTGCTATCTCCGGCGCGGTGAAGCGGCCCGCGATCTACGAGGTCAAGTCTGGTGACGAAACGCTTGGTTCCTTGATTAGCGATGCCGGCGGTGTGACGGCTTCCGCCTCGCTCGGCCATATCACGATCGATCGCATAGATAGCAACCATCAGCGCGAGACAGTAACGCTCAAGGGCGCTGACGACGGAAGTTCGCCATCCAAAAGTGACGCCGTTGCAACCTACCAGGTGAAAGACGGAGATCGTATCCGCATCGGCCCCATCTTGCCGTACAGCCAGCGCGCTATCTATCTCGAAGGCCATGTGGCGCGGCCTGGTCGTTTACCTTACACCGACGGCATGCGCCTGAGCGATGTGCTTCACAGCTATCGCGATATGCTGCCGGAGCCAGCCGCGCATGGTGAGATTATTCGGCTTGTTCCTCCAGATCTCCATGCAGAGACCATTGAATTCGACGTGCCCGACGTACTCATCGGTAATGCAAATCTAGATCTCCAACCGTACGATACCGTTCGCATTCTCGGTCGCTATCAAGTCGACGCACCGAAGGTCAGCATCCAGGGTGAGGTGCTTCGTCCGGGAACCTATCCGTTGTCGAAGGACATGACGGTCGCACAACTGGTACGCATGGCTGGCGGTTTCAAGCGCGATGCGCTGTTGGAGAGCGCCGATCTGACCAGCTACGGAATAGTCGATGGAAACCGAATCGACGGAAGACTCGCGACGGTTCCAATTGGAGCAGCGGTCAATGGAAGCAATCCAGGCGCGGATGTTTCGCTCAAGCCTGGAGACATATTAACGATTCATCAGATCACTGGATGGAACGAAATTGGCGAATCGGTGACCATCATCGGACAAGTAAAGTTCCCAGGGACGTATGGGTTCCAAGAAGGAGAACGACTCAGCTCCGTACTACGCCGGGCTGGAGGATTCCGCGATACGGCTTATCCCACTGGAGCGGTGCTGGTCCGGGAACAGGTGCGCCAACTGGAAGAGAAGAGCAGGGAAGAGCTCATTCGTCAGATAGAGACCAGCTCGGCCTCTGCACGCCTTTCGCCAAACCTAGGGTCGGGTGATTCAGGAACAACCCTGAAACTTATCCAGGCACAGCAAGACCAGGTCCTGTCTCAATTGAAGAGCCAGCCGGCGAGCGGTCGCCAGGTCGTCAACATCACATCCGACATTAATAGCTGGGCCAATACACCGGCTGACATTGAATTGCGTCGAGGAGATGTGTTGACTATTCCGAAGCGCCCTAGCTTTGTCCTCGTAACCGGGCAGGTCTACAACGTCACCGCTCTCACCTTTACTGCCGGCATGACTGCCAAGTGGTATCTCCAGCACGCCGGCGGAACCAGCGATACTGCGAACCGTAAAAACATCTTTGTGATCCGTGCCAACGGCTCTGTCATTGGACGTCATTCAGGGGGTGCCTTTGATCCAGGGGTGCTTTCAACGAAGCTTGATCCGGGCGATGTCGTTGTCGTGCCACAAAAGGTCATCGGCGCGTCTCTCTTTTGGCGAAATCTGCTGACAGCCGCACAACTGGCTTCTTCAATTGCCATCACCGCAGCCGTGGCGAACCTCTAGCAAGCCATGTTCTCACCACGTTCCATAGCGCTCTTCCTTGCATCTCTCATGCCCACGACGATGATACGAGCTAGCGACCCATTCAATCCGCACAACCCGGCTGACATGGCATCCACGTACGTGCCGATAGAGAGCTGGGTTTATCCCGCCTTCGATCGTCTCGCAGCGGAGGGATATGTCCCGAGCGTTATCTTCAGTCTCCGTCCCTGGACGCGCATTGCCTGCGCTCGCATGGTGAAGGAAGCCGGCAAACGCATCGCTCATGATCAAAAGCCGCCTTCCGATGCTGCCGTCCTACTGCGCAACCTGAAAGGAGAGTTCGCGGTGGAGCAGCAAGAGGTCGAGGGAGTGCGCAACGGTGACTTCCGCCTCGAGGCGGTCGAGGAACGCAGCACTTCCATTGCGGGGAGACCCCTCACCGATGGTTATCATTTTGCCGAGACCATTGTCGATGACTATGGGCGCCCGTTTGCGGAGGGAGAGAATAACTACACGGGGTTCTCCTTTCATGCCGCGGCGGGATCCTTCGCTGTCTATGCGCGCGCGGAGATTCAGCGTGTTCCATTTGCTCCCATTCCGGATGCCACAGTTCAGCAGGCAATCGCTGCAGCAGACTTCACATCTGCGGGCGCGTTGGGGCCGCCGACGGGCTTTACGCGTGGACGGCTGTTGGACGCGTATGTCTCCTATACCTTTTCGAATAACCAGTTCACCTTCGGTAAACAGACACTGTGGTGGGGACCGGCGCGGAGTGGTTCTACGCTCTTCAGCA
>JBEKFF010000267.1:0-4088 GCA_050013455.1 Acidobacteriaceae bacterium | reverse complement strand
CCGTCTCACTCACGACGACGAAGCCTTCCTCGACGACATGGAACGCCGCGCCTGCCTCTTCTTCATCGAGCAGGCCAGTCCCAACACCGGCCAGGTCCTCGACCGCGCCGCCGCCACGCAAACGCCCCTCAACCTTCCCGCTAAGATCGATCCGCGCCCCATGGCCTCCATCGCCGCCACCGGCTTCGGCCTCACCGCGCTCTCCATCGCCGACAAGCGCAACTATTTTCCCCACGCCCAGCTCATCGAGCAGGTTCGCCGCACCCTCCGCTTCCACGCCCACAAGCTGCCTAACGTCCACGGCTTCTTCTACCACTTCAACCACGTCGAAACCGGCGAGCGCATCGCCCACAACGAAGTCTCCTCGATCGACACCGCGCTGCTTCTCTGCGGTGTCCTCACCGCCCGCGCCCACTTCTCCAGCGACGCAGAAATCCACGACCTCGCCACCCTCATCTATAACCGCGTCGACTGGCCCTGGATGCTCAACGGCGGTACCACCTTCTCCATGGGCTGGCATCCCGAGTCCGGCTTCCTCAGCGCGCGCTGGGAACGCTACTGCGAGCTCATGATGATCTACCTCCTCGCCATCGGCTCTCCGACCCATCCCGTCGACCCCTCAAGCTGGAACGCCTGGACCCGCCAAACCATCCACTACGACGGCCTCACCTTCATCAGCGGCAACGATCCTCTCTTCACCCACCAGTTCAGCCAGGCCTTCTTCGACTTCCGCAACAAGCGCGACCGCTACGCCAACTACTTCGCTAATTCGATCACGGCGACCCGCGCCCACGAGGCCTTCTGCCTCTCCCTCGGCAAGCCCTACTCCCCCGACTACTGGGGCATCAGCGCCTCCGACTACGCCCACGGCTACACCGCCTGGGGTGGCCCCGACGCCGAAGGCAAAGGCTTCGGCCCCATCGACGGCTCCGTCGTCCCCAACGCCACTGCCGGCTCACTGCCCTTCGTCCCCGAAACCTGCCTCCGCGTCCAGCGCGCGCTCAAAGCCAACTACGGCGACAAGGCCTGGGGCCGCTACGGCTTCTGCGACGCCTTCCACCCGCAAGCCAATTACTACGACCCCGACGTCCTCGGCATCGACCAGGGCATCAGCCTCGTGCAAGCCGAAAACCTCCGCACCAGCTTCGTATGGGAAACCTTCGCCCGCAACCCCGAAGTCCCGATAGCCCTCCAGCGCGCCGGCTTCCACACCACCTGAAGCCACGTGCCATGGCTCCCCATGCCGGAGCTTGCCGTTGTTGTCCGGCCCACCAACGGCAAGCTCGATGAGTGCATTGGCATGCTATTGCCAACTGAGGCTCAACTTCCGGTTAGCCCGTCGATCGTTGACAATCGACGGTGCTGCTCCATAGCGGGAAGAACGAGAGAGCTGTTGCTCCATAACTGACCGCGCGACCCGGCTTGCCAGACTTCCTCATTGCCGAAGATCGATATCCTGTCTGACGCTTCCTGCCAGGCACGCCGGTGGGACGTCTGAAGAGAAGCCCGCTCTCGCAGAAACATGGAAACGACAAAGGAATGACAATTCGTAGACGCTTCGACCGACGTTGGTGGACTATGCTTTCGTCCCACTGCTGAGGGATGGGTTCTGTGGTGTTCCCCAAGGCAGGAATCTCACACCTTGAGGAAATGCGACATGAGAATCCACGAATCTTTCTGCCAGCGTGACACGGATGCACCGATACTTCGGCGAGGCAGTGTGACTGGCTGGCGCAGCGCTCTCACCGTCGTTACGCTGCTGGCCAGTGCGACTGGCATCGGCCTGGGGCAACAGCATGATAGTGATGCATTTCTCCCGAGCCCGGTAAGAAGTGTTTCGACGATACCGGCGAATGGGGATGTAAATCCGTACGGCGTCGCGTTCGTTCCGGACAACTTCCAGACCGGTTCGGGTCCGCTAAAGCACGGAGACATTCTTGTCTCGAACTTCAACAATAGCGCGAACCTGCAGGGAACGGGAACGACCATCACCCGCATCTCAAAGAGCGCGGCGCCGACGACTTTCTTCCAGGGTGTGGCGCCGCTGGGACTTTCGACAGCGTTGGGAACTCTGCAGGTGGGGTTGGTCGTCGTTGGCAACTCTCCGACGGCGGATGGTACCTTCGGAACGGCAGGAGCTGGCTCGCTGCTGGTGATAAATAATCAGGGCAAGCTGATACAGACGATCACCCATGCGGCGATACAGGGACCGTGGGACATGGCGCTGGTGGATGGGGGAGACTCAGCGATTGCGTTTGTCTCCAATGCACTGACGGGAACGGTCATCCGTATGGACTTCACGGTAAGCTCGAGCGGCCTGAAGCTGTGGAGTACGAAGACGATTGCATCGGGGTATATCCACCGCGGGGATCCGGTGACGCTGTTTGTGTCGCCTACGGGGCTGGTGTACGACAGCCGGCACGACGTGCTTTATGTTGCTTCGACGGGTGACAACGCAGTCTTCGCGGTGTCGAATGCGGCCGATCGGAAGAGTGACGATGGTTTGGGAAGCATGATCTACCAGGACAATGTCCATCTGCACGGAGCGCTGGGGATGACGATGGCTCCGAATGGCCATCTGCTGGTCTCCAACAACGACGGCATCAACCCCGATCCAAACCAGCCGAGCGAGATCGTTGAGTTTACGATCGACGGGAAGTTTGTGAAGCAACTCTCGGTCGATCCGAATCCGGGCGGAGCGTTCGGCCTGGCGGTGCGGACGATAGACGACAAGGCGATCTTTGCGGCGGTGGACGACAACACGTCGACCCTGCTTATCTGGACGCTGGACCTGGAGTAGTGCAGGAAGGGTAGCTTTGCTTCTGAGCGGAGGAGCGACGGATGGCTGCCGGATGGTCGGCAATCCGGCAGTTACAGTCCATTTTCTCGGTTGATACCAAATCGCCAATGCACTCAGCGACGATTCGCGGGGACTGCGCTCCGCAAACCAATGTCTCTGGAACCATCCACAGGCAAGCCTGAAACTCCGCATGCAACATGCAAAAAGTCGTTGCGATTACCCTCTCGCCTGCAACACGTTACGCAACAAAACCCATTGCAGGATATTCAACGCCTGCTGTCATGATCCCTAACAGCCCGTACAACGGATCCGCGCCTTATCCACGTACCCATTCTTGCAAAACCACATGCAAGCCTCCCGCAGCGCGCCCTCCACACTCCCCACCCGCAACCCCAACTCCCGCTCCGCCTTCGCCGAGCTCGCAAACATCATCTTCCGCCCCATCCGCACCGCCTCCACCGTGGCCCTCGGCTCCTTGCCGCGCCACTTCCCCGTCACCGTCTCATCGAAATACGCAAACGCCATCGCCACCGCATGCGGCACCTTCACCTCCGGCGACTTCATTCCCGTTATCGCCGCCAGCCGATCCAGAATCTGTTTCAGCGTAAGATTCTCTCCACCCAAAATATAACGCTCCCCAACGCGCCCACGTTCCAGCGCCACCAGGTGCATCCGCGCAATCTCTTCCACATCCACCAGGTTCAACCCCGTATCCACATACGCCGGAAAATTCCCATTCAGAAAGTCCACCACGATCCGCCCGGTAGGCGTCGGCTTCGTATCCAGCGCCCCAATCGGCGTCGTCGGATTCAGCACGATCACCTCCTGCCCCGCGCGCCCAGCCTCCAGCGCCACCTGCTCGGCCATCCACTTCGACCGCTTGTAGTGGCCAATCATGTCGGCCTCGCTCACCGGCGTCTCTTCGTCGACGACCGTCCCATCCATCTTGAATCCCATCGTCGCCACGCTGCTCGTGTACACGACGCGCCGCACGCCAGCCTCGCGCGCCAGCCGCAGCAGCTCCCGCGTTCCCTCGACATTCGCCTTGTACATCTCGGCCGGATCCGGCACCCACAGCCGATAATCCGCCGCCACATGAATCAGCGCATCACAACCCACCAGCGCCGCAGCAAACCCCTCCGGCGCGCGCAAATCTCCCACCACCACATCCGCACTCTTGGGCAGCCGCGAAGTATTCGACGTAGCCCGCGCGAGCAGCCGCAGCTCCGCCCCCTGCGCCTCCGCAAGCTGCGCCACATGCGCCCCGACAAACCCGGTCGCACCGGTT
>JBEKFF010000266.1:0-4101 GCA_050013455.1 Acidobacteriaceae bacterium | reverse complement strand
ATATTTTCTTTCAGTTGGATTTTTCTTCAGGAGGCGGGGCTCCGCTTCCGACGATGATCTTGGCCGGTCGAAGCCAGAGGCGGAACCCCTGTGAGATACGATCCTCTTTGTCTCAGTTTCCGCTGTGCCGGACAGGCCTGCCACCGACTGGGCAGAAGACTGCGACAAGATTATCTTACGCCGATGCCCGGTTTGTGAACGGGATTCGATCATTGGCCACGGCCGTCGCCGCAAACAGGCTCACGATGAGCATCACGACTGGATCTCGATCCATCGCGGCCGCTGCTCTGGGTGCGGAAAGACTTTCACCTTTCTTCCTCTTCTCTCGCTTCCTTACACGCATTACAGCCTGGTAGCGCGCTGCCAGGCATTGCTGCTGCGCTTTGTAGAGCACTGTTGCTGGGATAAGGCGCTGCCCAAGCTCAAGGATCCTGATCGATTACCTGATCCATCCACTGTCCGCCGCTGGTCGAGCGGTCTGGACTCGACCCAGCTGATTGTTTCCTTCCTCCATCAGACCGTCACTCGTATAGCTCATTGGCTGGATCGTGGTCGTCAGAGTGTTGACGAAGCAGGGTTATTGCCTTGGATAACTCCGGCTTTGCAAAATCTCTGGCCGCTGCGTCTTTAAGAAAAATCCCTTCACCCACCATCGTTGCCTTGGGTTTCCAGCGTCCTGCTCCTACGCTGGGTTCCGGAGGCGAAAAAGCGTTGTGGGCGAAGACGTCGAAACACTCAAGCGGCGGATGCCGCTGTTGGACTATCTGCGGCAGCACAACTGGATGGGTCATCCTGCGAGTCGATCGGAGTTCGTCGGGCTCTGTCCATTGCACAAGGAGAGCCATCCGTCGTTCTATGTGAACACGCGCAAGGATGTTTTCTACTGCCACGGCTGCGGCCAGGGCGGAGATCTTATTCGCTTCGTCCAGTTATCCCGCCGACTGTCGTTCCGCCAGAGCCTCGCATCTCTTGATCCACGGACCACTCCAGAAGCCGACCCTGTCGCGGTGCTTGAGCAGGCTGCTGTTTTCTATCGGCAGCAACTCGATAATTACCCAGAGGCACTCAGCTATCTCAACCGGCGCGGACTGCAAGATCGCGCCCTGATCAGGGAACTCGAGATCGGGTACGCCCCCGGCGGAAGTCTGCGCCGTCACCTTACGGCACAGGGTTATTCCTTCGATCTGCTGCGACAGTCTGGCCTGATCAACACGCAGGGCTCCGATGCTTTCTACCAACGCATCGTCTTCCCGCTGCGTCAGGGCGAACCGGTCCTCAACCTCTACGGTCGCAGTATCGGCGCAGCATTTGCTCACCGTTTCCTGGCTGGCGGTAAAGGCGGCTTGTATGCATGGGAGAGGGTGCAGCGCTGTTCCGAGGTGATTCTTGTCGAAGGCCTATTCGACTATGCCGCATTGCGTCAGGCGGGTTTCTCCAACGTGACCTGCTCGCTGGGCACGCATCTCAACGCCGACCAGTTCCGCCAACTAAGCGAGGGCCCGCGCACCGTCTATATCGCTTTCGACGATGATGCCAACCAGAGTGGCCGGCAGGCAGCAGAACAGCTGGCGCATCGGCTTGCCGCGCACGGTATCTCTACTCGGCGGGTTCTTTTGCCCGAGGGGCACGATCCCAACTCCTTCTTCGTCGTCGGCGGAGATGCCCATCAGTTCCAGTCTCTCCTGGAGGCGGCACAGCCATGAAGTTCCGCGTGATCTCTATCAAGACTGCAGCGGGGGCACACAGCTCCTTTCGCGTAGTGGAGCAGGACTCGGGCCGAGAGGTCGGCTGGATCAACCGCTATCTGGACCGTGAGTATGTCCGGCGACTTGCCAACAAGAGCCTCTACAGCTATGCGCACAGCCTGTTGCACTTCGTGCGCTGGTGGGAGAGCGTTCATCACACCGGCGACATCTCCGAGGCAGACCTTGCCGATTCGACCTTGCTCGACTACATCCGCTTCCAGTCCAGCCATCAACCGCCGCCGTCTGCCTCCACCATCAACGACCGCGTGGCTTGTGCCGATCGCGCTATCCGTAACGAGTTCCCCGATGCTCCCTGTCAGGCCGCACCCGGCTTCCATCAGGTTTACTTGCATCGCAGACCGATGGGCCTCGGCCGGCCCAGATTCGATCTCAGCAGACTGCGCATTAGGGAACCCAAGCTCACCATCATTCCTCTCTCAGTCGACGAAGTAGCGCGTTTCTGGTCGAGCTTTCGCACAGCGCGCGACCTGGCCATCGTGGGCCTGATGCTTATGCATGGACTACGCTCGGCCGAAGTCATAGCCCTGAACCGCGATGACGTGCTGTTATCCGAAGGTCAGCTCCGCGTGCGCGGCAAGGGCAACAAGATGCGCTTCCTGCCCCTGGCCCCAGAGACCACGCAACTGCTCGATCACTACTTGCGACTGGAGCGGCCCGATCCCTGCTCGGCAGCACTGTTCGTGGTCTTGAAAGGCCCCGCGCGCGGCCAGCGCATGACGGCAGCGGGATTACGCTCCCTGTTCCGCCATCATCGTCGCACTACCGGTGTAAAGATCGCCAACCCACACCGCTTCCGGCATACCTTTGCCTCGGACATGGTACGTGCCGGAATCAGCCTGCCCGCTCTCATGCAGTTGATGGGCCATGCCGACATCGAAACCACCCTACACTATGTGCAGGTCTCCCCGCAGGACGTCTATCTTCAGTATGCCCGCGCCGCGGCGCAGTGCATCCATCCCCAGCCGAGGATCGCCCTGTGAAGCGTTGGCGTCGTCCTCCGCTCCAACATCCGCTGGCGCCTGCCTTCGCGCGCGCCGTTGAGTCCCTCTCCACCGCGCTCAGCCCTGCCACCGAACGCAACTACAACATCGCGGTGCGCAGCTTCCTCGTCTATCTCGGCGCCGAGCAACCTTGCGTTACCGGCCTCGAACAACTGCGGCGCGATCCGCACGCCCTCGGATGGATGTCGCGTATGCGCGCACAGACTCCGCCGCTGGCTACGGCTACCTGCATTGGACGCCTGATCGCTCTGCGTGCCGTCTTGAACGAGTTGGCCTGGACGCACAAGCTTGCTGAACTGGCTCACATGATACGGCGCGAAGATATTCCGCGCACACCGCAGAGCCTGCCGCGTCCGCTTACCGCAGAGCAGGATAAGTTCTTGCAGCAGGAGTTGATGCGCCGCAACGATCTTGCCGCAAATGTCTTCCTGTTGCTGCGCCACACCGGCATGCGCATCGGCGAGTGTGTTGACCTCTCTTATGACTGCCTGCACACCATAAGCCCGAACCAGTGGGCGATCCACGTACCGTTGGGCAAACTCAAAACAGAACGCATGGTTCCTGTTGATGCTTTCGTCCGTGATCTCGTTCATCGACTGCGCTTCTTCCGCTCTCTGGATCCGCTGCCTAACAACGGGCGACTCCTGGCATGGCATGGATCGAGAGTATCTCTTCTCGCGCGCCTGCGCGATTACTTGCATCTGGCCTGTCACTCTGCCGGCTTGCCCACCAGTATCGTTCCACATCAGTTGAGGCATACCTACGGAACAGAGATGCTCCGTGCCGGCGTGGGCTTTGCTACGGTCATGAAGCTGCTCGGCCACACCGATCCGGGCATGACCATGCGCTATGTGGATGTGACCTTGACCGATCTCCAGCGTGAGTTTCAACTGGCCCGCTCCAAACCCAGGCACCTGGCTCCGCAGCCCAAGACCTCACTCGCGCCCGTGCGCAAAGGCCTGGATGGACTCATCGATTCCTTACACGTCGCTCAACATGTCATGGAGATGTTCCGTCGCACTCTCCCGGTCGGTAGCACTCGCAATCGCCTTCTCAGGCTCTCCAAACGCCTCATCAAGATCCTCGCCGAGATAAGAAAACTCGAGACCACCTGAATGAAAATGGGCACCGATTGGCCGGTTAACACAGGCCTATGCGCATTTCGAGCCTGAATACGGTCAGGCTTTTGGGGGGCTGGGTGTATCGTTGGCGATGATTCCCGAACCCTATCAGGCGCCTGCGAAGGCAACTGAAAGACCACAATCCGGGACAGGGACGAGTTGCCGCTGAACCGACCGGAACCCAGGAATTTGACTTCGGACAAGATCTTAGGC
>JBEKFF010000265.1:0-4107 GCA_050013455.1 Acidobacteriaceae bacterium | reverse complement strand
CCCATCGCAAACATTGCGGGAAGAGCAGCAGCGGGAAATGCGAGGCAGCGAAGGGCGAGTCTCATGGGTGAACTCCGCGCGGCGTCACGCTGCCGCGAAGCAGGTCTCCGCTCGCATAGCTCAGTGCAACGGCGCTCTGCATCCATTGTGCGAAGGAACGTACAGCCGTGACACGGGCTTGCGCAAGCTGACCCTCCGCCTGGACCACATCGACGAGCGATCGCACGCCGTACTTGTACGCGTCGAGCGACGAGTCGTACGAGATCTGCGCGGCGGCAAGGTAGGTCTGCGCGGAGCGTTGCTGCTCGGCGGCGGTCTGATAGTCGACATAAGCCTCCCACACCTGGCGGGTGACGGCATCCTGTGCAGCACGCTGCTCCTCCCCGGCCGCCTGCTGTTCAGCCAGGGCGGCAGCGACTTCATGCTTGCGAGCGCCGTTGAAGATCTCCCAACTCAGCTTCGCTTCCACGCTCCAGGTAGGGACACTGGCGGGTCCGAGTACGCCCCAATCCGCTGAGGGCCACGCGTTCGTCTGCCCTCCGGCGGCGCTGAAGCTGGCGCTGGGACGATAGGCCGAGCGGGCTACCCGAGTTGCATCTTTGGCCTGGCGGAGGTCCTGCGCGCGAGCGAGAAGATCGGGACGTGACTTCCATGCCGTCTGAATCAAATCTTCGACGGACGTATCGAGAGCTCCGGGCAGGTCCGCGTTGTCCTGCGCGACGATATTGATCTCCGCGCTGGGTTCGACGCCGATGGTTTCGGTAAGCGTGAGCTTTGCTTTTTTCACCTCTCCCTCGGCGGATGCAAGGTTGTAGCGCGCCTCTGCGGCCCCGGCGCGCGCGTTCTCAACGTCCGGCTGCGTGGCGCGTCCATTATCGAATTGCGACTGCGCATTCTCCAGCAGCGTCTCTGCCGTTTGCAGAATAATCTTCGCTGCATCCAACTCGCCGATCGCGCTCTGCGCCCTGTAAAACTGCGTGGCTGTGCCAAACGCGAGCGTCTGATGTACGCGACCCAGGCGCAGCGTGGAGGCGATCTCGAGAGCCTTGCTGCCGTCGAGTTTCGGCCCGCGCCCGAAGTCCAGCAGGTCGTATTCGAATTGCAACTGTGCAGCCGCGATAGGCTCCTCCACCGTGACATAGCCGATGGGTGCGATGGGCTCCGGGAAGGGAACAATAAAGCGAGCATCGCTTCCCTGTGCGACAAAGGTGAGGATCGGAAGATAGAGCGCATGATCGATGCCGGTGCGTTCCATCGCACGCTTCGCCGTCGCCCATGCGATGCGACCTTCCGGGCTGGCCATCTCCGCGATATCGATCAGCTCGGGAAGGGTATAAATATGATGAATATCCAGCACCGGGATCGGCGCCGCCGGTCGCACCGCTCCAATGCAGCGTGCGGCATCCCGGGTGCTGAGAATCGTGCTGCAGTCCGCGATGGATGGGTTGGTCTGCCCGCGCGATGAGACGCTGACGGCACCGAAAGCAAGCGGAATAAAAATGCGTAGGATCGCTCTCTGGTTCTCCGAAATGAGGGTTGGCATGCGCATGCTAGCTTCTATCCGGAAAACGTTCAGGAAGCCAGAGAAAAGAACAGGAAACAACAGCCGGCAGCTTCACCGAGTGCGATGTCGCTTCAAGCGGCCTCTGTGCCGATGCGTCCAAACGGGGCTTCCTCATCAATGCCCGTAGCCCTCTTCCTGCTGCGACACCTTACCGCGGAAGAGCCAGTACACAATGCTGAAGTACATGACCGCCAGGAGTATGCCGAGGCTCCACCAGACCAGTCCCACACGCAATGTATGTGGACCCGCAAGCGCGCGTGAGATCGTGACGTCCTGACCGTCGTTCCCGACCGAGGGAAGCAGGGCAGGGAAGAGGCCGGCGGCGGCTCCAGCGAGCATCGCGAAGAGGTAAAAGCACGAACCGAGAAACCCCATCCATGCGGCACTCCGGCGAAGCGCAAGGAATATGATCGCGAGACTGGCGACGACGACAACCGGCGCAAGAAAAGCCATTGGATGCGAGCGATAGTTTTCCAAAGAGTTCGGCCGAGCCACAACCGTAGCCGGAAGACTGAGTAAGGTGACGATGAGCACGGCTGGCCACAACTTCCGCGCCTGGCTGAATGCTCGTTGCTCCAGGTCGCCCTCCGTCTTGAGTGCAAGATAGAGCGATCCATGCATTCCCAGGGCAAGCAACGCGAGCACAGCACCGATGAGGGTGTACCAATCCAGAATGCCCGGATGAGCTCCGGTACGCCAATCGGTCCAGAGCGGAAGGAAGAAGTAACCATCCGGACCTATCGGCACGCCGCGAATAACATTTGCCAGGGCAGCTCCAAAGAAGATCGCGAGCAGCACGCTTGCGAACGAGAAGAGGCCGTCAAAAAAGGTGCGCAAGAGAGGGTCGTGCGAGTGGTTGCGCAGTTCGATGCTGACCCCGCGCAGAATCAGCAACCAGAGCACCATCATCAGCGGAAGGTAAAAGCCGCTGAATGCAGAGGCATAGAGCAGCGGAAAGGCGAAAAACAACGTTCCGCCCGCTGCCAGCAGCCACACCTCATTTCCGTCCCATACCGGCCCGATCGCGCGCAACGCATGCTGGCGCTCCTGGTCGGTCTTGGCCACGAACAGATACACGATGCCGACCCCGAGATCGAAGCCGTCGAGTACGACGTACGCTCCCAACATCGACGCCACGATCCAGAACCATAACGTTCCCATCGATCCTCCTATGCAGCCGCAACGCTCGGGACCGAGGCGTCATGACCAGGCGCCTCCGGTCCTCCCTGGATGAAGTTGTAGACCAGCACGATCCATAAAATGGACAGCACGGAGTACATGCCGAGAAATCCCAGAAGTGTAAAGAGACTCGTCCCCGATCCAATGTATTTGGAGTAGCCTTCGGAAGTTCGGATCAGGCCATACACCACCCACGGCTGTCGACCGATCTCTGCGCACATCCAGCCCGCCGTGTTGGCGATATACGGTAACGGAAAGCTCAGCAGGATCGGCCACAAAATCCACCGCGACTCATACAGCTTGCCGCGCCATAACAGGAATGCGGCGAGCGCCATCACGGCCACGAAGTACGTTCCGAGGCCCGCCATGATGTGGTAGCTGTAAAAGAGCAACGGCAGTGTGGTCGGCCACTGATCGCGAGGCGTCTTGTCCAGACCCTGCACCTCGGCCACCGTTGTCCCATAAATCAGGAAGCTCAATACCTTGTTCACCGCGAGAGGATTGTCGATCGTTTGGGTTTCGAAGTTCGGCTGTCCCATCACCACCAGGGGAGCTCCTTTCTCCGAGTGAAACAGCCCTTCCATGCCGGCGATCGCGGGCGGCTGGTGCCTGGCCATGTATTTGCCCTGCATGTCTCCGGTGGGAAAGATCTGTGCGGCGCAAGCGAGCAGGCCAACGATGACCCCGAGCTTCAGGAAGGTTCGTCCATACTCTTCTTCGCGACGCTGCAGAAGGTAGAGCGCGCCCACCGAGGACATAACGAACGCCCCCGTAATCACGGCTCCCGACATGTTGTGCGCGTACTCCAGCCATGCCCAGGGATTGAGCATCAGGGCCCAGAAGCTGCTCACCTCGAACACGCCGTTCGGCAGCAGTTGATACGCAACCGGATGTTGCATCCACGCGTTGGCCACGATGATGAAAAACCCGGAGATCCACGAACCGAGAAAGACCAGGAAAGCCGCAGCCCAGTGCCCCCAGCGCGAAAGTCGCTTTTCCCCAAAGAGAAAGAGTCCGAGGAACGCGGATTCGAGGAAGAACGAGAAGATGCCTTCCATCGCGATCGGCATGCCGATGACTCCCCCTGTCCGCCGCGAGAATTCCGACCAGTTGGTTCCGAACTGAAACTCCATCGGGATTCCCGTCACCACGCCGAGCAGGAAGTTGACCGCGAAGATCTTCGCCCAGAAACGGGCCGAGACGTCATACTTGGCGTTTCCGGTCTTCAGCGCCAGCGTTTTGAGCACGACGATGAGCAACGCCAGCCCCATCGTGAGCTGGGGAAACAGGTAGTGAAACGTGATGGTGAAAGCAAAGTGAATTCGGTGTAGTGTCAGCACGTCCATTTCGTTCCTCGGTTAAAT
>JBEKFF010000264.1:0-4171 GCA_050013455.1 Acidobacteriaceae bacterium | reverse complement strand
GGAGGTCGACGAGGACTTCGGTGGGGCCGGGGTCGGGGAGGGTGAGGGGGTTGATGGAGAGGTTGTCGAGACCAAAGGCGTTGATGCGGAGGGCGGTGGCGGACATGCGGTGCTCCTTGAGTCCTGTGGGGCTATAGGGGTGAGACGCGCTGGGGCCAGATGCAGTTGCGGGGGGCGGCGGTATTCGGCCGGCGTTTGACGTACAGTGACGGAGCGCAATGCAACGTCGGCGGGGGCGGGGGTATCTTATAGGCGACAGGCGGTTTTTCCTGCGGATGCTGAGATGTTTGCCGGGGTTCGTCCCGTCAAGAGGTTGGGTCAAGTGTCCAGAGCTGGAATCAAGAGAACAAACGATGATGAGGAGGACCGCGCCCAGGTGACGCTGGAGTCCATTGGCGATGCCGTGATCAGTACGGACGGAGTGGGGAAGGTTACGTTTCTCAACGCGGTGGCCGAGCGATTGACAGGCTGGGTGGTGGCGAAGGCGCGGGGCCGGCCGATCGATGAAGTGTTCAAGATTCTGGATGCGACGACGCGGGAGAGCGTCACGCATTCGTTGCCGTCATTGACAGGGGAACAACACCGGCCGGGACATCTGCCGGGGTGTTGTATTTTGATTCGCCGGGATGGGGGAGAGATTTACATTGAGGACTCGGCGGCACCGATTCACGGGCGGGATGGGAAGGCTACCGGGTCGGTGATTGTATTTCGCGATGTGAGTGAGGCGCGCCGCGTGGCGGAGGAGATGATGCATGCCTCGCAGCATGATTTTCTTACGGGGTTGCCGAATCGGCTGCTGTTGGAGGACAGGCTGGGACAGGCGATTGCGCTGGCGGAGAGGCACTCGGGTGAAGTGGCGGTGCTGTATATCGACCTGGACAAGTTTAAGCAGGTGAACGATTCGCTGGGGCACATGGTGGGGGACAAGCTGCTGCAGTCGGTTGCGGAGCGGCTGGAGGAGCAGGTGCGGACGCCGGATACGGTGAGCCGGCAGGGCGGCGATGAGTTTGTGGTGCTGCTGCAGGAGGTGAGAACAAAGGAAGGCGCGGAGGTGGTGACGAAGAGGATCCTGGAAGCGCTTGCGGGGGTGTACTCGATTGGCGAGAATCAGATTTCGATTACGGCGAGCATCGGTGTGAGCCGCTATCCAGCGGACGGAGTGGATGCGGATACGCTGGTGCAGCATGCCGATACGGCGCTGTACCAGGCGAAGGCGAGTGGTCGCGGGTGCTACAAGTTTTTCAAGCCGGCGATGGATGCACGCGCGGTGTATCGGCGGTCGATGGAAAAGGACCTGCGGCGGGCACTGGAAGAGAATGCATTCCAGCTGCACTACCAGCCGACGATTAATCTGAGGACAGGAGCGATTACCGGGGTGGAGGCGCTGCTGCGGTGGACAAACGATGCGCGCGGGGAAGTGACGCCGGAGACGTTTCTTGCGGTGGCGGAAGAGAGTGGGCTGATGTTGCCGATAGGCGCGTGGGTGCTGCGAGAGGCGTGCAGGCAGGCGGCGGGCTGGTTGGAGCAAGGCCTGCCGGCGGTGAGTATGGCTGTGAATGCTTCGGCGATTCAACTGCAGGATGCGAACTTTCGCAACGAGGTGTGCCGGGTGCTGGAAGAGACGGGGCTGAGCCCTGTGTCGCTGGAGTTGGAGGTGACAGAGACGGCGCTGATGCATCTGCCAGAACGAGCGCTGGCGACGCTGCAACATTTGAGAGGGATGGGGGTGCGGGTGTCGATTGATGATTTCGGCGCGGGTTACTCCAGCTTGAGCCATTTGAAGAAACTGCCGGTGGATATTTTGAAGATTGACCGGTCGTTTCTACACCCGGTGAAGGAGCAGTTGGACGACACGTCGATCGCGGTGGCGATTATCCGCATGGGACGGAGCCTGAAGCTGCGGGTGGTGGCGGAGGGCGTTGAGTCTCTCGAGGAGATGAAGTTTTTGCAAGCGCACGATTGTGATCAGGCGCAGGGATTTTACTTCAGCCTGGCGGTGCCGGCGGAACAGCTTGCAGCGATGTTGAGGAAGCGGCAGTTTAGTTGGAAACTGAAAAATGGGCGGTTGCGGGGGAGTGCGGCGGAGCCGCCGCGGAAGGCTGGCTAAGTCCTGCGCGGACGGCGAGGGTGTCCTGCGCGGACGGCGAGGGTTGAGGTCGCCGCCCGTGTAAGAGTCAGGCTTTGACTACGGCGCCGTCGACTACTTTGACGGGGTCTAGGAAAGGCATGGAGGCGCGGAGGGTGGCGCCTACTTTTTCGACGGGGTGGTTGCGCTCTGCGTCGCGATACCTGGCGAAGCCGTGGCGTCCGGTTTCGTTTTCGTTGATGAACTTTTTAGCGAAGCTGCCGTCCTGGATGTTGGAGAGGAGCTGCTTCATGGCGGCCTTGGTCGCGGGGGTGACGATGGCGGCCTGGGCTTCGTAGCCACCCCACTCGGCGGTGTCGGAGATGGAGTAGTTCATGTACTCGAGGCCGCCGCGATAGAGGAGGTCGACGATGAGCTTGAGCTCGTGGAGGACTTCGAAGTAGGCGAGCTCGGGCTGGTAGCCGGCCTCGGTGAGGACCTCGAAGCCGCACTTGACGAGGGCTGCGGCGCCTCCGCAGAGGACAGCCTGCTCGCCGAAGAGGTCGGTCTCGGTCTCTTCGGTGAAGGTGGTCTGGAGGACTCCGCCACGAGTTCCGCCAATTCCTTTTGCATAGGAGAGAGCGAGGGCGAGGGCGTGGCCGCTGGCGTCCTGCTCGACGGCGACGAGGGCAGGCACGCCGCCGCCTTCGGTGAAGACTTCGCGGACGCGATGGCCGGGGCCCTTGGGGGCGACGAGTGAGACGTCCGCGGTGGGGGGAGGGGTGATGGTGCGGAAGCGGATGTTGAAGCCGTGCGCGAACATGAGGGTGACGTCGGGCTTCATGTTGGGGGCGATCTCGTCGTGGTAGACCTTGGCCGCGGTTTGATCTGGAGTCAGGTTCATGATGACGTCGGCCCACTTCGAGACTTCGGCTACGGTCTGAACCTGGAGGCCAGCGAGCTCCGCCTTTTTGGCGTTGGGAGAGTTGGGGCGGAGGCCTACGCGGACGTCGACGCCGGAGTCCTTGAGGTTGAGGGCGTGGGCGTGGCCCTGGGAGCCGTAGCCGATGATGGCAACTTTTTTGGCTTGGATGAGGGAGAGGTCTGCGTCTTGGTCGTGGTAGGTCTTTGCCATGGGTTCTTCTTTCTGTCGGGTTGTTATTAGTTTAGCTAGTTGAGGGCGTGAATGTCGCGGGGTTGAAGGGTGTGGTTGGTTGGCCCCAATCGAGGCTGAGATCGTGCCAGGCGGGATTGGTGGCGATGATAAGTTCGAGTTTGCGAATTCTGAGCCAGCCTTTGAGTTGCTTTTCGCGGCCGATGGCGGCTGTGATGGTGGCGAAGCGCTCGAAGTAGACGAGCTCGTTGATGTTGTAGCGAGATGCGTGGCTGTGGGGATCCTTCTTTTGTTTGTGTTCGAAGATGCGTTGCGGCAGGTTCGTGGTGATGCCGATGTAGAGCTTGCGGAATCCGCTGGCGAGGATGTAGACGTACGCGTATTCGGTCATGGCTCCTCTGGTGGTGATGGGTTAATAACAAGCAACTACAACGGCAAGAGCAACGGCAAGAGCAAAGGGAACTACAGGGGTCCTTCACTTCGTTCAGGATGACGGGATTTATTGGGGAGGAGGATTTGTGGGATGACGGGATTCATTGGCTAGTCCTCGTCGAATTCGGTGGGGAGGATTTCGTCGTCGGTCAGGTTGTGGTGGTCGGGGTCGTGGGTGGGGAAGTCGGCAGGGTCTGGTTTGGTGCCGAGGGCTTTGAGGACGCGGGTGGTGTGGTGGCCGCGGCGCATGGCCATGCGGCCGGTGCGGGAGACCTCGAGGACGGTGTAGGAGCTTTCGCGGAGGACCTGGAGGAGGCCTTCGATCTTGCTGGCGGAGCCGGTCATTTCGAGCATGATGGACTCGGGGGCGAGGTCGACGACGCGGGCGCGGAAGACTTGCGCAAGCTCGAAGATTTGGGAGCGGGAGTGGAGGCCGTGGGGCTGGTTGGGGCCGGCGGCTACCTTGATGAGGCAGAGCTCGCGGACGACGGCTTCGGAGCGGTTGACCTCGTCGACGTCGATGGTGGTTTCGAGCTTGTAGAGCGAGGCGCGGATGCGGT
>JBEKFF010000263.1:0-4186 GCA_050013455.1 Acidobacteriaceae bacterium | reverse complement strand
AATGCGCGGCCGGATGTGGAGCTGCTGGCGGCGTGCGTGTCGCCGATGGTGGCGAATCCGGGCCGAGCGCTGCGTGCGGGGATGAAGCGCGCGGGGACGGTGGCGGTGGCGCGGTTTGAGGATCGCGGGCCGGCGCTGCGGAGCTGGATGAAGGCGATCCGGCTGCACCAGTGGGCGAAGAATGCGCTGCTGTTTGTGCCGCTGCTGTTGGCGCACCAATGGCATCTGCGGACGTTTGGCGGGGCGATTACGGCGTTCTTCAGCTTTGGGATGTGCGCGTCGGCTACGTACATCCTTAATGACCTGCTGGACCTGGAGGCGGATCGACGGCATCCGCGGAAGCGGCGCAGACCGTTTGCGGCGGGAGATTTGTCGGCGATTGCGGGCGTGGTGGTGGTGGGTTTGCTGATGCTTGGCGCGCTGGTGCTGGCGTTGGCGCTGCCGCAGGTCTTCAACGCGCTGCCGGGAACGGCGGTGCTGGCGAGTCCTTACAGCTTTTTGGGATGGTTGGGACTTTATACGGCGGTGACGCTTTCGTACTCGCTGTATTTGAAACGGAAGCTGCTGCTGGATGTGTTTGTGCTGAGCGGGCTGTATACGGTGCGGATTATGGCTGGGAGTGCGGCGACGGGGATTCCGATGTCGCCGTGGCTGGCGGGGTTCGGCGTGTTCTTCTTCCTGTCGCTGGCGTTTGTGAAACGGTTCAGCGAGCTGGAGGGTCTGCGGGAGCGCGGTGCGTCGGTGAGCAATGGGCGGGGGTATTTTGTGAGCGACCTGGAGCAACTGCGCGCGTTGGGAACAGGCGCGATGTATGCGGCGGTCGTGGTGCTGTCGATTTATATCAACAACCCGGAGACGAACTTTCTGTATGCGCATCCGGTGCGATTGTGGGTGGTGGTGCCGGTGCTGCTGCTGTGGTTGAGCCAGGTGTGGATGTTGGCGAGCCGTGGAGAGATGCATGATGATCCGGTGGTGTTTGCGATTACGGATAAGCGGAGTTTGCTGCTGGGCGTGCTGATGGCGGCTGTGATTTTGTGGGCGCTGTAGGGGAGCCTGTTGAATGACAGTTCTGCTCTAAGTGCCCACTGCGCGTGGGGCGGGCGTTCGCACGCCTTTTTACTGCGTCGCGTGGGCCTTCCGTTGGTCGGGAAGAAAATATCGTTCGTGACCAACGGGAGCGCCTAGCCGAAGGCCTCTGCCCGCAACGAAGTTGCCGCTCCGCGCGTAGCGGGCTCGTCCGGCAGGACAAGCGTGCCGAGGTCTTAAACAAAGGAAGGCTTTGGGTCGCAGCTCCGTCCATCATTTATCCTGAAGGTTCGACATCATGAGTGCAGCGATTCCAGAACTGAAGCAGTTTGATGAGGCGGAGCTTGACCGCGTGTTTGCGGAGCTCGAGCGAGAGGTGGCGGCGCAGGCGCGCGCGCTGACCAGCGATGAGGCGATGGAGGCCTTCCGGCTAGAGTGGCTGGGACGTAAGCAGGGACGGCTGGGGCTTCTGAGCGCCGCGTGGCTGAAGTCTGCGCCGGTTGAGGCAAAGAAGTTGCTGGGGGTTCGATTCAACAAGCTGAAGGCGCAGATCGAAGAGGCGCGGGCGGGTAGTCCAGGAGCGGGGGTAAAGGCGGCGGGGACTGGGTTGGATGTGACGCTGCCGGGGTTGGGGCGGAGGGTGGGGGCGGAGCATCCGCTGGTGAAGACGATGGCGGAGATTGTCAGCGTGTTTCAGCGGATGGGGTATTCGGTGGGGTTGGGGCCGGAGGTGGAGACGGATTTTTATAACTTCGAGGCGTTGAACTTTCCGCCGAATCATCCGGCGCGGGATACGCAGGACACGCTGGTGGTGGCGGGGCAGGAGGGGAAGCCGCTGCGCGAGCGGCTGCTGATGCGGACGCATACGTCGCCGGTGCAGATACGGTCGATGCTGGAGCAGGCGCCGCCGCTGCGGCTGGTGATTCCGGGTAAGGTGCATCGGAATGATGCCGCCGATGCTACGCACTCTCCGGTGTTTCACCAGGTGGAGGGGTTGTGCGTCGATACGAATATTACGTTCAGTGATTTGAAGGGGACGCTGGATTTTGCGATGAAGGCGTTCTTCGGGTCGGCGGTGAAGACGCGATTTTTTCCGAGCTTCTTTCCGTTTACTGAGCCGTCGGCCGACGTGCAGATTAGCTGCATTTTTTGCGGAGGCAAGGGGTGCCGGAAGTGCAAGCACTCGGGATGGATTGAGCTGCTGGGATGCGGGATGGTGGACCCTGCGGTGTTCGAGTCGGTGAACCAGAGGCGCGTGGAGATGGGGCGCGAGCCGGTGTATGACACGCGGAAGATCAGCGGGTTTGCGTTCGGGATGGGCGTGGATCGGATCGCGATGATGAAGTATGGGATCAGCGATATTGGGCTGTTGTACTCGGGCGATATGAGGTTTCTGGAGCAGTTTGCGTGAGAGCAAGTTAGCTGGTTAGCGAGTTAGCAAGTTAGCGTAGAGCCAACAGCGTGGAGAAGGGTGGCTGGATATGCGGACACGGCACTTCAAGGAGTTGCTGGTCTGGCAGCGTGCTACGGAACTCGCGCGACAGGTGTATCGCGTAAGTCAGGCGTTTCCCAAGGATGAGATTTTCGGACTGCGGTCACAGGTTCGGAGGGCGGCGGTTTCGGTACCAAGCAATATTGCTGAAGGGCATGGGCGGTTGTCGGATCCTTTGTTTCGGACGTTTCTGGCGCAGGCGCGCGGATCGTTGTATGAAGTAGAGACGCAATTGATGCTGGCTGCGGACTTTGGTTATATCGCAGAAGCGGAAGCGACGGAGTTGCAGCAGATGTGTGATGAGGTTGCTCGAATGCTACATGGATTGCTTAACTCTTTGCGGGTCACTAAACCAACGGCGGCCTAACACTGACGCCAACTTTCTAACTTGCTAACCCGCCGAGGTGCCGATGAGAGTGCTGATCGTTTGTGTGCTGAACTTGATGGGAGTGGCTTCGGCGTGTGCGCAACAGCATCCGCGGGATGGGCAGATTCATGATGCCGATACGTTGGCCTGGTGGCATACGACGGAGGCGCTGTCGGGTGATGCGATGGAGGGGCGGGATACGGGCTCGGCCGCTTATCAGCGGGCGGCGGAGTATGTGGCGGGGCGTTTTAAGGCTGCGGGGTTGCTGCCGGCGGGGGATGATGGCTCGTACTTCCAGATGGTGCCGATGCATGAGGTGGATGTCGATCCCAAGAAGACTTGGATCAACGTGAGCGAAGGGGAGAAGAGCAATCACAGTTTCAATCTGAAGTTCCTTGAGGAGATCACTGTTGGGGTGACCGACGATCTGCCGAAAGACACTACGGCTGCTCTCACGTTCCGAGGATATTGTGGCAAGGACCAGATGCGGGATGTCGGGGGGAAATATGTTATTTGCTTTGGCACTCAGCGCACCGGTCTTCCAAGTGGTGGCGAGCGCGCCAGTAACGTCCGATTGGCTGGGGGAGTTGGAATCATCAATGTCGATGATCCCTACTTCACGATTGAGCCGCCTCGGTGGCCCTTCGCTTATGCGCGTTCCGTGACTCTTGTTACGGGTGAGGTAAAAAAGGATTCGGGAAGGCCTTTTCTCTCGTTGCGAATCAGCGCGGACGCCTTCAGCCACCTTCTGCGATACACGGGACGGGATGCTGCAGCCATCTTGAAAACCGGTGGGGCAAAGCAGCCGCTTGAAAGCTTCGAGCTTCCTGCGAACTTCATCCTGCATGTTCATCTCGAAACCACGGAGAAAGATTTCAGTTCGCCGAATGTGCTGGCGGTGCGGCCGGGATCGGACGCTGCGCTGGCGGGACAGTATGTGGTGGTGGCGGCGCACCTGGATGGATATGGCTATGGGACGCCGGTGCAGGGGGACAATCTTTATAACGGCGCGCTGGATGATGCGGCGTATGTGGCGCTGCTGATCCAGATGGCGGATGACTTGAAGGCGGGGGCGGCGGGGCATCGCGGGTTGACGCGGGTTGGCTATGCAGTGAGTGATGGGGCGGGCGGGCAGAGCGATGCTGGCAGCGATGTGATTGATAAGGGGATTACGCTGGTGCCGACGAAGCGGTCGATATTGTTTTGCGCGTTTACGGGGGAGGAGAAGGGGCTGTTGGGGTCGAGTTGGTTTGTGAAGCATCCTACGGTGCCGGTGAAGGATCTGGCGGCGGATATTAATC
>JBEKFF010000262.1:0-4191 GCA_050013455.1 Acidobacteriaceae bacterium | reverse complement strand
GCAAAGGCAGAAGCAAAGGCAGAAGCAAAGGCAGAAGCAAAGGCAGAAGCAGATTCCCAGGGGGAATTACAGAAAGAAAAGCAAGAGCAACGTCAACGGAACGGGTTGGATAGAAGGAGAACGGTGTGGGTGAGTGGGTTCGGTTGTGTGGGGTGGCGGAGGCTCCGGGGGTGAATGAGGTGATGGAGGCCGAGGCTCCGCGCAGCGAGGGCAGGCCGGTGCCGATTTGTCTGGCGAATGTGGAGGGGAAGCTGTCGGCGATTGGGAACATTTGTCCGCATCGGCTGGGGCCGCTGGGGGGCGGGTGGATTGAGGATGGGAAAGTGCTTTGTCCGTGGCACGCGTGGGCGTTTGACGTGGAAACGGGGGAGGCGGACGCGCCGGAGACGGGGAGGGTGAGGGTGTATCCGTTGAAGGTGGAGGGCGGGGATGTGCTGGTGGAGATTGAGGTGGGGTTTGGGCAGAGCGACGCTGAGGGGTGATGAGGGATGTGCTGAGGAAAACTTTTCTGGGGGCTGATACGTTTACTGAGTAAGCATGGGTAACGGGGCTGGGGCGATGCGCCCTGGTGCTCGAAACGGTGTGTAGTTGAAGCAGGGACAAGGAGAAATGCATGAAGATGTCGAAGATTTTGCTTGCGGTGATCGCGGTGATCGTATTGGCGGGAGCAGCGGTTCCGTCTGAGGCTGCGGTGCGTCATCACCATCACCACCATCCTCATCATCACGCGTAGAGCGTGGAGTGGAGCGCGAGAGGCCCGGCTGTGATGGCTGGGCCTTTTGCTTTGTGTGGGGCGGAGTTTGGCGGTGTCCCTAATGGGAACGATGTCTTACGAAGGGAAAAGATTGGAGTGAGTTCGTTGCCCTTTCAATCGGTCAAAGGCTATACGCCTGCGGATGCCTGGGCTCGTAAAGCATGATGTCGTCCGCGCCAGGTACGGCCATCAGGACCACGAGTCCGTATCCGTGATCCTGAACTTCGCCGTGGAACTCCGCTCCTTTGCCCTTCAGTTCAGCGACAGTGCGTGAGATGTCGTCGCACATCAGGGAGATCTGATGTTGGCGCGGCGACTCGTACGTCTTGCCATCGTAGACGCTGTGCGTCGGGTGCACGCCCATCTCACTGGGCCCGGTCTTGAAGATGAGCCAACCCGCGCCTCCGCCGGCCGCATCCTCGACGTAGGGCCAGCCGAGAACGTCGCGAAGGAATGCGCGCGTTGCGGGGGCATCGTCGGAATAAATCAGGGTGTGGATGCTGGTGATCATCAGGCTGAGCTACTGAAATCGTCTGGAATTCTACTCTTTGGGTCGATTGTCCATCAAGAAGCCGTCCATCGCACTGGAGATCGAAATTAAGACACGACCCGGAGTTTGGCCGGGTGGGATTTTGACAGCGCGGGCTGATAGAATCAAGTGATCCTCTCGCTGCAAAGCCGTACTCCAGGCGAAGATCACATCTCACTTGCAAGGGAGAGGGTATGCAAGCAATTCTCGCCCTCGAAGACGGGCGCCTGTTCTGGGGCAAGGCCTTCGGTAGCATTACGGAGCGCGTTGGCGAGGTGGTGTTCAATACCTCGTTGACTGGCTACCAGGAGATCTTTACTGACCCGTCGTATGCGGGGCAGATTGTGGTGCTGACCAATCCTCACATTGGGAATTATGGGACGTCGCCTAGCGATGCTGAGTCGGCGCGGCCGTACATCGAGGGGCTGGTGGTGCGGGAGTTTTCGCCGGTTAGCTCGAACTGGCGGTCTACTGAAGTTGCCGACGAGTACTTGGAACGCAACGGCGTGCCGGTGATCGCCGAGATTGATACGCGGGCCGTGGTGCGGCATCTGCGGGCGAATGGATGTTTGCGCGGTGTGATCTCGACGAACGTAGAGGATCCGGCGGCGTTGGTGGCGAAGGCTCGTGCGCATAAGAAGATGGATGGGACGGATCTGGCTAGCGTGGTGACGACTCGCGAGACGTACGAGTGGGATGCTAGCGAGCCTCGTAATGAGAGCGGAGATACGTTGCTGCCTGGGAATGATGCGGGCGCGAAGGATACGCTGCATGTGGTCGCTTATGACTTTGGGATTAAGCAGAATATTTTGCGGATGCTGACGCGGGAGAATTGCCGGGTGACGGTGGTTCCTGCGAAGACGAGCGCGGCGGATGTTTTGGCGATGTCGCCGGATGGGGTTTTCTTTTCGAATGGGCCGGGGGATCCGGAGCCGCTGGAATATGCGGTGAAGAATGTGCAGGAGTTGCAGGGTCAGGTGCCTATGTTTGGGATTTGTTTGGGGCACCAGATTTTTGGGTTGGCGCTGGGCGGGAAGACGTACAAGCTGAAGTTCGGGCATCACGGCGGGAATCATCCGATTAAGAATCTGGAGACGGGGAAGGTTGAGATCACAGCGCAGAATCATAACTACAACGTTGATCCTGCGAGCCTGCCGGCGGATGTGGAGCGGACGCATACGAATTTGAACGATGACACGCTGGCGGGTTTGCGGCATAAGACCGATCCGATGTTCAGCGTGCAGTATCACCCGGAGGCTTCGCCGGGGCCGCATGATTCGCATTATTTGTTTCGGGACTTTCGGAAGATGATGGAGGAGTTCAAAAAGTGAATTGTGATTCGCAATTGAGCCTCATGATCGATGGGTCGAAGGTATGAAGCGATCGATTTTTCTGGTCGTCGCTTGCTTTGCGCTGACGGTGTCTCCTGCGGAGGCGGGGCGGTCGCGCATTACTGCCGCTGGGCTGTGTGGGGTCGTCACGGACCTGGCGGGTGTGCCGATTGAGAAGGCAACGGTGACTGCCGTGTTTGCGAATTTTAGTACGAGCCAGGAGACAGATAAAGCGGGACAGTGGTCCTTCGGGCGCGGGGATGGGCCGCAGGCGATGGAAGTCGAGGGGCGGGGTTACCAGACGTTCCAATTTGATTATGTCGACAAGGAAAACCAGAAGAGCAGCGGAGCTGACAATCCTGCCTTCCTGTTGAAGCCGAAAGGCGGGTCGTGTTCGACGCCGATTTATGTGCGCCTTGCGCCGGTGAATCACAAGGCAGGTATGGTAACCCTCGATCCATCGAAGGGCGTTCACAAGGAAAAGAAGAGTAAATAATGCCACGTAGACATGACATTGCGAAGATATTGGTGATCGGCTCGGGGCCGATTGTGATTGGGCAGTCGGCGGAGTTCGATTACTCGGGGACGCAGGCTTGCAAGGCGTTGAAGGCTGAGGGGTATGAGGTGGTGCTGGTGAACTCGAACCCCGCGTCGATCATGACCGATCCGGAGGTGGCCGATCGGACGTATGTGGAGCCGTTGACGCTGGCGTATCTGGAAGAGATTTTGCGGGTGGAAGTGGAGATGATGGGCGGGTCTGCCGAGAAGCAGATTCCCTTCGGGAATGACAGCCAGAAAAGCAAAGGCATCTTTGCGGTGTTGCCTACGGTGGGTGGGCAGACGGCTTTGAATCTGGCGGTGGATTTGGCCGATGCGGGGATTCTGGACAAGTTTGGGATTGAGTTGATTGGGGCGAAGCTGGAGGCGATTAAGAAGGCTGAAGACCGGTTGCTGTTCAAGGACGCGATGACGAAGATCGGGCTGGATATGCCGAAGTCGATGCTCGTGAATAATCTTCGCGATGGGTTGGAGTTTGCGGCGAAGCTGGGGTTCCCGGTGGTGATTCGGCCTAGCTTTACGCTGGGTGGGTCGGGCGGCGGGATTGCGTATAACCGCGAGGAGTTGATGGAGATTCTTTCGCGCGGGCTGGATCTTTCGCCGGTGCATGAATGCCTGCTCGAGGAGAGCGTGCTGGGATGGAAAGAGTATGAGCTGGAGGTGGTGCGCGACTTGAAGGACAACGTCGTGATCATCTGCTCGATTGAGAATTTTGATGCGATGGGCGTGCATACCGGCGACTCGGTTACGGTGGCGCCGGCGCAGACGTTGACGGACCGCGAGTATCAGCGGATGCGGGATGCGGCGATTGCGGTGATTCGCGAGATTGGCGTGGAGACGGGTGGGAGTAATGTGCAGTTCGCGGTGAATCCGCAGAACGGGCGCATGACCGTGATCGAGATGAACCCGCGGGTGTCGCGATCGTCGGCGCTGGCGTCGAAGGCTACTGGATTTCCGATTGCGAAGATTGCGGCGCGGCTGGCTGTGGGGTATACGCTCGACGAGTTGCAGAACGATAT
>JBEKFF010000261.1:0-4253 GCA_050013455.1 Acidobacteriaceae bacterium | reverse complement strand
TTCCGGAGCCGGAGATCCTCCTGCATGCGTTGGCGTAACTGTGTCATGGACACCTCCTTCGGTGTCCAACACTCTATCCAAACGCCACAAAAGCACACCCCGCCGCGCTAGCGGCTTAGTGCTAAATCTCTAGTGCCGTATCGGCAGTGCTCCGCGGCGAGGACGTTTCTTGCTCCGACGCTGTGGGAGCGGAGCAGTGCGGATACGGCGATTTGCAGTAAGCCGCTAGCGCGGTAAGGGTATGGGGATTGAAAGCTGTTCGTGGTGAGCCGATGCGGCTGACTGAGCACGAAATGGGATGGCGGTGAGCTCAGCGTGTCCCATCAGGGATGCGTCTTCGGGATGGATGAGCAGGCTGGGGTGTGCATCGAGGTGGTGCGAAGCCGATTCGAGCCATGGGGTGGCGTTGGCGGAGTGAGCGCTGGTGGGTGCGAGGGATCGGGTTGGCATGCAGGTCAGCATGATCTTGCTCAGGATGAGTCGAAGTGCGTGCAAACGAGCGACGGGCCGGAGTTGGCCGTCGCATAGGACAACTGGCGAGGGACCACGTGCAGAGTGCCGCGCTTGCACTGCGGGCAGGATCGGTTGAGTGCGGACTTCTGCGGTTCGGTCAGAAGTGCGTTGTTGTCCGGAAGGGCGGCGTGGAGATGGATCCTGCACAGGGCGAGGGCCTGACTGCGGTTGCGGTTGGCGAGCAGGCCGAAGTGGCGGATCTTCACGAAGCCCGTGGGCAGGACGTGGAGCAGGAACCGGCGGATGAACTCGACGGCATCGAGGGCCATGACTGCACTGCGGTTGTTATGCCTGGAGTCCCGCCAGCGAAAGCGCACCTGCCCGTTGTCGAGACCAAGCAGCCTTGCGTTGGAGATGGCGACGCGGTGCGTGTAGCGGGCCAGGTACTTGAGCACGTGTTCCGGACCGCCGAAAGGAGGCTTGGAGTAGACCACCCACTCTCGCTGACGCAGGGTACGAAGCAGGGAGTGAAATCCACGCGGCTGAGAGAGCGAAGCGAGTGTGCCCGAGAAGGATAGTTCGTTGCGGCGGTAGCTGTGCCTGAGGAAGGCGAGCAGCTTGCCGCGGAACAAGCGGCTGAGCACGCGAACCGGCAGAAAGAAGTTATGCCTTGACCGGACCCAGCGGGAGCGGTCGAGCGCCAGTCCGCCTGCGGGTACGAGACAGTGCAGGTGGGGATGATGTCCCAGGTTCTGCGACCAGGTGTGCAGCACGGCGAGCACACCAATGCGTGCACCGAGATGGCGTGGATCGGCAGCGATCTCAAACAGCGCCTCGGATGCTGCGCGAAACAGCAGGCTGTAGAACAGGCGTTGGTTCCTGAGTGCGAGCGGCGCCAGCTGCTCGGGCACGGTGAAGACCACATGGGCGTAGGGCACCGGCAGCAGGCTTGAGGCCTGCTGCATGAGCCAGCGATCGCGTGCCGAGGACTGACACTTGGGACAGTGCCGGTTGCGGCACGAGTCGTAAGCGACCGTCTCATAGTCGCAGCGATCGCATCGTTCGAGATGACTGCCGAGTGCCGCCGTTCGGCATCGGCCGATGTCGCGCAGTACCTTGCGCTGCTGGCCCGAGACCACATGGCCCCAGCGCTGAAGGAACTGGTTCTGGTGAGCGTGAAAGACATCGGCCACTTCCAGCCGATGTGCTGTCATGCAGTTCTGTTGCCTCCCTGAGTCGCGCGTGGAGTGCGGATCGGTAGATCGTCAAGAGGGCTCGGTGTGGCGTGCAGCCTGGCTTCAGACACGTGCAGGTATCGCGAGGTGGTCTCCAGATCGCGGTGGCCGAGCAAAAGCTGAATGCTGCGCAGATCAGTGCCCGCATCCAGAAGATGCGAGGCGAAGGAGTGACGCAGAACGTGTGGGCTAAGTGCCTTCCTGATGGCCAACTGCTTGCGCAGCTTCTGGCAGACAACGCGCACCGCGTTCGCCTTCAGTTGCTCTCCAGCATGCCTGCCGGGAAAAAGCCAGTCCCTGGGCTTGCGGCCGCGCCAGTACGCACGCAGGATCTCCACCAGCTTGGCGGATAGCATCACCTGACGCGGGAACTTGCCCTTGCCTTCGCGGACGTGGATGATCATCCGCTTGCTGTCGATGTCGGTGACCTTCAGATCCAGCGCTTCCTGACAGCGCAGGCCCGCGCTGTAGTACAGGGCCAGCAACGCTCGATGCTTGATGTTCATCTCTGCATCGAGCAGTGCACAGACTTCCTCCCGGCTCCAGACCGCGGGCAGCTTGCGCCGCACCTTGGGCTTGATGATCTCCTGATCAAACCAGGTCTGCTTCAGTGTCCGCATATAGAGGAACTTCAGCGCCGATCGAGCTCCCTGGATCGTTCCCCAGGCAAGCTTCCGTTCGTTGAGCAGATGCAGAAGAAACGTCCGAACGTGCTCGGGACCGAGTTGATCAGGTGACTTGTGAAAGTAGGTTGCGAACTCCGCAACCGTGTGGGTGTAGCGGCGAACCGTGCGTTCGGAGAAGTTCCGTAGCCGGAGATCCTCCTGCATGCGTTGGCGTAGATGGGTCATGGACACCTCCTTCGGTGTCCAACACTCTATCCAAACGCCACGGAACCAAACCCCTGCCGCGCTAGCGGCTTAGTGCAAATCGCCAAGTCACCCATCGAGGTTCGGATTAATACCGAGATGTCGGCTTAGCGGAAGTAATCAGTTCCCTCAATGAGTGCATTGGCGATTTACCACTCGACAAGCCGGTTAAACGCCCGCAACCCCAGAGCGACCAAGGAGATCGTCCCTCTGTCCTGCTAATCCAGGAATGTTGGTCTCAGCGCGACTTGTCGTGGAGCTTAAGCTATTCGGAGAATGACGCCCCTGCGACGAGGTCTGCGAAATTTGGAGGGGTGAAACCCTCAATGTATCGACTGCCGAAATCCCGAAGAATATTGTCAACCGCCGTCATCGGTTTCTGACGAACGACATTGCAAAGGTACCCTTTAAATCCGTCCTTGAATGCTAGCCGAGGAAATGCCGTTAGGATCGCCTGCTGTTTCTCCCACGAGATGCGATCAAGACCAGCGCCAAGGACATCCACCGCGATTCCTGAATGGGTCATTACGACTTCGGGCTCTTTGTGGAGAGCGAGTGTTGGGGTCGTGTGAAGCGCAATAGCGTCCCACACAACCTGCGTCTGCTGAACTGAGATGCCGCGATCGTTCAAAAATTCGCGGGCCGCATTCGCGCCGTCTACCTCGAAACGATTCTCCCCGTTGTACCCCTCGGTCAAACCGAGATCGTGCAGGATCGCTGCTACAGCTAAGAGCTCAGCGTCCGGTGCTATCGCGGCGCTCTCTGCAAGGACGATTCCGAACAACCAAGAGCGCATCACATGATTGAAAAGAAATGGCTCTAACAAACTCCGCGACAAGTCCATGGCGTCGCGCACCAGCGCTGTGTCGGGTACTTTGATCCCTGCGAAATCCATGTTCGTCCTTTCTCACCGTCAGACCGCTGGGATATGGGTGCGAGATCTACTCGATCGCGGCATCATTGAGCAATTTCTCTACCTTGGCGTCCAATTCCCGAGCGACCTTCAAGGCATCCAGGTTTTCGTATGGGGCCAGAAAGCTGGCCATTCTGTCGTAGGACAAATGCACGCCATCGCTCCGCTCATCCACGAGAACGGTGACAGGCGCATATGACCCTGCGTCCGGAACATGCTTGGCCATCTCCTTCATGACGAGTGGATTGCCGATAACAAGCCTCACGATCTTCGGTTTTTCGAGAGCTGTCTCCTTGCGGACCACCGCGCCATGATCAAATTCTAAGAACAACATGAGCCCGGTTTTACCCATGTTGCGATTGATTACCTGTTCCAACTCGGCGAAGGTGCCCTGCGACTTGGACGCATTCGCAAACGCGGCAAGATCGAGTTGCCCGACACCGGCTTTCAATGAAACTACGACCGCGTCGAATGGTCGTGACGTTATTAGGCTGAAGCGTTGTACTCCAATTTCGTGAAGTGCCATTCCATTCTTCCTTTCGTGCGAATTCTTAAACGGGCTATACCTGTGCGAATCCGCCATCGACGAACAGCTCGGCCCCTGTGACATAGCTGATGTCTTCTGAATCGAGAAACAGCGAAGCTTGCCGAACGAATGACCTGTGAAACTGGAACAACGATCCATGCCCGGCGTCGGGGTAGGTCAACAGCATGGCGTTTGGGAGATGCTCGCTCAGCATGTAGGAATTGCGGACTGGAATCATATTGTCGAAGACGCCGTTG
>JBEKFF010000260.1:0-4324 GCA_050013455.1 Acidobacteriaceae bacterium | reverse complement strand
TGGGGTTTGCATCGATGTAGAGTTGTAGAGTGTGGCTAGTTCAAGCTGGCTTCGCCTGAAGCTCAGATAGGCCGACAGAATTCAGCCCATCGGTATGCCAGAGGCGACAAGACGCAGCGACGTCGTAGACTGGCGCGCGCGTTCCACGAATGACCGGAGTGCCGCACCGAGTTTGGGATCGCCGGTATAGAGCGCCTCCGGTTAGCATGGGCAATTCGATCAAGCGATGGACGTCGCTGTTAGAGTTCCCAAATGCGATTAGGGTCTTTTGACCGAAGTCGTGGCGGGCGACGCGATATTACCTGAAACTTGCAAGCATTTCTTACCTGGGTAGAGGGGGCCTATGGTCCCATCAAGTAAATCGTGAACAAAAAACTTCCTGTAACTTATTGATTTCAGTCCAAGAGGGTTACAAGAGGACTATCTTTTACTTGAAATCGTTTCAAGTAAAGTGTGAACTCCGTGATCAATTCAGGTAAAACATGATTGCGACGAACATGGGTCGATTGGCTAAGTAATTTCAATAACTTACAGTTTGCGACCCTCAATTATTTTCGCACTATGTCAGGTTCAAACATCCTTCGGCGCCAACTTCGCCTGTCAAGGGCGGAGCAAAACCAGGCCAGTGGGGCGGAGTAAAAGCAGGCCAGTAGTTGGAAGTAAGGTTGTTGAGTATTCGGGGAGGAGGGGCGCTGGAGCGTAGCGGAGGCGGCCCTTCTCCCCCGATGCGCGTCCGGGAGGGGTATCGTTCAGCGTTCTGAGGATGAGGTGCGTTTGCGGCGGCTCTGCTTGAGCCGATAGCTGTCGCCGTTCATCTCCAGGATGTGGACGTGGTGGGTGAGGCGGTCGAGCAAGGCGCCGGTCAGCCGCTCCGAGCCGAGGACCTCTGTCCATTCCTGGAAGGGCAGATTGCTGGTCACCAGGGTTGATCCGCGTTCGTAGCGCTGGCTGAGCATCTCGAAGAGCAGTTCGGCGCCAGTCTTGGAGAGCGGCACGAAGCCCAACTCATCGACGATGAGCAGCTCGTAGCTGGCGATCTGCTTCTGGAACCGGAGCAGCTTCTTCTCGTCACGAGCTTCGATCAGCTCGCTGACCAGGGCGGCGGTGGTTGTAAAGCGCACCCGATGCCCACGCTGGCAGGCGGCCAGGCCGAGAGCCAGTGCGATGTGCGTTTTGCCCGTGCCGCTGTTGCCCAGCAGCAGCACGTTCTCGCGGCGGGCGAGGAACTCCGATCGTGCCAGTTCCAGTACCAGGGTTTTGTTCACGGAAGGGATGGCGAGGAAGTCGAAGCTGTCCATGGTCTTGACGACCGGGAACTTCGCCTGACGGATGCGGCGTTCCGTGGCGCGGCGCTCGCGGTCCAGTAACTCCAGCTCGGTGATGCGCAACAGATAGTGTTGATAGTCCACCTGCTCAACGGCGCACTGCCGCGCCACCTTGTCATACTCGCGCAGGATGGTGGGCAGCCGCAGTTCCTTCAGATGATGGTCGAGCAGCAACTGCGGCGTGTCGGCCGTATGAGCCGCGGTGTTGGTCGCAGAAACATCGGCGCCGCTCATGCGCACACCTCCACAAGCAAGCTCATGTAGTCGGCGGCCTGCGTGGTATGAACCTGTGCCATCGGCAGGTGCGGGTAGTTCTCCATGTCCAGCCGCGGCGGTCTTCGTTCGATGCGGCACAGCAGCAGATGACGCACCGCGTCGAAGCTGATCGTGCCCAGCAGCAAGGCTTCTTCGACGGCGTGAGTTACTTCCGCAAGGGCGAAGGTCTCCATCAGACGAAGCACCTGCACATACTCGCGGCTGCCGTGCTTCTTGAGCCTGGCTTCGAGCAGACGCCGCAGTTGCGCGAAGCACTCCGGCAGCTGCCAGCCGGCCAGCGGCGCGGCCTGATCCAGCGCTCTGGTCTTCTGTTCCAGCAGAGCAAGATAGTGCAGCGGATCGAAGACCACCGTCTCGCGTTCATAGCTGCGTTGGTGTCGGGCGATCACCTCGCTGCCACACGCGATCACCACCTGATGCACGTAGCCCTTTACCCATACCTGGCGATGTCCGTACTGGGTGGGCACGGAGTAGTCGTTCGACCGGTAGCGGACCAGCGACAGTGAACTGACGCGGCCGGCGATCTTCTCGCAGGCTTCATAGGGCGCCGCCGGCAGCGGCAGCATGGCGGCATGATCGCGCTCGAAGCGTTCGCCGATGGTCGCTGTGTGCCCGCGCAACCGTCGAAGCCGCCGCTTCCGGCTCTCGGCCTCCAGGCGTGCGTTCAGCTCTTCCCAACTCGATACGCGTGGAATCGGAACCATGAAGTTCCTCCTGGCATAGCCCACCAGGCCCTCGACCTTACCCTTATCGTTGCCCTTGGCCGGCCGTCCAAACTTGTCGGCGAACAGATAGTAGCTCTGCAACTCGGAGAACGCCCGCGTCCTCTGCCGCTCCTCGCCGCCCAGTATCTTGGCGACTGCGATCTTGGTGTTGTCATAAAGGATCCGCGTCGGAACGGCGCCGAAGTACGCAAATGCTCGTACATGCCCTTCCAGGAAAGCTTCTGTGGTCTCGGCCGGAAATGCCGCAACGAAGCAGTCGTCAGAGTGAGGCAGATCCATAGCCAGGTAGTGCGCCTTCTGCTCCACGCCGGCGACCACCACCAGCGCCTCGCCGAAGTCCGCCTGCGCTTCGCCCGGCGCATGCGTCAGAGGAATGAACATCTCCCGGCTATGCAACTCCGCAGACCGCACGTAGTCCTTCACTATGGTGTAGCCGCCCGTGAACTGATGCTCTTCCTTAAGCCGATCGAAGATGCGCTTGGCCGTGTGCCGCTGCTTAGCCGGTCTCTGCTTGTCATCTTCCAGAATGGCGTCGATCACACCCAGCCACGGCCCCAGCTTGGGCCGCTTGATCGGCTGCTGCCGCTGGTAGCCCGGCGGCACCGCGTACTGCAGCATCTTCCGTACTGTCTCTCGCGACAGACCAAAATCCCTGGCCACCGCTCGCTGACTCCGGCCCTCAACACGAACCGCACGCCGTACACGCCCGTATATCTCCACCTGGAACATCCCTCCGGTGTTCCATGAACCATGCCACCAACGCAATGGCTCACGAAACCAAGATCCGGCGGTGGACTACTTTTACTCCGCCGCAGAGCACCGCTCACGCGGCGCACTGTGGCCTAGTTTTGCACTGGCGCGCATACTGACCGTAAAAACGATTGAAGTTCCCCGGAGACAGTTATTGATCTGGTTGTAAAAGTGAGAATCCAGGTCGAGGACTTCTTTCCGTATACGGAAATAGGGGCTCAATTCTGGGTTAATGGCGGCCTAGTTACAAAGGGAGCCGTCTCCTAATCATTTTAGGAGAGACTTCGAACACTGCGATCCCTGCCTGTGGATGACCATTCGCTCTTTCTTCGCTACATTCCCTCCATGGGATTCTTGCTGCCAGAGCGGGGGCGAAAGCAGTTCGTCGTCGACTGCAAGCGTTGCCGCCGCAGCGTCCCGGCTTGAGTGCCGGACTTCCCATTCAGGTCTATCGTGGCCGAGTGCACCTTGTGCGGGGAACTGCGCCAGTACTTGCCCTCCGAAGTTGCCCTAGGGGCACCTGATCGTTTGGTCGTCAAGAGAGCCCGCTCCGAGGTGCGCCAATGGGTGAGATGAAGCGGGACGCTCGGGAGGAGGAACGACGGTTTAAGGACCGATTCGCGTCCACTCTGGTCATCGCAGCCTCCATCGTCGCGGCGGTCCGACTGGCGCGGTATGACATAAGCAGGCCGTCGCCACGCCTCACTTCGGTCATTGCGGATTGCGTCGGGCTGGCGAGGATGATTCTGGGCAAGATTGTAAGGTGAACCCCGGCTGCAACCGACAACAGAAGGCTGGTGTCAACTTCGTTCTGGGAGATTCCGGTTACGGTACGGCTTTGTGGTGAGTGGGGCGGTGCCTGCTTGCGGGTTGCGGTGGGAGGATAGGCTGGGGGGCGAATGACCGCCTTGGCCAGTTCGCTGCTGTCGTAGGTGAGCCAACCGGAGTCGCGCCTCACCAAGCGCCCCTTTAGCGCACCGGGTCTTCATCGGGTGCGTTGCCAATACGAGCACTTCGAATCGACCGCGATCAACGGGTCCTCAATGTGCCGTTCGGCCCGGAATTCGTCGACCGCCTTGCGGCAATACGTCCAGGAATCCTCGCCGTAATCGTCGATAATGACGTATCCACCAATCGAAAGCCGATCGTACAGGGAGGTAAGCCCATCCCGGATCGACTCGTAAAAGTCGCCATCGAGCCGCATCAGAGACAAAGAGCCAATCGGCGCGGCAGGCAGCGTGTCCTTGA
>JBEKFF010000259.1:0-4333 GCA_050013455.1 Acidobacteriaceae bacterium | reverse complement strand
CGCCTCACCGGCGCCGGCACCCATCTCGGTGGCAAGCTGAAAGAGGGCATCGGCAACCTGACCGGCAATGCTGATCTCGCCAACGAAGGTGTAGTGGACCAGGTTGCCGGCTCGCTGAAGGACGCGGCCGGATCGGTAGCGCAGGCTGCCGGCGAGACGATTCACGAGTTCAATCGCTAAGCTTTCTTGCGCTAGCAAGACTGGGCCCGGTACCTGCTGCCCTCGCAGCTATCTACGCCGGTACGGCAGATACACCGGGTCCCATACGTTGGCGCGCAGTTCCTCCACAAACGCCTCGCCCTTGATTTCTGCCAGCCCTTCCGCTTCCGCCTGTCGCCCCACCGCGACCGCAACACTCATCGACACGTCCCGCAGCGACTGCAGCGGCGGCAGCAACTCGCCGTCAGGATCCGCTTGCGTTGGCGAGAGCGCAGCCAGTGCTCGCGCCGCCGCCATGATCATTCCATCACTTACACGCCTGGCCTTTGAGCTCATAATTCCCAATGCCATGCCAGGGAAGATGTAGGAGTTGTTGGTCTGCGCGGCCTTGATGCTCTTGCCGCCAAACTCTACCGGCGCGAACGGGCTGCCCGTCCCCACAATCGCGCGACCCTCGGTCCAGCGAATCACATCGGCGGGCGTCGCTTCGCAGCGACTGGTCGGATTGGAGAGCGGCAAAATCACCGGCCGCACATCGCGCCCATTGTGTTCCTGGTCCAACCCCCTCGCCATCGATCGCACCACCTCTTCAGTGAACGCGCCTGCCTGCCCCGAAACCCCAATCAAGGCTGTGGGTCGCACGCGCTCGACGACATCCTTCAACGCAATACCATGTTCGCCGCGCGGCCAATCCTGCGTCTCACTACCAGCTCGCGCAAACGCTGCCTGATCGCGCGTCATCCCGTCCATGCCTTCCACCAGCAGCCCCTGCCGATCGACAGCGTAGAAGCGTGCACGCGCCGCCTCTTCACTCAACCCCGCATCCACCAGCGCCTGGCATAGCAGCTTCGTAATTCCGAGCCCCGCGGATCCGAAGCCATACACCACGAACCGCTGCTCGGTGAACGGAACGCCCGACCTATTCACCGCCGCGAGCAACGTTGCGACGGCCACCGCGGCAGTTCCCTGGATATCATCGTTGAAGCTCGGCAGCGCGTCGCGATAGCGCTCCAGCAGCCGCGCCGCGTTGTTCCCCGCGAAGTCTTCCCACTGCAGCAGCACATGCGGCCAGCGCTTGCGCACCACGCGCACAAACGTGTCCACAAACTTGTCGTACTCGGCGCCGCGAACGCGCTCATGCCGCCAGCCGATGTAGAGCGGATCGGCGACCCGCGCGGCATTGTCCGTGCCGACATCCAGCAGGACCGGCAAGCACTGCATCGGATGAATCCCCGCGAGCGCCGTGTAGAGCGCGAGCTTGCCAATCGGTATGCCCATGCCACCGGCGCCCTGGTCGCCGAGCCCCAGGATGCGCTCGCCATCCGACACCACGATGCAGCGCACGCGGTCATAGCGCGGATGATTCAGGATCGTCTCCATCCGCGAACGATTGGGGTAGCTGAGAAAGACGCCGCGCGGCCGCCGCCAGATCTCCGAGAAGCGCTGGCAGCCCTCGCCCACCGCCGGGGTGTAGACCACCGGCAGCATCTCCTCGATGTTGCGCGTGACCAGTGCGTAAAACAGCGTCTCGTTGACGTCCTGCAGATCGCGCATCAGCGTGTAGCGCGAGAAGTCGTCGGTCAGCGCGCGAAACGCACGCAGCCGCCGCTCGACCTGCTCATCGAGAGTGCCGACGTGCGGCGGAAGCAGGCCATGCAGCGAAAACTCATCGCGCTCTGATTCGGGAAATGCCGTGCCCTTGTTGAACATTGGCGTGTTCAACAACCCCAGCCCCATCAGCGAGGTTTCGATAAACTTCGGCGTCTTGCGCGCGGCTGCCATCCCTCGATCTTACCGAAGTTCTTTCCTCAGAACATCAACCCGCGCGCAATGATTCCTGCGCACGCAGCGCCAGCCCATGCGCTACCGACGTGAACTCATTGCCGCTGCGGATACTTGCCTCGCCAAACCGTTTGACGAATATCCGGCGCACCGCGGGAACGAAGGAACTGCCGCCAGTTAGAAACACACGATCAATATCCCCTGCGCACACGCCAGAGCTCTCGAGGAGCGAATCGATCGAGCTCTCAATCGCGCGCAACTCCTCCGCGATCCACCCCTCAAAGTCCGTGCGCGTCACGGGAATCTGCAGGTCCATGCTGCCATCGCGAAAGTGAAACTCCGCGCTCTCCGCATGCGATAACTCAAATTTCACCTTCTGCACGGCGCGATGTAATTGATACCCGAGATCCTCTTCGATGAGCGCGCTGAGCGCCTTGATCTTCTCCGGCTCGAGGGCCCGCAACCGTGCGCTGCGTAGAATCTCCGTCACCTCGTGGGTACGCAGGAAGGAAAGGTAATGCCAGCGCTCGAGGTTCGCGTAGATCCACGCAGGCACCGCTGGCAGAATCTTGTTCATCGAGCGCGCATAGGAATCCGATCCAAGCGCCGGCGACACCAGCTTGCGCACAAGGCGCGCATCAAATGAGTCTCCCGCCAGCCGCACGCCACTGTTCCCCAGCACCTCCTGCGGCGAACCAGCCAGCCGACGCACGCCTGGACCCACGCGCAGCAGCGAAAAGTCGCTCGTTCCGCCACCGAAGTCGCCAATCAGAATCAGCTCATCATGATCCAGTGTCGCCTGGTAAGAGTAGGCGGCGGCCACCGGCTCGAGCTCCAGGTCCACGCTCTCAAATCCGGCCTGCGTAAACGCGGCGCGAAGACGCTGCTCCGCGAACGCGTCATCTTCCTCTGTCTCGGCGCCCACAAACCTGACCGGCCGTCCCACCATCGCGTGTCGGATAGGCCGCCCAAACTGGCGCTCCGCGTGCTCTCGCAGATCAGAAAGAATCCGCCCCACCAGGTCCTCAAACTTATACTGACGCCCAAAGATTCCCGTGCCCGTAAGCGTGCGGCTAGGAAGATACGACTTCAGCGACTGGATCAGCCGTCCCTTCTCCTCCGCATCCAGATAATGCTCGATTGCAGATGGCCCCGTCCACGAGTGAGTGCGCCGCACACCGCTTGCGTCCTTGATCTTCTCCAAGTACAGCACCGACCGCGAGGACAACGTCTCTCCCTCGCGCGCAGGAAACCGCACCAACTCCACCTGCGCATCGTCTCGCACCATGGCCACCGAACTATTGGTCGTACCAAAATCAATTCCGATAGCCGGCACTGCATCCCACCGATTCTTCATTCTCTCTATTTTCGCAGCAGCTGGTTGTTCTCTGCCCGCGCAATCGGGCGACAATGGAACGCATGGTCCGGGACCGCCCACGCATGCTGCAACGCCTCGCTCTCAGCGCACTCCTCACGCTCGCGCTGACGGCGCAAGCCCAACGCGCCGTGCCGGTGCTCGCGATCGACTCCGGACGCATCGAGGGAATCGTTCTGCCCACGCTGCCGGAGGGCGCCGCGTTCCTCGGAATCCCTTATGCCGCGCAGCCGGTGGGCGATCGTCGCTGGCGGCCTCCGCAATCTGCGCCTGCGTGGAGCGGTCTACGGCACGCCAAAGCTTACGGCCCAGCGTGCCCGCAAGCGGCCAGCGGCTGGCTTCCCGAGATGCTCGGCGAAACCAGCATGGTTACCGACGAAGCGTGCCTGTACCTCAACGTCTGGAGACCTCACCTCGCGCCGAACGCAAGACTTCCCGTGCTCGTTTGGATTCATGGCGGCGGCAACGTGGAGGGCTCCGGCGAGTGGCCGCCGCTGGGTGAGACGCTCGCTCGCCGCGGCATCGTCGTCGTCAGCATCAACTACCGCCTCGGCATCTTCGGCTTCTACGCCACGCCGCAACTCGCGGCCGAGTCGACTGAGCATCGCTCCGGCAACTACGGCCAACTCGATCAACTTGCGGCGCTCGATTGGGTGCAGAAGAACATCGCGCGCTTCGGTGGCGATCCTCATCAGGTCACGGCCGCGGGCCAGTCCTCCGGCTCCGAGGACATCTGCAATCTCATCGCCTCGCCTCTCTCCATTGGCCTCTTACAGCGCGCCATCTCGAGAGCGGAACGTGCGTCGACTCCATCTTTCCAACCTCCAGAGAAATCGAAGCTGCCAATGCGCACTTCGCCGATCGCCTAGGTCCTAATAACCAGCCTGCATCGCTGGCGCAACTCCGCGCCCTCCCCGCACAACAACTCCTGGACGCTGCCGCTCACGACGATACGCTTGACCTCGAGCCCGCTGTTGACGGCCACTTTCTGCGCGGGCAGCCCGCCGCCACCTTCGC
>JBEKFF010000258.1:0-4449 GCA_050013455.1 Acidobacteriaceae bacterium | reverse complement strand
CAACCCTTACAATGTGGTTGCTGATGCTGAACGTGAAAACTATCTCCCTGGCCGGCCGCTCCCTCGCCGTGACCTCCTCGCTGTTGGTCCTGCTGACGCTCACCGGTTGCCCGGCCGACCGCAGCGGTACCGCCGCTCCCGGGTCCGCGTCCGCAAATAGCACGGCTCCCAACCTGCAACGGCAGCAGCTCCCCAGTCAGGCCCAGACTCAGGCACAAACACAGGCACAGCAGTCCGCCAACGTCATCGTGGCCGCCCAGCACGCCCAGAAAGTCCAGGCCCTGATCGCCAAAACCCAGGCCAGCTATGAGTCAGGCGTCGCCAACTACCACGCCAACCATCTCGACGCGGCGCGCCACGACTTCGACACCGCCGTCGACACCATGCTCTCCAGCGGCATGAATCTTAAAGACGATCCCCAGCTCTCCGACGAGTTCGACCAGCTCCTCTCCTCCATCAACTCGCTCGAAATGGTCGCCCTCAAGCAAGGCAATGGCTTCTCCGGTCAGATCGAAGAAGCCCCGGCCGACGCCGCCAACGAGGTCACCTTCCCCTCCAACCCCGAACTCGTCGGCAAGATTGCGGCAGAGTTGAAGACCACCAAGTCCGATCTTCCCCTCGTCGTCAACGACTACGTCGCCGGCTGGATCAGCTACTTCACCAACAACCCCAACGGTCACGCCCACCTCGTTCGCTCGCTCGAGCGCGCCGGGAAATATAAGGCCATGATCTCGAAGGTCCTCAGCGACCAGGGCGTTCCCCAGGACCTCATCTATCTCGCCGTTGCCGAGTCGGGATTCCAGCCGCAGGCCATGAATGGAGGTTCCGGCGCCGGTGGCATGTGGCAGTTCATGCCCTTCCGCGGAGCCTATGGCCTCGAGCGCAATGGCTTCTTCGATGAGCGCTTCGACCCTCAGCTATCCACCCTCGCCTACGCCCGCTACATGAAGTCTCTCTATAACCAGTTCGGCGACTGGTACCTCGCCATGGCCGCCTACAACTGGGGTCCCGGCCGCGTCCAGCACGCCGTCGCCAAGACCGGCTATGCCGACTTCTGGGAGCTCTACCGGCGGGGCGCCCTTCCCGGCGAAACCAAGGCCTACGTCCCCAGCATCATCGCCGCCGCCATCATGGCGAAAAATCCCCAGCAGTACGGCCTCACCGACGTCGTTCCCGACGCCCCCATCCTCTCCGACGACGTCACCACCAACTACGCCATCGACATGCGCCTCGTCGCCGATCTCACCAACACAACCATTCCCGAAATCGTCGCGCTCAACCCCGCCCTCCTGCGTCTCTCCACCCCCAGCGACATCCCCTACGGCCTCCATCTCCCCCCCGGCACGCACGACATGTTCCTCGCGCGCCTCAAAGACATCCCCGAGGCAGACCGCACCAGCTGGCGCTTCCACGTCGTGCAAAATGGTGAGACCCTCGACCAGATCGCCGAGTCCATGCACGCTCACCCTGCCGAGATCACTTCCTTCAACGACATCACCGAGCCCATCGAGGCCGGCGATGAGCTCGTCATCCCCATCGCCGCCAGCAGCCACCTCACTCCCGGACAGCGCTACACCATGCGCCGCAATGACACCCTCGTCACCGTCGCCGATCGCTTCGGCGTCACCGTCGAGCAGCTGCGCGCATGGAATCACCTCTCCTCCAATCACGTCGCCCCGGGCCACTCGCTCTATGTCGTCGAGCCCATTCGCCTCGCTCCCGCTACCCGCGAACATCGTCATCACGCCGGCCACGCCGCCTCACACAGCTCGACTGCGACGCGTCACACCAACGCCGAACGACATGCCTCGGCACACTCCGGCAGCCATGAGCACACCACCAATACCGAAAAAAAGAAGTCGAAAACTAAGAAGAGGTATAAGTGATTGCCCTCACAAGCGGTAGCCTCTCCGGGACTGCGGGTAGAAAAATATGCACTGCCCTAAAAAAGGTGCTTGCTATTTCATAGCTCCACGCGTAATCCTGTTGACACCATCATGTGGTGCATCTGTGTCGCACGACGCGAGATACGGCTTCAAGGAATGAAAGACAAGCAAGATTGATTTACCGCCGCGCACGAAATTTGGAGTTGGGGGAAAAGGTCATGTTGCAGGACGAAGAAATCATCAAGCTCCACGCAGCCGGATACGACGAAGAGGACACCGACGAAGTGATCGATGTCGACTCGCTCGATGAAGAGGACGAAGAAGAGGAATTCAACACCACTTCCGTCCACGTCGAGGAAGCTGAGATCTTCGCACCGCCACCCTCTCCCGTCGCTCCCTACGAGCCACCCACCCGGCTCTCGATTGAGCCCACCCCCAGTGCTCCTCCACCGCCTCCCGCAGCGCCGAAGAAGGCCCCTGCAAAGAAAGCGGTCGCGAAGAAGGCTCCTGCGAAGAAGGTCCCCGCAAAGAAAGCGCCTGCGAAAAAGGCGCCTGCAAAGAAGGCCGTCAAGAAAGCAGTGAAGGCCCCAGCCAAAAAGGCAGTTAAGAAAGCTGTCAAGAAGGCTGCGAAGAAAGCCCCCGCCAAGAAGAAAGCAGCGGGCAAAAAGATTTCAAGTTCTGCCGCGAAGTCAACACGTGCTCTGCGCGGCGGTAAGTCTGCCCCTAAAAAGGCAGTCGGCAACAAGAGCACAAGCACCAAAAAAACCACTATGAGAGGTAAGACCTTGGCAACGAAGAAAGCTGCAAAGAAAGCTGTAAAGAAGGCCGTCAAGAAGGCTCCTGCAAAGAAAGCCGTCAAGAAGGCTGTCAAGAAGGCTGTCAAGAAGGCTGCACCGAAGAAGAAGTAACTTCGGGCACCACAACCGCAGTAAAAGGCAAGCAAAAGCGCCCGGCTCCTCTCACGAGGCCCGGGCGTTTTTGCGTCTACCAAATGATCTGGAGCAACCTAGGAGTTGCCGTACCCGCAGCTCTTGCTTTTCTTTCTGTCAGTCCCTTCGGGAATCTGCTGTTTGCTCGCTAAGCGATGGGTGCATCTTCTCTGGCATCGCTCAAACCATCTACTTCTTCTTTGCCTCAATCGCGGCCAGCACTTCCGCGCTGTGCCCCTGGATATCCTTCACCTGCCACGTCTGCACAATCTTGCCCTCAGGCGAGATCAGGAACGTATCGCGCTCGGCATAATGCATCGGCCCATAAGACTTCACTGGCACACCATACGCGTCCACTACCTTGTGATCAGGGTCTGCCAGCAGCTTGAACGTAAGCGAATCCTTCGTGCAGAACGATTTGTGACTATCCACCGTATCCAGCGATACGCCCAGCACCACCGCATTCAACGCTTCGTACTTCGACAGATCGCGCTGGAAGTTATGTGCCTCAATCGTGCACCCTTGCGTCTGGTCCTTGGGATAGAAATACAGCACCACCCACTTGCCCTTGTAATCGTTCAAGGAGACCGGCAGGTTCTCCTGCGAAGGCAACGTGAAACTCGGCGCCGCACTTCCAACCGCCGCCGTATCGCCGGCCGCCGAAGCACTCTTCGTCAGCGCAAAACTTCCTGCCAACACCACTGCACATCCTGCTGCAATCCACCGTTTCCGAACCATGGGAGATCTCCTGGGGCGCGTTGCTAGATGCAAAACCGGCGCCGATTGCCATCTTACGACAACCCGACCTACGACCATGTCACCGGATTGTCACTGCTGCCATGTGCCCCATCCGTTCGCGCACTCGCCGTCGGGTGGGAGAGACTATGGCCGCGCCCACCCGTTTTTAACTCTCGCCGTCCGCGCAGGACCCCACCATCGAAATCCCCGCCGCATCCGCCGCCGCGATCACCGCCTCCCGATCGAACACCAGCGTCCTCCCCGCCTCCACGCACAAACAAGTCGCCCCCGCCGCAACCATCGCCTCAATCGTAGGAACCCCCACCACCGGCACATCGAACCGCATATCCTGGTTCGGCTTCGCCACCTTCACCACTGTCAGCCGCCTCATCAACGTGCTCGCCTCCCCACCCAAATCCATCCCCCGAAAAATCTCCCCCGCCCTCGCGATCGTCGCGTCCGTTCCCTCCATCGCCTCCACGGCAACGCACGCCCCCGCAGCAATCACCACCGTCTGCCCCAAATCAAATCCCGCAATCCCGCGCGCGACCTTTCTTCCATACTCAATGTCGCGAGACTCCGTCTCATCCGGACCTCGCCGCGTCATCACGCCCACCGGCGCCAGCATCGGCTCCAGGAACGCCGTCGACGACATCAGCGTGATGCCCTCATCCTCCAACACCTTCGCCACCGCGCCCAGCAGCATATCCGTATTGCGCGTTCGCAAATTCAGCAGCAGCTTCGCCAACCGCCAGTCCGGCCGGATGCTCGAAAAAATCTGCTTATGCTTTACCTGCCCCGCCATCACTGCACGCGTCACGCCCTCACGCTTGAACATCTCGATCAGCCGCGACAGCTCTCCCAGCGACATCCAGTGCACGCGCACGCCGGCCGGA
>JBEKFF010000257.1:0-4455 GCA_050013455.1 Acidobacteriaceae bacterium | reverse complement strand
GAGCTATGCGAGCGGAGACCTGCTTCGCGGCAGCGTGACGCCGCGCGGAGTTCACCCATGAGACTCGCCCTTCGCTGCCTCGCATTTCCCGCTGCTGCTCTTCCCGCAATGTTTGCGATGGGATGCAGTCGCAATCCTAACGTGGATATTATCGGCTCGTACTTTCCCGGCTGGCTGATCGCACTTGCTATCGGCGTGGTGCTTACGCTTGCGGCCCACTCCCTGCTGCGCAGACTGGGGTTGGATCGCTCGATCGGTCATCCCGCCATCATCTATCCGAGCATGGTCGTCCTCTTCACCTGTCTGCTCTGGCTCTGCTTTTTCGCCTGAGGGGGAACAACACAATGCCTTACGACAAAGCCAAACTCGGTCGGTATCTCGGAATCGGTATCGTCTCCCTCGCGGTCGTGCTGCTGACGATATCGATTCTGCAAGTGAACCGCCATCCTCGCACCGACGACGCGACGGTGCGCGCCAACTCCATTGCGTTTGCACCGGAGGTGGAAGGACGCGTCGTCAAACTGAGTGTGCAGGATAACCAGGTTGTTCACAAGGGCGACATTCTTTTCGTAATCGATCCCCGGCCGTTCGAGTATGCGCTGGCGCAGGCGAAGGCCGATCAAGCGACACTGGAGGGGCAGATTGAGGACGAGACGCGACACATTGCGGTGGAACAGAGCGCTGTGGGAACTGCCACCGCAGGCGTGACCGGCTCGCGAAGTGGCATCAGCGCCGCTGAGAGCAGCTACCTCGCCGCCAAGGCCGCGGTGGAGCGCGCCGCCGCCGCCCAATCCGCCGCGCAGGCACAGCTACACTTTGCGCAGAACGACTTCGATCGCATCGCTCCCCTGCTGGCCAAACACTATGTCACCGTGCAGCAGGTGGATCAAGCACAGACGGTGCTGAACGTCGCGCGGCAGAGCTATCAGGAGGCAGCGTCGCAGTTGCTTCAGGCGCAGGCGCAGGAGTCGATGGCGCTGGCGACGAAGGACTCCGCCAACGCGAACTTCCAGGCATCGCAATCCAAACTTGGCGAGGCACGGCACACGGTCGACAATCTCGTAACGCTGATGTCCGAACGTCCCAACCGCGCCGCCAAGGTTGAACAGGCGCAACTAAACCTGCAGTGGTGCTATGTGCGGGCGCCGTTCGATGGCTATGTCACCGACATGAATATTTCCGAAGGCGCTTACGCTCATGTAGGCACTCCACTTTTTACCCTCATCGACACCACGACGTGGTGGGTCCTGGCCGACTATCGCGAGTCCAGGCTCAAGTACATTCAGCCCGGCATGCACGTGGAGGTCTACCTCATGGAGCATCCCACCCGCCGCTTCGATGGCATCGTCGACAGCGTCGGCCGCGGCATCTTTCCAGAGGACGGAGGCGTTACCGATGGCTTCCCGGCAATTGACCGCACGCTGAACTGGGTTCACCTCTCCGCGCGGTTTCCGGTGCGCATCCGCGTCCTCAATCCTGATCCCAATCTTTTCCGGATCGGTGCCACTGCGATCACGGTCGTCCGCTAGAGCGCTCCGATGGCCAAGACCCTCTCCAGAGACGTTGTGATTTTCCGCAGCCTGCAGGCGGAGCTCGCGCCATTCCCCGGGCGCTTCGCGGGCAGCCTTCGCGATACGCTCGGCATCCTCCTCGCGCTGGTCCTCACCATGACCCTGCGCGTGCAGGGCATCGGACTTGCGCTGGCACTTCTCTTCCAACTGCAGCGCGACCGCCCAGGCATGACCCTGCGCAGCGCAGCGCAGATGCTGCTCGGGGCCGCCGCGGCTTGCGCCGCTACGATCTTCTGGGCACAGCTTACCGATGGAACAGACTTCGCTCGCTACGTCGGCCTGATCCTGGGGATCTTTATCGCTGCGTTCGGCATGGCCACCACGTCCATCCCGTCCTTCTTCTCCATGTTCGGCTTCTACGGCTTCGTCGATCTCGCTGCCTGGGACACGCACCGGAGCCCCAACGCGATCGTCACCTCCAGCCTCTACGGCATCGCCTCACTGGCCATTGTCATGCTCAGCGCCGTCGCTGTTGAATATCTCTTTGGAAGCCGTCATCCCGCCGAGGAACTCGATCGCGAGATGTACAAAAACCTCACCTTGCTGGCGCGCTTCTTCCACTTCCTGGCACAGGATCCGGCCACGCAAAATCCCGAGCAGCTCCGTCTCCTGCATAGCCCCCTGGTACAGGCCGCCAATCTCAGCGACGTTCGCATGGGCGAGTTGTACGACCGCGTGCACAACGCCAATCCCACGCTCGCCGGCGTTCCTCTCGGCATACGCTACCGGATTGGCCTGCTCTCGCGCGTGCTGGAGAAGAGTGCACTGATCGGCTTCAACACGGGGCCGAAGCGGAGTCGATGCGATCAAGCTTCGTGCGCCGTCATTGCGGCGCAGTGTGATCAATTGCTGGCGGGCTGCACGCCCGGCAGTTCGCCGCTCCCCTCGGAGTCGCTGTCGGCCTCCGCTCCCACGTGGCTGATCGAGATCCACACCGAGCTTCAGCAATATGCAGCCAGCTGCGCGTCGCCCGAGACGATTGCGCAGCGCGCAGACGTGCACACCCGCCGCTTCAGGCCCTCCTTTCGGCTCTTCATGCCCGGCGCTCTCGAATCCGATGTCAACACCATCTACGCCCTCAAGCTGACACTCGCAGCGACGCTCTGCTACACCGTGTACAACGCGATCGCGTGGCCCGGCATTCTCACCTGCGTGATTACGGTCCTGTTCACCGGCCTCAGCCCCACCGGCCAGATGAAGCAACGACAGATCTACCGCTTTTTCGGGACTGCGGTTGGTGGGGCCCTCGCGATCGCTGCCGAGGCGCTGCTCTTCCCGAACATGGACTCCATTACCTCACTGGTCCTGGTGGTCGCTGCGGTTGGTTTCGCCGCAGGATGGGTGCTGCGCAGTCCACACATGGGATCGGTCGGCACGCAGATCGGCTTCGCTTTCTTCCTCACGACGCTGCAGGGATTTGGAGCCACCACGCGGATTGCCGTCGCCCGCGACCGCGTCATCGGCGTCGCGCTGGGCAGTCTCGTCATGTGGTTCGTCTTCGATCAGCTGTGGCCGATACGCACCAGCCAGGCGCTTACCCAGATCCTGCTTCACATTCGGCAGGCTGCGCGGCAGTTGAACCAGGGCGACGTTCGCGAGGACCCAGAGAACTTTGCGCTGACGCTCTCCCGCCTCCGCGTGGCAGTGTCGATGGATCTCGCCAATACTCAACTGCTGGAATCCGGGGCCTACTTCGAGTTTGGTCGAGACCAGCTGCGCGAACTCATCCAGAGCCGAAGGCTGGTCCGCAAGATAGAGACGGCTGCCTCGGAGTTCTATAGCGAGGCCCTTCGCCACACCAACGACGCGACGCCGCGCAACGACGCCACGCAATCAGGCTCCGCCATCACGACCGAGCCAGCTACTTCTTAGAACGTTTTGCGGCTCTTTTCGGCTTCTCACGCAAGGGACCGGGGTCCTGATGCATTTTCTCCTCGCGAAGATGACTGAGAAACAAACCGGGAAGCCCCGTCGGTTCTGGTCCGCGGTTGTAGACGATGGAAAACTGGCGCTCCAGGTGAACCCCGCGGATCGGCACCATCTTGAGCGTGCCCAGCAACAGCGCACGCCGAATGGCGCGGCGAGACACGAATCCAACCCCCAGGCCGGCTTCGATACTCGCGATGATTCCCTCCGTAGAATCTACCTCCAGCATCGGCTTGAGGTCCTTCATCGAAACTCCATGCTCTGAGAGCGCCTGCTCCACAATCTCACGCGTGCCGGAGCCGCGTTCGCGCATCAGCAGGCGGACCTCTCTGAGGTCGGTCATTTCAATGTCACGGGAGTTGTCCCACTCATGACTGGCCGGGACAACCAGCACCAGTTCGTCTTTGATCCACGGTTCGACCGTAACGTCGCGGGTATGCGCGGGGCCTTCAATCAGGGCTAATTCCGTGCGCTGTTCCATGATCGACGCGACAACGTCTTCCGTCTTCGAGCTGGTGATGGCTAGCTGGACCGATGGGTGACGGCGCACGAAGTCGCCCAGGATGCGCGGAAGCACAAACTGCGCGATCGTCATGGAGGCCGCGATCCGCAACTCTCCACGGACCTCGCCGGAGAGCGCACTCAACTCCTCTTCCGCACGCGCCAGGAGCGCATCCACCTGCTTCACGTACTTGAGCAGGATCTCTCCTGAAGGAGTAAGGGTCACTTCCTTGCCGGTACGGTCAAAGAGAGGAACGGAAAAGGTCTCCTCGAGTGCTCTGATCTGGTGAGTGACCGCGGGTTGAGTGAGATATAAGTGGTCCGCCGCCTTGCGAAAATGGCGGTGTTCGGCGACGGTCCGAAAAACTTTGAGACGAAAGTTTTCAATCACAACGATGCACCCATTCCTGTGGAGCATTGTGATCCAATTTTCGTAGAAAATCCACTCAAGCTATAG
>JBEKFF010000256.1:0-4483 GCA_050013455.1 Acidobacteriaceae bacterium | reverse complement strand
GAGATGAACCCGCGGGTGTCGCGATCGTCGGCGCTGGCGTCGAAGGCTACTGGATTTCCGATTGCGAAGATTGCGGCGCGGCTGGCTGTGGGGTATACGCTCGACGAGTTGCAGAACGATATCACGAAGGCTACGCCGGCTTGCTTTGAGCCCACGATTGATTACGTGGTGGTGAAGATTCCGAAGTGGCAGTTTGAGAAATTTCCGGGGTCGGATGAGACGCTGGGGCCGCAGATGAAGTCTGTTGGCGAGGTGATGGCGATTGGGCGCACGTTCAAAGAGGCGCTGATGAAGGCGGTGCGGTCGCTCGAGACGGGGAAGAAGAGTACGGATGATGGGATCGATCCGCGGCGGTTGAGGCAGCGGTTGGTGACGCCTTCGCCGGAGCGGCTGGCTTACCTGCGGTATGCGTTTGAGATTGGGATGAGCGTGCGCGATGCTGCCCGGTATACCGGGATGGACCCCTGGTTTTTGCACCAGATGAAGCAGATCGCGGAGGAGTTGAAGGTGGTGGCGAGCGTTGGCCTGGAGAAGATGGACAAGGGCACACTGCTGTCGGCGAAACGGATGGGGCTTAGCGATTCGCGGCTGGCGGTGACGCTGGGGATTGAGGATGGCGGCGCGGCAAAGATTCGTGCGCTGCGGAGAAAGCTGGGCGTGAAGCCGGTGTATAAGCTGGTGGATACTTGTGCGGCGGAGTTTGAGTCGCTGACGCCTTATATGTATTCCTGCTACGACGAGGAGGATGAGGCGGCGCCTACGGCTACGAAGAAGGTGATCATTCTTGGCTCGGGGCCGAACCGGATTGGGCAGGGGATTGAGTTCGATTACTGCTGCTGCCATGCTGCGTTTGCGCTGAGGGATGATGGGTACGAGACGATCATGGTGAATTGCAATCCGGAGACGGTGTCGACTGACTATGACACCAGCGACCGGTTGTACTTTGAGCCGCTCACGCTGGAGGATGTGCTCGCTGTGTATGAGCATGAGGCCAGTGGGGGCGCGGAGATTGGGATGATCGTGCAGTTTGGCGGGCAGACTCCGCTGAATCTTTCGCTGCCGCTGAAGGCTGCGGGCGTGCCGATTATTGGGACTTCGCCGGAGTCGATTGATCTGGCGGAGGATCGGAAACGGTTTGGGAAGTTGATTACGGAGTTGGGGATTCCGCAGCCTGAGGGAGCGATGGCTACTTCGCTGGAAGAGGCGTTGGCGGGCGCGAAGAAGGTGACGTATCCGGTGCTAGTGCGGCCTAGCTATGTGCTGGGTGGACGCGCGATGGTGATTGCTTATGACGATGCCGATGTGGTTCGGTATATGTCGACGGCGATTGAATATTCGCAGGAGCGGCCGGTGTTGATTGATCACTTTCTGGAGGACGCGTCGGAGGTTGATGTCGATGCGCTTTGCGATGGGAAGGACGTGATTATCGCGGGGATCATGCAGCATATTGAGGAGGCGGGGGTGCACTCGGGGGATTCCAGCTGCGTGCTGCCGGCGGTGGATTTGAGCGCGGAGGTGCTGGAGACGATTCGGACGTATACGCGCAAGCTGGTGATGTCGCTGAACGTGATTGGGTTGGCGAATCTGCAGTTCGCGGTGCAGCGGGGCAAGGTGTTTGTGATTGAAGTAAACCCGAGGGCGTCACGTACGGTGCCTTATGTTTCGAAGGCTACGGGGATTCAGTTGGCGAAGATTGCTTCTCGGTTGATGACGGGGCGGACGCTGAAGGAGTTGCTGCCGGAGCAGTTGGCTAGCGGAAAAGATTTGAGTACGGGCGAGCATTTCTTTGTGAAGTCTCCGGTGTTTCCTTGGGGGAAATTCCAGGGCGTGGATCCGGTGCTGGGGCCGGAGATGCGGTCTACCGGCGAGGTGATGGGCGTGGCTCGGACGTTTGGCGAGGCGTTTGCCAAGGCGCAGACGGCGGCGGGATTGCATCTGCCGACTGAGGGGACCGTGTTCTTCAGCGTGAATGATCATGACAAGCTGACGGTGGCACCGTTGGCTCGGCGGTTTGTGGATATGGGATTCAAGCTGGTGGCTACGCATGGGACTGCCGACGTTCTGGAAGAGGCTGGCATGCATGTGGAGCGGGTGTTTGCCGTGAAGGAAGGCCGGCCGAACGTGGTGGACTTCATCAAGAGCGATCGGATTCAGTTGATTGTGAATACGCCTAGCGGGCAGATGAGTGTGTTTGATGAGGCGGCGATTCGTAGGGCGGCGGTGAGTGCGCGCGTGGCGACGATTACGACGCTCGCGGCGACGAGGGCGGCGGCGGATGGGATTGAGGCGCTGCAGCGCGGGGAGTATCACGTTGAGTCGTTGCAGGAGTTGCATGCTTCGCGGCTGGTGGCGGTGTAGTGGATGTGGAAGAGAGTCTCAGGGGCTAAAGCCCACGGGTGTTGGGTTGGGTAATGTCCGGGCTGAAGCCCGGACCTATCTGAGAGGCGAGAGCCAGGGTAATGTCCGGGCTAAAGCCCGGACCTATCTGGGAGGCGAGAGCAAAGGCGGGCTTTGGTCGCCGGACTCACTCGTCCGCTAGTGCGCGTGCAGATGGGCCACCCGGGATGGTGAGCGCTTCCGTTGAGGAGAGCGAATACAGGGGTCTCTCCGCTACGTCTCGCATGAGGCGCGAGACTCCGGTCGAGATGACGGAGTTTGGGTGGGAAGCGGTAAACTTATAGGGATGCTTATCGATGGGATTCATATACCGCTGACGGTGCCGTTTACTCGTGACGGCGAGAGCTATTTGCGCAAGTTGGAGTACAACGTTGGGCGCTACTCGTTGACGCCGGCGGCGGGGTTTGTGGCGCTGACGGCGGGGAGCGAGGGAGCTGCGCTGTCGGATGAGGAGATTGCGGAGACGCTGCGGGTGATTGGGGCGGGTGCTGATCCGACCAAGGTGCTGGTGGCGGCGATTGCGAAGGACAGTGTGCATGGTGCGCTGACGGTTGCGCGGCAGGCCGCGGAGGCAGGGTTCGATGCGGTGTTGGTGGTGGCGCCGCCGCAGTGGGAGCGGCTGACCGAGGACGAGGTGATGCTGTTCTTCCGCGCGGTGGCCGATGCGTCGCCGCTGCCGGTGATGCTGGGGAGTGAGTCGGGTTCGCAGGGGTATCGGCTGAGTGTGGATGAGATTGCGCAGCTGGCGCGGCATGGGAATGTGATGGGCGTGTATGACGAGGGGCTGACGGTGGAGCGGTATCGCGCGATTGCCGAGGCCACGCAGGCGCTGAAGCGCGAGGTGTTGGTGACGACGGTGTTTGCGCCGGTGACGCGACGGATGATGCGGGGGCGATGGGACGAGGGTGGGTTCGTATCAGCTGCGTCTCTGGCGGGAGGGACGACGGTGGTGGAGGCTCCGACGGTGAAGGCGCTGAAGACGCGGACGAAGGTGGTGGGGTTTCAGGTGATGGCGGCTGGCAGTGCGGTGGGATTGGTGGAGTTGCTGCAGGCGGGTGCGGCGGGGGCGATGCTGGCGTTGTCGGCTAGCGCTCCGCAGGGATGTTATGAGGCGTACGCGGCGTTCAAGGATGGGGATCCGGCGCTGGCTGCGGAGAAGGGTGCGCGGCTGGTGGAGGCCGATGCGGCGATTCGTGCGCTGGGGATTGCGGGCGTGAAGTATGGGTGCGATTGCAATGGGTACTTCGGTGGGGCGCCGCGGTTGCCGCGGCTGCCGCTGGATGCCGAGGGGCGGGTGGTGGTGGAGAGGGTGCTGGCGGGGATTCGGAATTAAGTCCCAGGGCTAAAGCCCGGATATTTGCGAGTCTATGAGACCCAAGGCTGAAGCCTTGGGGTACCTAGATGCATGGGCAAGTGGTCGAGCAAAAGAACAAGCAGATTCCCAGAGGGAATGACAGAAAGAAAGGGAAGGGCAAGGGCAACGCCAACGGCTTTGACGCAAAGGGAGCAAAGGTTGCCAAGTTTCGCCACGTAAGACGAGCAACGAACAAGCAGATTCCCAGAGGGAATGACAGAAGGAACGGCAAGTGCGGAAGCGGTTCTGGTCTACTGCTGGGCGCGGAGGGTGTTTAGTTTGGCTCGGGCCTGGGAGGCTTCGGGGGAGACGGGGAAACGCTGGATGAGGCTGCGGAGCTCGCGCTCGGCGGCGTCGGTCTGGTGGGTGTCGATGAGGGCCTGGGCTTTGTGGAGCGAGGCGGCGGGAACCTTGGCGTTGTCGACGTAGCGGGTGAGGACCTGGTCGTAGTCCTTGATGGCGAGGGAGGGCTTGTGGGTGCGCATCTGCATCTCGCCGAGATAGTAGTAGGCGTTGCCGGAGAGGTTGTCGTCGGGGTAGGCCTTGATGAGGTCGGTGAACTCGGAGGAGGCGAGGGAGTAGCGGGCGGAGATGTAATCGGCGTAGGCGCCGCGGTACATGTCACCGGCTGACGGCTGGCTGGTGGTGGCCGGGGCTGACGTGGGCTCCGTGTTTGATCGGGGCGTGCTGTTTGGGGGTGGGTTGTTGTTGTCCGTGCCGCTGTCGGGTGCT
>JBEKFF010000255.1:0-4591 GCA_050013455.1 Acidobacteriaceae bacterium | reverse complement strand
TCTTTCCAGCAAAGTATCGCTTCGTATACTCAACGAGTTCTGTTGCAATCGTCTTACCTGCGAGGTCCTCAGGCTTCTGGAACGGGGAGTCTTCGGGAACGGCGAGCACCCATTTCACAGGCACTCGAGATTGTTTGGAATACGTAAGGGAGGTCACTCGTTCGACATCGGATTGATTCTCCAGCACCCAATCGTTGCCAGTGAGACCCGCATCCAAAGCGCCGTGCTCAACATAGCGAGCCATCTCCTGGGCGCGAACAAGCATGCACTCTATCTCAGAGTCGTCGATCGTTGGGAAGTAACTTCGGCCGCTCGCGTAGATTCGCCAGCCTGCGCGCTCGAAAAGGGCGATGGTGGCGTCCTGTAGGCTTCCCTTCGGGATACCAAGCTTCAGCTTATTCTTCTCCGCCATTAGTTGTTCCCTGTCAGAATCGGCTTGGTAAAGCAGCTGACTGTGCCCTCGTGGCACACTAGACCGTCGCCTTCAACTTCCACGCGGAACAGTAATGCGTCATTGTCGCAATCAGTGGACGCAGAGATTACGCGCAACCGATTGCCGCTCGTCTCGCCTTTCATCCATAGTTTGGAACGGGTGCGCGACCAAAATGTGACGAAACCAGTTTCGATGGTCCGGTGGTAGCTCTCTTCGTTCAGGAAGCCAAGCATAAGCACCTCGTTACTCTTAGCGTCCTGCACAATACCGGCGACCATGCCCCCGGCTTTTGCGAAATCGATCGATATCATCTCTTCTGCATTCGTCATGTTGTTCCTCTTCGTTATGTCGCCGTGTAGCTGCCTTCAGATCAATTCAACGCGACACAGCAAAAAAGCCCGCTCGCGATGTGCGCGTCGGCGGGCTTGTCGTAAATCCTGGAGTGCGTTTGTTACTTACTTTGCCGCCCGGACACAGCCGCCAACATGCAATGCGCACGATGATGGTGATGCCCGAGATGATGAAAGTTAAAGCTCACTGGTATTTACGCTAAAGGCATCCTGTCGCAATGTCAATCAAGTGTTCCGCTGAAGTGGGAGCAACAAAATGGCAGCTGATCTTTCGCTTTGCGCAAATTCGTAAAGAGAAGGAAGCTGTGGACCAAAAAACGCGCATCTCTACAGGGACGGCAACCTGCCGAGGAGATTCAATTAATGACGGATCATCGCGTACACGCTGGAGATGCCCAGGAAGATCAAGTGACTGCAGCCATCGAGAAGTACACAGCGCCCATACCATCGAGCGCCTACCTTGGCCTCGCCCTCGCCGCAATCGCGGCTTCGGTGACACTCCAGGTAACGCAAAAAGAGAAGGCAAATGCGGCATTATTCGTCGGCCAGTGGGTTGCCCCGCTTCTGCTGCTCGGAATTTACAACAACTTAGTGAAGCAACACGGGTCGGACGCACAAACCCGCTAATGTGTTGAATCGGTCGCGGGATTCAGACGCCGATTGGGGACCTTATCCCGATCGGCGTGAAACTCCTCTCGCCATCGGGAGCGATTCGAACTTCGCCTGTTCCAATGCTGTAAATCCAGCCAGAGATGGTCAGGTGCCGTCGCGCTATGGCCCCGGCAACGGAGGGGTGAGTCTTCAGGTGTTGCATTTGAAGTAGAACGTTCTGCTCCGTAAGAATGTCGATTAGCGCATGCCCGGGAAGAGTCGTGGCTGATTGATCATGCATGGTCTCGGCCACGCGAAGGGCAGCATGAGCGTTGTGGAGCCAGGCCTCGACAGTTGGCATCGTCGCGACAGAGGCTGGATCGAGGAGGCCCTGCATGGCGCCGCAATGCGAGTGCCCGCAGACGACGATATGGCCGACCCCCAACGAACTGACTGCGAATTCGATCACCGCACTGACGCCGCCGAGCATCTCGCCATAAGGCGGAACCATGTTACCTATGTTCCGGGCTACAAATATTTCTCCCGTGGAAGAGCTGGTGATTGCTATCGGGTCAATGCGTGAGTCAGCACAGGTGATGAACAGTGTGTGCGGAGATTGTTTTTCGCTTGCAGCCTGCGCGAACATCTCTGCCTGCTCCGGAAAAACATCTGTTTGAAACCGCCGAACACCCTCCTTGAGTCGCTGTAATATTGCGTCCATTTGCCCTCTCTCTTCTAAATCGATCTTGGGTGTCCCACGAAGGCAGTTTATGAAGCTTCCCGCCATTTAATGTTGCATCCAATGCTGCTGCGTTGTTCCTTGTCCGGCGTTGTTCCGGCAATGAGTGCATCCATTGCCGCCCGAAGATCTTTGCCGGTCACAGCCTCATCATTACCAAAATCCTTACGGCGCGGCCGACTGGAATCTAGCTGACCACGATAGACCAAACGCAACTCTGCATCGAAGAGGAAAAAGTCTGGAGTGCAGGCAGCCTCGTAAGAACGCGCAACTTCCTGGGTTGCGTCAAGGAGATATGGAAATCGCCAGCCCAGGCGAACTGCCTGTTCGCGCATATGCTCGGGGCCATCTTCAGGATATGCCTCAATGTCATTGGCTTGAATCGCGGCGATTGCAATGGGCCCCTCCCCGGAGGGGCCGAAATAATCCTCGCCGATCCGAGCCAACTCTTCCTCTACGTGCTTGACGTATGGGCAATGAACGCAGATAAACATGAGGAGCAGACCAGATTTCTTCCCGGGTCTGCGAACCTCATCGAGATTCATCGCGTCCCCGGTCATGACATTAACCAGTTGGAAATCAGGAGCTATGGTTCCCAGCCGGACCATTGAGGATTCAGTTCTGGACATAATCACCTCCGATAGACATCATAGCTAGAGCTCTATTTTGAGTTTCACAGCTGAACCTTCCAGGCGGGTGCAATGCAGTAATCTGTTTGGAAGCAATTACAGCATCTTCTTGAGATTAACTTTGAGGCTCAATGCATTCCTGCTTTGCGATTCGTCATCGCCGCATCCTTCTCTGCGCCTTGGTACTGGGGGCAGGTGGAGGGGTCGTCATGTCCGGTTTGTCAGCTCAGACACCCTCGGACGTAGTTGTCAGGTTGCAACCAGTAAAGCAGGCTGATCGCATCTCAGCGAATGCGGACTACGGGCGGTTGGTGGCATTGCAGCAAAAGCTACCGGGCTGGGCGAAAGAACCTAACCAGATTGCGGAGCAGCCAGTTGACTTAGCGAACCTGCTTCATGTCTCGGTCTTGCTGAGCAGAGAAGCTGCCGTCGAATCTGCTTTCAGCCAATTGGTGGCAAACCAGCAGAATCCGATGTCACCGCTATACCACCAGTGGCTGACGCCACACCAAGTTGGGGAACTCTATGGGCCTACTGCGAATGACCTGGCAGCGGTTACTTCCTGGCTCGCGAGTCAGGGGCTCACAGTGGAATCGAGTTCTCCAAACGGCTTGATTATCCGTGCCTCTGGCTCAATGGCAGCGGTTGGCGGCGCATTTCACACCATTTTCGGGATGTTTACCGACGGAGGACGGCAGCGACTCTCCGCGATCTCCGAGCCTTCTATTCCTGCAGCGTTAAGCCCAGTCATTCGGTCTGTTCACGGACTTACCCAAACGCGGTATGAGCCGCAGTCAAGATTCTCCGTGCGCACCTGGCCGGCCGCTGGAGTTAGACCGCAGGTGGATTTGGGTGGCGGTTCGTATGCGGTCTTACCGAACGATTTCTCGGTCATCTATGACATTGCCAGCATCTACGCTGCGGGTAATCAGGGTGCCACGATCGGATCCAAAGCACAGCACATTGCGATCATTGGGAAGTCCCGTATTGTGGCGAGTGACATAGCGAACTACGAAGCGTTGGCTAGTCTCGCGGGCAATCAGCCGAATGTGGTGCTGGCAGGGGCAGATCCGGGAGTGGCGACGGGTTCTAACGTTGGATATGCGAGTGAAGCAACGCTGGATGTGGATCGGGTGGTCGGTACAGCGCCGGGCGCGCAGGCCGACCTGGTCATCAGCGCTGACACGACTACGGACGACGGTGTCGATATAGGGATCGCTTATAACATTGACACCCTTCGCGATCCAATCATGACGATCTCGTTTGGAAGTTGCGAGGCTCAAAACGGTTCAGCCGAAACGGACTATCTCAACTCCTTGTTTGAGACGGCTGCAAGTGAGGGAATATCTACGTTTGTCTCCGCAGGCGATTCCGGTGTTGCTGGCTGCGATACGCCGTTTGCGGCGGTTACGTTGGCGGAGACACCACAGGTCGCAAGCATCAATGTGCTTTGTTCCAGCGGGTACGTTACTTGTGTCGGTGGAACCGAATTTAATGATGAGGTAAACCCCTCACTCTATTGGGCTTCGACCAATGCGAACGGCGGCTATGAATCGGCGCTCTCCTACATACCTGAGGGCGCCTGGAACGAATCGTCGACGGTCGGCAGCAGCGGCGCGATGGTGTACCAGGTGGCCGCTGGAGGAGGAGGGTTTAGCGCCTATATCGCTAAACCTAGCTGGCAGAGTGGGTTAGGGGTGCCGGCGGATGGGTTTCGCGATGTGCCGGATGTGTCGTTCACGGCGGCGGACCATGATGGATATCTTGGCTGCTTCGCTGCCGGCGGTGGAAGTTGCGTCTCCAGTTCCAGCGGTATGCAAATTACTGTTTTCAGTGGGACTTCGGCGGC
>JBEKFF010000254.1:0-4633 GCA_050013455.1 Acidobacteriaceae bacterium | reverse complement strand
AGCCGCAGCAACCCCGTCTGCCCCGGCCGATACTCCGCCAGCCCCTCCGACAGCTCGCGCACCTTCGTCCCCGCACGCCGCGCAATCGCTTCAAAGATGTCGCCAGTCGCCGACAGCCCCGCCTCGATCCCCGTGTACCCCGGATGCACACTCCCCGGCACCACGCCGCAAACCCCCGGCACCAGCCGCGTCTCCGAACTCATCGCAATAATGCAAGTCGACGTCCCCACCACATTCACGACGTCGCCTTCCTTGCACCCCGCGCCAATCGCATCCCAATGCGCATCGAACGCCCCCACCGGAATCGGAATCCCCGCAGGCAGACCCATCTCCGTCGCCCACCGCTCGCTCAGCCCGCCCGCAATCGCGTCCGACGTCCGATAGTCCCCACCCAGCTTCTCCCTCACCCCATCAAAAACCGGATCCAGCTTCGACAGAAACTCCTGCGACGGCAACCCTCCCCACTGCGGATTCCACATCCACTTATGCCCCATCGCACAAACACTGCGCGGAGCCTTCGCCGCCTCCGTAATCCCGATCAGCGTAACCGCCACCATGTCGCAGTGCTCCAGCGCCGTAGCAAACTTCTCCCGCTTCTCAGGATTATTCCGCAGCCAATACAGCAGCTTCGCAAATCCCCACTCATGCGAATACACGCCGCCGCACCAATCAATTGCCTCGAGCCCGGTCGCATGCGCGAGTTCAGTAATCTGCTGCGCTTCCTTATGCGCACGATGGTCGCACCACAGCATGTACTCATCCAGCGGCTGCAGCTGCGCGTCTACAGGAATCACACTCGACCCCGTCGTATCGAGCGCCAGCGCCACAATCTCCTTCGCGTCCACACCCGTGTCCCGCACCACCGCCCGCACCGCCTCGACCAGCGCGCGCATCTGGTCCTCATGCGATTGCGTCGCGAAGTCCGGATCTTCCTGTTTCCGGTGCAGAGGATACCCCGCCGAAGCAGTCCCTAGTCTGCCCCGCTCGCTATCCAGCAACGTCACGCGAACGCTGAGCGTTCCAAAATCCACACCTGCAACGATGGCCATCCGATCCCTCCGCTCTTCCCTTACCCTCGCGCACCTTCGCCGGCTCGCGAGGCACCCTCAGTTGAAATAATGCCTAGTGTAAACGTTTTCCGTGGGGTACGATACCTCTGTGAACCCTCCCTAGTCAATCCGGTTCCCGATTCGCTTCCCGCCTCACGCTCGCGTATGCTGATCCACAAAACCAGGTTCCCTACCCCGTGAAACGAACGCGCAAGCCCACTGACCTAACCACGCCCCCCAAGATCGACATTCGCGGTGTAGCTTCGCTTGCCCGCGTATCCATCGCCACGGTCTCGCGCACCATCAATCACGTCCCCACCGTCGACCCCGTCCTCGCTGCCCGCGTCTGGAAAGCCGTCACCGATCTCAACTACTTTCCCAACACCCAGGCCCGCGCCCTCGTCTCCGGCAAAAGCCGCCTGCTTGGTCTCGTGGTCTCTGAAATCACCAACCCATTTTTCCCCGAGCTCATCCAGGAGTTCGAACAGATCGCCGTGGCGCGCGGCTATGAAATCCTCATTGGCTCGACCAACTACGAGACCAAGACAATGGAAGTCTGTGCCCGCCGCATGCTCGAGCGCCAGGTCGACGGCGTCGCCATCATGACCTTCGGCATCGAGGACTTTCTCCTCGATCGCTTCACCGCCGACAATATTCCCTACGTCTTCATCGACCCCGCACCCTCACGCCCGCTCAACAGCGTTCTCGCCGTCGACTATCGCGCCGGCATCTACGAGGGGGTCCAGCATCTCGCCGTCCTCGGCCATCGCAACATCGGCTTCATCAGCGGCCCCCTCACCCGCCGCTCCGCGCAGAGTCGCAAGGCCGCCTTCCTCAGCTGCCTCCAGTCCACCGGCCTCAAGGCCAATCCCGACTGGCTCATCGAAGGCAATCACGCACTCGATGGCGGTCGCGATGCCATGCAGAAGATCCTCGCGCTGCCCAACTGGCCGACGGCCATTATGTGCTCTAACGACATGACCGCCATCGGCGTCCAGCACGCCCTCTTCGAAGCCAATCTTCGCGTCCCCGACGACTTCTCCCTCATCGGCTTCGACGACATCCACCTCGCGGAGTACACCATCCCGCCCCTCACCACCGTCCGTATGTCCTGTCGAGATCTCGCCACCAAGGCCATCGACAATCTGCTCTCGCGCCTCAAGCCCGTCGACACCCCAGCAGAATCCGTCACCAAGATCAGCACGCGTCTCATCGTGCGCCAGACCACCGGCCTGCCACGAAACACGCTTCAGGATCTTCCCCAGATGCCCGACACCAAACCCCGCAAGCGCTGAGCCCTTCTTTGCACTTACCATCCCACCGAACCCGTCATCTCGACCGGGCTTCACGTTCTTGTCTTTGGCTTGCGCAGCGGAGAGACCCCTGTATTGGCCTTTGCTCGTTCTACTTGGCGAAACGTCGCAACCGTTGCGACCTTTGCGTCAAAGTCTTTGCTCTTGCCTTTCTTTCTGTCATTCCCCTTGGGAATCTGCTTCCGCTCTTGCCGTTGCTCCAGCCCGGTATCCACCCTACCCCGCAGGAACAGGCGCCGTCCGCGCCCGCGCCACGCTTCGATACGCCGGCACATATCCCAGGCTGCGCGCGAACGCCAGAATCTTATCGAACTGCAGACTGATCGTCGCCCCCGCCTTCTGCGTCACCTCATCTTCAATCGGCAGATCGAAATCATCGGCTCCATACAGCAGCCCTTCCAGCGCCCGCTCATTCTGCGTCAGCACCGACGTCCGAATCCGCGGCACGTTGTCCAGATAAATTCGACTCAGCGCGAGATGCCGCAGATACTCGCTCGTACCGATTTCGATCTGTCCAAGCTTGTCCCCCAGCGGCGTGAAGTACGGCTTGAACGTCCAGCACAGAAAGCTTCCCAACCCGCCCACTTCATCCTGAAACTGTCGCGTGCGCTCCAGGTGCTCGATGCGCTCCTCAATCGTCTCGTCGAAGCCAATCACCATCGTCGCCGACGTGTTCAGCCCCGCCTCCACAATCGCCTTCTGCGCCTCGAAGTACTGCGCGACGGTGTACTTGAACTTGCTATGCCGCCGCCGGAAATCCTCGGTCAGAATCTCCGACCCGCCCCCCGTAATCCAGCGCACGCCCGCGTCCTTGAACCGCCGCGCCGTCGTCGCGTAGTCCAGCTTCGCGTGGTCGGCCAGGTACATAAACTCCGCAATCGTCAGCGCGTAGAACTCCATCGTGTCGCCATACCGCGCACGCACTGCGGCAAACAAATCGCAGTAATACTCCAGCGCCAGCGCCGGATTGAATCCCCCGTTGAACCCCACCAGGTCCCCACCCAGCGCGATCAATTCATCGATCTTCGCGAACACCTGCTCCTGCGTCAGCACATACCCGCCCTCGCCGCCAGGCAGCGTATAAAACGCGCAATAGTCGCACTGCGCCACGCATACGTTCGTGTAGTTGATGATGCGCATCAGCATGTACGTGCAGGCATTCGGCTTCACGTAGCGCGACCGCACCATCTGCGCCAGCTCGCGCATCTCTTCATCGCTCGCGTTCTTCCACAACCACAAGGCCTCATCCGCCGTCACCCGCTCACGGCTCTCAACCTTCGCCCGAATCTCCGGCATCAACGTCGCAATAGCATTCACCCCTCTAGTCTATTCCCAACCAACCCTATCCTCTATCCCCTATCCCCTATCCCCTGCTCTACTCCGCCACCGGCAGCGTGAAGCTGAACACCGACCCCTCACCCAGCTGGCTGGTCACCGACAGCGTCCCATGATGCGCATCAATGATCGCCCGGCTGATCGCCAATCCCATTCCCGTTCCCCACGTCTGCTGGCTCGGAACGCTCGCCCGATAAAATCGCTCAAAGATCAAACTCTGCTCCGACAAATCAATCCCGATCCCGCGATCGGCCACGTTCACACTCACCATTCCGTCCTTGCGCTCCGCCGAAATACTGATCGGGCTCCCGGCCGGCGAATACTTCGCCGCATTCTCAATTAAGTTCGTCAGCACCTTCGTAATGAATTCCTCATCTGCTTTCACCAATGGCAGCGTCGGCAGCCTCACCTTCACCTCGCGGCTATCCAGCAGGCTCGAGCAGTTAGCCAACGCCCTCTCCACCACCGCACCCACCGCCGTCGGCGCAAACGTCATGTGGACTTCCCGCGTATCCAGCTGCGCCATCTCCACCGCCTCGGTCACCAGCTGATTCAGCCGATCGCTCTCCTCGTCGATCACCGTCAGCAACTCGCGCTGCTCCTCCCCGTCGAGCGTATGCCCCATCCCCTTCGGCAGCAGCAGCGTCGACGCCGCCGCCTTGATCGCCGTCAGCGGCGTGCGCAACTCATGCGTAATCGAGTCAATCATCAGCGACCGCAGCCGCTCACTCTCCTTGGCCGCCTCGCCCCGGGTCACATCCTCCAGCGCCTGCGCCCGGTCAATCGACACCGAAATCAGTCCCCCAATCGCCTCCAGCGTCTCCGTCGACACCCTCACCCCCCCGCTCAACCCATAGATCAGCAGCAGCCCCCGCGGCCTCACCCCCACCCGCAGCGGAATCCTCGCCTGCAGCCCCACCATCTCTGCACTCGGCA
>JBEKFF010000253.1:0-4651 GCA_050013455.1 Acidobacteriaceae bacterium | reverse complement strand
CTCGAATCCCGCATCGAACACTGGTTCGCCCAGGGCACCGCCGCCATCGGCAACCCGGACGCCCTCGCCGCCTTCCTCCACCTTCGCGACGCCCTTGAAGCCGGCACCCTCCGCTCCGCCGAGCCCGACCCCGACGCCCCCACCGGCTGGCGCGTCAATGCCTGGGTCAAGCGCGGCATCCTGCTCGGCTTCCATCTCGGCACCCTTGAAGCCATGAACGGCCGCAGCCCTGGCGGCCGCTCCGGCGACATCCTCTCCTTCGTCGACAAGTCCACCTACCCCGCCCGCCGCTTCACCCCTGAAGATGGCATCCGCATCATCCCTGGCGGCTCCTCGGTCCGCGCCGGAGCCCACGTCGCGCGCGGCGTCATCATCGTCCCGCCTGCCTACATCAACGTCGGCTCGTTCGTCGACGAGAACTCACTGGTCGACTCGCACGCCCTGGTCGGCTCCTGCGCCCAGATCGGCAAGCGCGTCCACCTCTCCGCCGCCGCCCAGATCGGAGGCGTCCTGGAGCCCATCAACGCCTCCCCCGTGATCATCGAAGACGACGTCCTCGCCGGCGGCAACACCGGCGTCTACGAAGGCACCATCGTCCGCACCGGCGCCGTCCTCGCCTCAGGCGTGATCCTGACGCGCGGCACCCCCGTCTACGACCTCCCCAACAACACAATCTACAAAGCCACCCCCGAAGGCCCCAACGGCGAGCCAGCCACCCCCCTCATCATCCCCGCCGGCGCCGTAGTCGTAGCCGGTAGCCGCGCCATCCAGCACGGCTACGGCAAAGACCTCGGCCTAAGCGTCTACACCCCCATCATCGTCAAATACCGCGACGAAAAAACCGACCTCTCCACCACCCTCGAAGACCTCCTCCGCTAGCCAGAGGAGGCATGTGCCAGTTTTCAGCGCCTCAGTGAACGCGTGTGGCAATTCAGCGCCAACGGCGCGTCCCATCACAGCCCAGGGCGGAGCCCTGGGTTTCGGCCCACCGACGAATCAAGGGCTGAAAGCCCGACCCAAACTTACCCGGCCACAACCGCCATCCTGTGGGCCATTTCATGGCAAGATGGAGCATCTGCCATTTGACCGTGAGGAGAGACCATGACCGATTCAAGTTCAGTCTCGGATACGCCCGAGGGGGAATCCCCGGACGTAGAAATCTCACTCGCCGACCTCGCACTCGCAACCAAACTGGCCGAGAAGAAAGGGCTGGACGTCGAGACCTACCTCAAGGCCCTCATCCACGATGAATTGACGCGCAAGGCCGAGGCCTCCTAACCACGGAACACTCTCCACCCCCCTCGAAGACCCGCCCATGCGCCCGCTGATACTCCTCCTCATCTCCGCCGCTCCATCACACGCGCAAGTGAATCCAAGATGCGTGGACTGTGGGCTAGGCACCCAGCGTCCTCGCTCAGCCGCATACCGAGAGCAGATTGAGCCGCTCCTCAAGGTCCCTGACTTTCACATGCATTACTACGACGATGGCGCTGCCGACGCAACCGTGACCTGCCCCGACAACTGCGATAATCTCCCTGCTCCCAAGCCCGTCACCGAGGTCCAATCCCTCCTGCGAAATCCTAAGACAACCGTTCCCCTGCTCATCGACTGCCTCGATGACGCACGTCAAACCTCAGTCCGCTTCGATGGCAACTCCACCACCCGGCCCATGCAGGTCCCGATCGGCTATGTCTGTCTCGACATCCTGATGTCCAGGTTCGTCAGCCAGCCAATCGCGGAATATGAGTGCAACACCGACGGACTCGGCGCCTGTCTCCACACCGAATATTACTTCCGCCCGGACGACTATACGCACTGCTGGAACGGAGTCTGCGATCCGCGTCCATGGGTTTTAAGCGTTCAAAAAAACTGGCAACGCCGGCAGAAAGATGGCACCCTATGGAGAGCGGAAAGACACCCCAAAGAGAACCCAAACTAGCCACGGAACCACCACCCCACCCCCTGCGTACAATCCAAAGAAAGGCAGCCACGCCCCATGAAGCTTCTTCTCTTCCTGATCCTCCTAATCATCTGCTGGCCTGCAGCCCTGCTCGCCCTGATCCTCTACCCCTTCATCTGGCTCATCCTCCTCCCCTTCCGCCTGGTCGGCATCGTCGTTGGTGGCGTCTTCGAGCTCATTGGCGCCCTCTTCACCCTTCCCGCCCGCTTAATTCGTGCCGTCTAGACGCGCCCGCGCCCTCTAGCCTCACCCCGTCGGGCATCTCGCGCTACACTGTCCCCACGATGCCCGCCTCCCACGACCAAATCGCCAGCGACGGCTTCCGTCTGCGCGGCACGCACATGTCGCGCATCGACGGCTTCTCCGACGTCGTCTTCGGATTCGCCCTCACCCTCCTCGTCGTCTCGCTCGAAGTTCCCCGCACCTACGATCAGTTCCACGCCGCTCTCCTTGGCTTCTTTCCGTTCGCCGTCTGCTTCTTCTTCCTGATCCTCGTCTGGATGGCCCACTTCCGCTTCTTCCGCCGTTACGGCGTGCATGATCTCGGGACGCTCTGGATCAACTCGGCTCTTCTCTTCTCCATGCTCTTCTACGTCTATCCCGTAAAATTCCTCTTCGCAGTCGCCAGCGGGGTTCACGTCGAACATGTCTTTTCCAATCCCTACCAGCAGCGCGAGATGATGGAGGTATACGGCCTCGGCTTCTCGGCCATCTACTTCTGCCTCGCTGCGCTCTACCTCAACGCCTGGCGCCAACGCCGGCAGCTCGGCCTCAACGCTATCGAGGTCACCATTACCCTCGCCGACTTCTCAGACAAATTGGGCGATGCCTTCATCGGTCTCCTCTGCGTCTTGATCGCCCATCTCCTCCCACCGCAACAAGCGGGCAACGCCGGCTGGTTCTTCTTCCTCATCGGCATCTGGAGCACCATCAACGGCAAGATCGCGGGTCGCAAGATCCGCCGCCTCCGCGCCCTCACTCCGCCGGAAGACCTCGAACCTCTCTCCCACGACTCCGAATCCGCCTGAATTGCCCCCAATCCGGCCCTGACTTCTGTACTGCGATAGACTGGAGGTCCATGGCTAATGAAAAACTGCAAATAATCCCGCTTGGCGGACTCGGCGAGTTCGGCATGAACTGCCTCGCCCTTCACTTCGGCGACGACATCATCGTCATCGACGCCGGCCTCATGTTCCCCGAAGAAGAGCTCCTCGGCGTCGACATCGTCGTCCCGGACATCTCCTACCTCATCGAGAACCGCAGCAAGGTCCGCGGCATCGTCCTCACGCACGGACATGAGGACCACATCGGTGGCCTGCCGTGGATCCTCTCCGACCTCAACGTCCCTGTCTACGGCACCGAGTTCACCCTCGCCTACGTAGAGGGCAAGCTCGAAGAGCATCGCCTCCTCGACGACGCCGAGCTCATCGAGATCCTCCCCGGCCGCCGCTTCAACCTCGGCGTCTTCTCGATCCTCCCCATCCGCGTCACCCATTCGCTGGTTGACTGCGTCTCGCTCGCCATCCACACCCCCGTCGGCATCGTTCTCCACACCGGCGACTTCAAGATCGATCTCTCCTCCCCCGACGGCCATCCCTTCGATCTCCAGGCCTTCGCCGACCTCGGCAAGCAGAACGTCCTCTGCCTCCTGCAAGACTCCACCAACGTCGACCGCCCCGGATTCACGCCCGGTGAAAAGGCCGTCATCCCCCGCCTCGACGACATCTTCGGAGCCGCCAAGCGCCGCATCTTCTTCTCCTGCTTCTCCTCCTCCATCCATCGCATCCGCATCGCCATGGACCTCGCCCACAAGCACGGCCGCAAGGTCGCGCTCATCGGCCGCTCCATCGACAACTCCACCGAAATCGCACAGGACCTCGGCTACATCGATCCGCCCGCCGGCCTCATCATCCATCCCAACCAGATCAAGGACACGCCGGCCAACAAGCTCTGCATCCTGATCTCCGGTACCCAGGGCGAACCGATGTCCGCCCTCTCCCGCGCCGCCGTCGACAACCACCGCTTCGCCAAGATCGAGCCCAACGACACCGTCCTGCTCAGCTCGCGCGTCATCCCCGGCAACGAGAAGGCCATCTACCGCGTCATCGACCATCTCGAGCGCCGCGACGCCCGCGTGATCCACGACGACGGCACCCACGGCCTCATCCACGTCTCCGGCCACGGCTCGCAAGAAGAGCTCCGCATGATGATCAACCTCGTGCGCCCCAAGTTCTTCATCCCCGTCCACGGCGACTACCGCCACCTCAAGCGCCATGCGGAACTCGCAGCGGCGACCGGCGTCCCCGAAAAGGTCATCCTCCTCGAAGACGGCGACGTCCTCACCCTCGACCGCGAGCACGCCGAGAAGACTGGCAAGGTCACCACCGGCCGCGTCTGCATCGACAACAACTCCACCGCCGACGTAGTCGAAGACACCGTCATCCGCGACCGCAAGCACCTCGGCGAAGACGGCGTCTTCCTCCCCATCATCGCCATCAACAAGCGCACCGGCCAGGTCGAAGGCTCACCCGAAATCACCACCCGTGGCTTCGCCGCCGACGACCCCGAACTCCTCCGCAACGCCCGCGACATCGTAGCCCGCACCCTCGAGCAGTCCAGCGAAGAAGAGCGCCGCGACTACGGCGTCATGAAGGACAAGATCCGCGGCGACCTGAAGCGTTTCCTCCAAAA
>JBEKFF010000252.1:0-4714 GCA_050013455.1 Acidobacteriaceae bacterium | reverse complement strand
CAACGCCGTCATCTCGACCGAAGCGCAGCGCAGTGGAGAGACCCCTGTATTTGCAGTTGCCCTTGCTTTTCTTTCTGTCATTCCCTCTGGGAATCTGCTTCTGTCTTTGCTCTTGCTTTTCCGTCTGTCATCCCGACCCCGAGCGAAGCCGAAGGGGAGGAACCCGCTGTCCCCCGTTCTCGCCTTTGCCCTTCCGGTGTAGCAGGGGGCTTGAGCCCCCTGAACCAATCCGAACCCAACCGAGGGCTTTAGCCCTGGGCCCTTGCCCTTGCTATTCCATGGATGTGTCTACTCGGACCGTCCACGAAGTGAAACATCCGGAACAGTGGGCTCTTCGTCCGCACCCCAAAGTTGCCTATAGATCCCCATGCCCACCAACGTGAGGGCAAACAGCGCGAACGTTCCATCGATGACGTGGTTGCAATGGTCGAACTCCGTTCTGGTGAGATAAACATCGCCACCATGGATGTTCCTCGTATAGATCCTTCCGGCGGGAACATCCGGAACCAGATGGTGCCGCCTAACTTGGGCATCTTGGATCAGGCCCATCCAGACAAATCCCGCCACCGTCAAACAACCAGCCACTCGAATGCAGTAACGAAAGATCGTTCGTAGCTTTGGCTCGTTACGCTTCATCGCAAGACTTCCTCAAGTGGAACGGCGCTGCAGTCCTTACCTTATAGATAACCCCGCCACCCGCCCTCACTCCGCGCTCGGCGCCACCACATCCCCCACCGTCTTCGGCGCCGCCACCTTCGGCACCGCCACCTCCTCCATCTTCAAATTCCCCGACCCCTTCCGCTGCTTCGTCACATACGTATCAATGACCTGCGCCGCCAGCTTCGCCGAGTTATTCCCCCAATACCCATGCTCCCAAAGCACGGCCACCACAATGTCCGGGTTCCGCCGCGGCGTCATCCCCACAAACCACGAATGCGGCAGCGTGCTCTTGTCCGCGCTGTTTTTCTGTCGCCCGGCCACGATGTCCGCCGTCCCCGTCTTCCCCGCAATATCAATGCCATCCAGATGCGCCTCCGCCGCCGTCCCGATCGGGCTCAACACGTTCGCCATATCGTCGGTGATGAGCTGCCAGTTATCCGGCGTAATCGAAATATGCGCCACGCCCGAGCCCGGAAACTCCTGATCGATCGTGCTCTGCTCCACACTCGAAACCTGACCCGGCATCAGCACATGCGGCCGCACAAACACGCCTCCCGACGCAATCCCACTCAGCGCCCGCGCCAACTGTATCGGCGTCACCTGCGTCGCCCCCTGTCCAATTCCCACCGAAATCGTCTCGCCCGCATACCACTTGTCATGCTGCGTCTTCAGCTTCCATTCCTCACTCGGCACCAGGCCCGCCTGCTCATCCGGCAGATCGATCCCCGTCTTCTGCCCCAGCCCCACACTGTGCGCATAGTTTGCAATCGTCTCGATCCCCAGCTTATTCGCCAGCGTGTAATAGAACGTGTCGCACGAGTAAGGCAGCGCGTTGTGGATGTCCACCGACCCATGGTGCTTGTCACATCCAAAGAAGTGTCCATAGAACGTAGCGCCGCCGTTACACACCACATGCATGTCCTGCGCCGCATCCTCCTGCAGCCCCGCCAGCGTCATCACGACCTTGAACGTCGACCCCGGCGGCAGCTGCGCCTGGATCGCCTTGTTCATCATCGGGTGGTTCTTGTCGTCCATAAGGCTCTTCCAATAAGCCGACGTCAGCCGCACCGAAAACTGGTTCGGATCAAACGCCGGCCGCGACGCCATCGCCAAAATCTCGCCCGTATGCGGATCCATCGCTACAATCGCGCCATTCTTCCCCTCCAGCGCTCTCTCCGCCGCAATCTGCAGATCCAGGTCAATCGATAAATGCAGGTCCTTGCCCGGTATCGCCAGCTCCTGCCCCATCTGCCCCACTTCTTTGCCGTGCGAGTTCACAATGATGTCGCGCGAACCATCGGTCCCGCGCAGCGTCCCGTCATACGTCTCTTCCACTCCGAACTTGCCCACCACGTCGCCCGGCTGATACGCGGCGAATCGTTCATCGTTCAGATCCGCTTCGCTCACTTCGCCCACATACCCAATCAAGTGCGCAGCGAACCCATCCTTCGGATAAAGCCGTCGCTCGGTATCCAGCGTCTCCAGCTCCGGCAGATCATCGCGATGTGCCGCAATGAACGCCTGCTCATCCGGCGTAATATCCTGCTTCAACGGAATCGGCTGATACTTCGGCGCATATTGAAAGTGACGCAGCGTCGCCTGAATCTGCTCCAGCGGTATATGCAGACCTTCGGCAATCAGCGGCAGATCCGTATCCAGCTGCTTTTGCTGCTCACGCACCAGGAAGCAAGTCACCGACGGATAGTTGTCCACCAATATCCGTCCATACCGATCAAAGATCTTTCCCCGCGGCGCCAGCACCGGAACCTTGCGCACCCGATTCTGCTCGGCCAGCACCCGATACTGGTCCGCACCCAGAATCTGCAGCCGCCAAAGCCAGCAACCCAGCACCAGCAGCACCGCCGCCACCACGTACTGCGACACACTCAGCTTCGTTGTCGACAACTTCTCCCGCCGATCGAGTCCTCCCATATCCATCCCGCCAGCTCCTATCAAAACTCTACGCCGCACTCTCTACGCTCTACACTCTACCCTCTACACTCTGCCCCTAATCCCTTAGACGAAACCGATCCAGCACCGCAAACAACGGAACCGCCACCACACAATTTGCCGCCGCCGAAATCAGCTCCACCACCGGCAGAAACCGGTACGACACATCACCCAGCAGCCAGTGCGCAATCACATAGAGCATTCCGCTCTGCGCCATGCTCAGCGTAAACACCAGCCCAATCCGATTGACGATGTTGTCCACATCCACCGCAAACCCAATGCTGGCGGCCACATACCCCACCACCCCCTTGGCAATCCCGTCCACGCCAAACGGATGATTCGTCAACCCGTCCTGAAACAGCCCAATGAGCGTGCCCGTCACCGTTCCCGCAATCGGGCTCCGTCGCGACACCGCAAAGAAAATCGTAGCAATTAGCGGCAGGTCAATATGAATCAGCCACGGAAACGTCTTCGGCAGCATGGCCTGCAGCAGAATGCAGACCAGCGGAGCCAGCACGGTCACTCCCGGATGGAACCCATACTGGTCCAGCTCTTCGCGACTTGTATAACTACGCTCTGCCATCGCCCTCGCCCGTCTCTACTGCTCTTGCGGCTTCTGCTGTGTCTGTGGCGCCGACGCCGGCGCCCCCGGCGTCAACTCCGCAGCCGGCGGCACCGTCCCCGGCGTAAATTTGTCCGGATGCACCGCCGGCTTCGCTCGCGGCAGCCCCGAATTGATATACCCCACCGCCCCGCCCACCTGGCTCTCCGGATCATCCGACACCGGCTTACCATCAGCCCCCACAGCCGGCGTCCCCGCCGCTCCCGGCGCAGCATCCGCATCCGGATGCAAACTAGGCAGCTTCTCCGCAATCAAATCCGCCGCGCGCTGATTCGCTTCCTGCGCCGCCTCCGCCGCATCCGCATCCTGCGCAGCCGCCGGCGGCAACGTAGCCGACGTCCCCGTAATCACCAGCACCTCTTCCAGCCGATTCAAATTCGCCGCCGTCTTGATCACAATCGACGTATATGGCTGATGCAGCGGGTCCGGCGCAATCGACTCAATCACCCCCACCGGCAGCCCCCGCGGAAACACCAGATCCCCGCCCGAAGTCACCACCGGCTCCCCCACCTTGATCCGCGAATCCGCCGTCAAATTATCGATCTCCACCCGCCCCGTCGCCGTCCCCTTAACAATCCCGCGAATCCGCGTCGTCGCCAAAATAACGCCCGCGCCCGACGACGAATCGCTAATCAGCAGCAGCTGCGACGTATGCGGAAACACATCCCGAATCTTCCCCACCACGCCATCCGGAGTAATCACCGCCATCTCCGGCTTCAGCCCGTCCTCCGACCCCTTATCCAAATACAGCACATGCGACCGCTCCGACCCGCTCGTCCCAATCACCTGCGCTGCCACCGTACTCGTCACATACGATTCCTTGAACCCCAGCAGCGACTGCAATCTCCGTCCCTGCGCCGCGTCCTCGGCAAACGACGCCTCTTCCTCCCGCAGCCGCGCCACCTCGCTCTTCAGCTGCGCATCCTGCTGCCGCGTATGCAGCAGGTTGATGTAATTCCCCCACGCCCCCCGCACCTTCACACTCGACCCATGCACCGCCGTCTCCACCGGCGTCATCGTCGTCACCATCCACCGCCGCAGCAACGACACATGCTTTCCATCCGGAGCCGACCCCGCATCCTCCATCGCCCGCGCGCTAGCCGGCAAATCCGCATCCTTCGCCGGCCGCTGCACCTGCATCGCCAGCGCAATCACCTGCAGCAGCACGATCGCAATCAACACCAGCGGATTTCGAAATCGATAAAAGAATGAGTCCATCGTGAAACAGTAGCCAGCACGCGGCGAACGTCGACCGCACGCTCCTCCATTATTTCATTAGCCGATCATTTCATCTGTGACCGACGCCCGCGCCACAACTCTGCCCCACCGTACCTCCGCAGCCACCGCCTACCCCAATCTGCTTCTGCTCTTGCCCTTGCCCTTGCCTCTGCCCTTGCCCTTGCCCTCGCCCTTGCCCTTGCCCTTTGCCTTTGCCTTTGCCTTTGCCTTTCTTTGACAATATTGTCAAAGAAAGGCAAAGGC
>JBEKFF010000251.1:0-4801 GCA_050013455.1 Acidobacteriaceae bacterium | reverse complement strand
TCGTCGCTCAAAACTGCTCCGACTGCTGCTCGCTCTGTCTTCGGGAAAGGAAAGCAACGACAACGACAAAAACAACCCCACAGATTTCGCCGTGTTGACACGGTCACTCCATATCAGGCCAATGCTCTCATTGAGAATAATTTATGCGCCGAAAGGCCGATTAGTCCCTATCGGGACTGCCCCGGCCGATGTCGCCGGGAATGCTGGTGGATGCGCGCATGATCGCCAAAGCACTCGTCGAGACAGGATCAGTAACAGGAAGTCGGCTTCATCAGTCTTGCCAAGGACCGCCGGCGCGCCAGGAGCGGCTCCAGCGCACCTCCATCGCCACGCCATGAACAATTGGCATGACGAACTGCTCGATGTCGCTGACAACAGTCTGGAGGGGAACGGACTCGATATAGAGCTTGTTCTTTCTGTTGAAGGCGGTCCATTGGCGCTGCTTCGATTCGTCCTCAAAAAACTCCGCAGTGAAGGCGATTGGGAGCGACGACGGGAGCCGGGTCTTGCGCCGCTCGAATGTCCGCACGATCGCATCCGAGAGGATCTGTCCTTCGAACGAGAAGAGACGGGACAGGGAGTACAGGTCGTGGAAATCCTTCATCCGGGTGTTGGCGATACCGAGCTTCACCATTGCCTCGAACTTCTCTGCGACGACCGTTTCCTTGGGATAGGTGAGGAGCACGGCTGCCGGCCCGTCTAGGATCGTCGGGAACGCTGTCTCGATTGCCGAAGGAGTTACGGCGTCCCCAAATCCGATATCGAGTTGCATGGGAATTCTGGCTTTCTCCAGATAGCCAAGGAAGCTGACCCGCACCCCCTCGTAGTCTGCCCCCTCCTTGATCTGCCGAGCGATGACGCTCGACGGGTCGAAGGTCACACCGTCGTCAACGACGGGTAGAACACAAATCTCTTTGAAGATGTCTTCAAAGCGGCCAGGGCCGCTGCTCCCGATGGAGAGAAAATCTGCGTCCCTCGTTGGACGGTGGGTCTGTTCCGTCCAGAGTTCAAAGAGCAGGGCTCCCTTCAGAATGAATGCCCTCCTGTGCTCCGACTGGCTGATGCGGAAGAGCAGACGTTCCAAGGCGTATTTCGTCAGCAGCAAACCGAAGTCTTCGTTGCGGTCTCGCGCCAGGTTGAGGAGACGCTACCGGACGGAGGCTGCGACGTTGGTGACAGCTTTACTCATGACAGCGATTCCATATACGGACGCATGACGTTGGCGACGCGGCAGACTTTCGCTGCCTCCCAGAGTTCGTCCATCGTCGCCTTCTTCTCACGGAAGCACTCTCGAAGAGCTTGAAGCGCCAGCTCAGTTCCGATCTTCGACCGGAACTTGAAACAGTCGGCAACGGTCTTGGCAGGGGTGTAAACCTTGATCTCGGTTCCCTCCACTAGATATTCCACTACGCCGAAAGTCAGGGCCGCTCCTGAGAAGCGGACGACACGGACGGGTGGGTATTCCATACGAGGCGACCAAGCTCCCTGCTTAAGCGCAATCCAGACCTCGAACGGATTTTCGGTGGTGAGTTCGTGAAATCGCAGGGCGGACGAAAGACACACCACAGCTTGAGGCACCTTACGGCAAACCTCGACCAGAGTTCGGTTTTCGGAGGGTGGATGATCGGCAGACGAATACAGTCCACGCCCGACCTTCTCCAGCTTCCCTTCCCGGACCAGCCGACCGAGGTAATTGCGCGGGACGGCTAGGCGCTCCAGATCGGCAGACCGTATTACGGGCTGCTTGTCGGCAAGTCTTCGTAGCTTGTCCATCTGCGTCTGCATAATCTTATTGTACCAAAGTCAATATACTTGTCAATATCTATATTGCTTTCGTTACACGCACTCGGACTTGAATCTACCCCCGTGCAACCGGATTAACCGGTCGCACGAAGGTTGCGGTGAGGAGAGGGAGAGTGGCGATGTTGTCGGGCTGAGATTGCGCCTGGACGACTAGCTTGATGCGAGTCCCCTTCTGGAGAGGCTTGGCGAAGTGCCCCTGCTTGCCAAAGGCAACGACGTTGTAGTGAAAGGCCTGGAGGTTGCGGTCGGAGATGATGGCGACTCCGAAGGCGGTGTACTTGCGGCCGTTCTTGGAGACGCGGCTGCTGGCTGAGTTGCTGACGGTGCCGAAGAGGGTGATGGTCTGTTGGGTCTGCATGGTGTTTCTCCTTTTGCCCGGTCAATCGGGACACATCCCAACGGGCGCGAAGGTGCGCTGCTCCCAAGTCGCGGCATCGCCGCGTTGCCAAGAGAAAAAGTTTTTGGAAAGGGACCCGGAGCCTGCGAGGGGGGAGGAGTCCGAAACCCGGAGGGCGCGGCACGCGAGTTCTGAACGCAGAGCCGAAGGGCGCAGCTCTAGCACCGAAGCGGTGGCCGAGTGAACGTGCAAGAGGGAGATCGTGCAGCTAGTCCATAGACTCGCTCATTTGGCAAACTAAGAAGGAAAGCCCACGGATGCTGTCGTCTTCATAATGGCGTCAGGGGTAGCCATAACGACTCCGTTGAGGTGCGTGAATGAGTGATGCTAGCTATCGTTGGTGGTCGGACGAGAAGGAGTTCGGAGTAGTCAATGACGGCACGTTTGGACTTGAACTGTCGAGTCGTGCAGAGTCGGATGCTAACATCGAAATCTCAGTCGAACTTTGTCTAGCGAAGATGGGAAATGTCACATAACGAGGGGATGCAGGCCAGGATGCGATTCAAAGATTCACGAGCTACTCATCGTCCGACTCTGAGCATCGGATCTTCAACAGTCTTTCTGCTGACCTGCGCGTGGACGCTACTCCTGGTCTTTTTATGCCTACACAAGAATTGGCGTTACACCTATGACGATGCCTATATCACATTTCGATACGCCCGCCATTTGATTGAGGGGTTAGGCCCGAAGTGGAATCGCACCGGCGCACCGGTGGAGGGTTTTTCAAGCCCGCTGCACCTTCTTTTGATAGCACTGTTAGGAAAAATTGGAATGGGGCTCATCGCGGCTGCTCGCCTTTTGAGTTTCACAAGCCACCTAATTCTTGTTGTGTTCGTCTGGAGATTTGTTGCGAAGACGGAATCTCAGTTTGCGGGGCTATTGGCTGGTGCGCTGATTGCAACCTCCTGGCCAATGCTGGCGTGGGATTTGGGGGGGCTCGATGAAGTTCTTTTTGCCGCGGCCTCGACAATTGCGGTGCTGGTTACGCTGCGTTATATCGAAACTGGCAAGCTGAGCGACCTCATCCAAGGTGGTCTTTTGCTTGGTTTGGCTGTGCTTGTCCGCCCAGATGGAGCATTGTTCGCAATTGTTTCGTTAGGAACTTGTTTGATATTAGGGCCTGGTTCCATAAAGCGCAGAGTGTCACATGTCGGGTTGGCAGCGTGTTTGGCTGTGCTTATCGTGATGCCTTGGGAGATATTCCGGCTCGCCTATTATCACGCAGTGCTTCCAAACACTTATTATGCGAAGGTTGACGGCGTCCCCCTCGGCTGGCGTGTTCGTTGTGGCCTGGAGTATTGGCTGGAATTTGGTCGCAAGCCTCCATATTTTCCGTTAGTTACCTTTGTAGTAGCCGTTGGAGTTCTGTTGAAGCGAAGAGCGACGCGATTTGATATCGGGCTCTGGGCGTGCATCATCATGTACTCGATTTACATCGTCACCAGCGGCGGTGATCACATGATGGCCTTTCGGTTTATGATCCCGATCATTCCGTTGATGGCGATCTCCATAGCGCGAGGGCTCAATCAGTGGGGGGCTCTCGATACGCCTCCATTGGCGGCTGCAGTTTCGCTTACTTTCTTCCTCCTATCGCTGTATCAGATAGTTCCGACCGTTGAAAATCCATCCGAGCCAGATATTTCGGGAGTCGTTGGCAGGCAAGATGCCGAATACATGAGTTCGCACTGGCCTTCGGGGTCGACCGTTGGTATCGACACGGCCGGGACCACGGCATACTATGCGGATCAATTTAACTTCATCGATATGCTGGGGTTGAATGACCGGGTGATTGCGCGACGGAATCCAAACCCGATGTATCCCACATCAGTTCGAAAGGTAGGGCATATGAAGGGTGACGGTGCAAGCGTACTTGCTCGGCGGCCGGACTTTATCATTGCAGCTCTTCCGAGCGGGCGGGTACTGAGTACGGATGATCCCCTACCCTATTACATAACTGAGTATGAATTGATCCGTTCGAGCGACTTTCCCAAAATTTATGAAGTGTGCGAAGTAACGATTCCAATGTCAGACGAGGCGCTGAGAATCAGGCCGCTTCTGCCGCAGAAATTCCCCTTCATTTACTACCAACGTCGAGATATCCAGCTTCCATGCGCACCACCACTCTGAGACAAGAAGAGGGTTGGTCCACCTAGCGGTCCTCGCTTACGGCAACTAAGATGAGGCGCACCTTGCTCGAAGCTTCGCCAGCAAGACTTAGCGTCTATAGAGCGAATCGAATATCTCGTCCTGGGGTCCAATCACTTGGATTGTGCGGAGTTTTCGAGGAGCTGAGGCTGACGGTGGTTCATGCCACCGAACGCGACGCCCGAAAGAAAACAGGTCAGCCGATATCGGTTGACCTGTTTTGCTGTGCTCTTCATGGTTGGAGCTGCCGCAAAACGCAGCAACGGCGCGTCATCGACGCGCCGTTGCTCTGTCCAAATCTTGGAAGCTCTACGCGAACGAAGACACCGCCGAAGCCTCGTCATCCTTGACGTCGAACACCGTCACCAGTTTCGTGATCACGAGCAGGTCGCGCACCTTGCTGGTCAGGTTCAGCAGCTTCAACTCACCACCGGCATTCTTCACCGCGGTATACGC
>JBEKFF010000250.1:0-4803 GCA_050013455.1 Acidobacteriaceae bacterium | reverse complement strand
AAGCTCAAACCCGGTGGAGAATGGGTTGATGAATGCGCAGGACTTCGGCGTGCTTGGCGCACCCTTCACGCCGCAAAACAACACCCTGGGTGCCGTCGGCGGTGGTCTTCGCGAAGAATATGGGCTGATGGATCAAAACCATAACAGCAATGCTGCCATCTCCGGTATCTGGAAACTGAATTACTACAGCGGACCGAGCAAGATCGTGAAGGAATTGGTCAATGGTTGGCAGATCTCATCGGTGGCCTATTTCATCAGCGGCGGCCCGTTTACGGTGTCCACGGGATCCAATAAGAACTTCGACAGTTTGGGCCAAAGCCGGCCGAACGCGGTTCCTGGAATCAGCCCCAAGCTCGACCCGCATCGCTGCCGGGTTTGCGCCACCAATAGCGTTACGAAGGCATGGTTCAACAACGCAGCGTTCACAGCCAACGGCCCTGGCTTACCCGGTGGCATCGGACCTGGCGGGGCGGATGGCAATGTGGGACGCGACTCCCTGATCGGACCCGGCCTCAAGGATATGGATGCGGGCCTGTTCAAGGACATTACCTTCCCGCGGAGAATCGTGTTCCAGTTCCGCGCCGAAATCACAAACGTCATGAACTGGGTGAGTCTTAACAACCCATCGTCCGGGAACATCACGTCGGCCTCCCAGGCCACCATCACCTCAGCCGCCGGCACCCAGCGGGTCATCCAACTGGGCGGCAGGTTGACGTTCTAGATCGACGCGGAGCAGGTGTGGGCGGCAGTAGCGCGCCCGCACCTGCGCTCGATCTGATTTGTTCGTCCGGGTTGATCTTGTGCGAAATACAATGGCTGCACTTCCTCAAGGGCGATCGGCGTGGTTTGCCGATCGCCTAACTTTAGGGCAACGGAGTTGTGATGCAACTTTACTTTCGAGTATTTTCGGCGGCGGCATTTTGCGCCCTACTTGCTGTCGGCGCGCATGCGCAAAACCAGTCCACTACCGTTCTGGTCGATGCCGACCATCGCAAGACGGTCACGCTGGATGGAGACTGGCACTACATCGTCGACCCCTATGACGGCGGGCTATACAACTTTCATCGTGAGATACGAAAGGATGGATTCTTTCTCAACGGCGCTGCGGAGACTGGCAGCCAGGGGCTCATCGAGTACGACTTCAGCAAATCGCCGACGTTGAAGGTTCCCGGGGATTGGAACACGCAGCATGACTCGCTCTTCTATTACGAAGGCCTGTTGTGGTATCAGCGCGATTTTACCTATACACAGCCGGCTGGCCACAAGACATTTCTGCATGTTGGGGCAGCCAACTACAAGTCCATTGCGTGGGTGAACGGCCAGAAAGTTTGCAGCCACGAGGGCGGCTTCACCGATTTTGACTGTGACGTTTCGAGCAGCCTTCGCGCGGGCAAGAACTTCGTCGTCATTGCTGTCGACAACACGCGTTCGGCGGAGGGGATACCGACGCTCAACACGGATTGGTGGAACTACGGCGGACTTACGCGGGACGTCTCGCTGGTGGATGTTCCGGCAAAATACATCGACGATTACGATCTGCATTTGAATCGCGACCGCAGTGCGATTGTAGGAAGCGTGCATGTGCAAGGCGCGAGCGCGGGAGATGAGGTCACGGTTTCGCTGCCGGAGCTGGGGCGCAGCGTGTCCGCCAAACTTGGCAGCGATCAGCGTGGCGAAATATCGCTCGCTGCGAAGGATGTTGCTTTGTGGACGCCTGAGCATCCGAGGCTGTACAAGGTACATCTTGCGTCCGGTGAAGATGGTCTCGACGACGAAATGGGATTTCGAACGATTGAAGTTCGCGGAACCGATATCCTGCTGAATGGGAAGCCTGTGTTTCTTCGCGGCATCTCGATTCATGGTGAAGCGCCGGTGCGTGGGGGCCGGGCTAACAACGACCAGGATGCAGCCACGCTGCTGGGCTGGGCGAAGGAGCTTGGATGCAACTATGTCCGGCTTGCGCATTATCCGCACGACCAACGGATGACTCGCACGGCTGACCGTTTGGGGCTGATGGTGTGGTCGGAGATTCCGGTTTACTGGGCGGTGGACTTTAGCAGCCCTGCGGTGCTCGCGAAGGCGCAAGGACAGTTGGAGGAGGAGATTCGGCGAGATCGCGATAAGGCGTCGGTGGTGCTGTGGTCGATTGCGAATGAGACGCCGCTCACCGCAGAACGGACAGCTTTTCTTAAGACGCTTGCGGGGGATGTGCGCGCGCTCGATTCGACGCGGCTGGTGACGGCGGCTCTGCTGGTGCGCTCCAGTGGGCACGACAAGTATGTCGACGACCCTTTGGGTGAGGCGCTCGATGTGATTGGGATGAATGAATATATTGGCTGGTACGAGCAGACACCTCAAGACGCCGACCTTACTCACTGGCACATTGGCTATAACAAACCGCTGATTGTGAGTGAGTTCGGAGGCGACGCAAAGGCGGGATTGCACGGCGCGGCGACCCAGCGATGGACGGAAGAATACCAGGCCAGTATCTTCGAGCATCAGTTACCCATGTTGGCGAAGATTCCACAGTTTCGGGGGTTGAGTCCATGGATTCTCGTGGACTTCCGGTCACCCATGCGGCAACTGCCTGGGCTCCAGGATGGCTTCAACCGGAAGGGGCTGATCTCTAACGCAGGTGAGAAGAAGGCAGCATTTTTCGTTCTGCAAAAGACCTATAGAGAATGGGCCAGCCATGGCGGGGGGCCTAGCGTCTCGGGTCAGGCGAGTCACGGTGGCTCGACTTCTCAGGGGCAGTCTGCGGAAGATCCGGGCGATCGGCGAAGATAGCGACAGAAGGCAGGCGAATCCCGCGGAGGATCTCCTTCGCATCGGCGCGATGGAGATCCTCGGTGAGGACGATACGGTTTGGCAGGCCGCTACTTACTGTGCGGGCTGTGTGACGGCATTCTTTTCGAGCGTGACCGCGGTTTGTGCCAGGAGCCGGCCATTGACCGTTGCTCCCGTCTTGACGGCGATCATGGTTTGACCGAGGAGCACGCCCGAAAAGTGCGCGGTGGTTCCAAGGGCGACGCCGCCGGCAGCCTGCCAGAAGATGTTCTTGGCTTGGGCTCCGCCGGCAAGGATCACGCTGGTGGCGCTGGCCTGGTTGATCTCACCGGCTATCTGGAAGATCCAGACATCGTTGGGTCCGCCCGAGAGCGTAACGCTGTTGGAGATGAGAACGTTGCTGCTCCACTTATAGAGGCCGGCGGTGAGGGTGAGGCCACCAATCTGACCTGCACCGAGCTCAGTGGAATCGGGGAGTGTCCGACCAGCGGCATCCGTGTAGGCGAGGTCCATGTCGCCGATGGCGCCGGTGAGGTAGGACGCGTTGTTGATTCGGCAGGGGAGGGGGCCAGCCGCGTCGACGGTGTAGATGCTGCCGGTCGCAACTTCCGGGCAGGTAAGCAGGATGGCGGCGCCCGTGATTGGGCTGGAACCAACGTTTCCGTTGATCACGGAGGCGTACACGTCGGTTACTCCGGTCTTGGTGAGGATAGCGAAAGTGCCGGCCGTTCCGAGATTTACCGGCGCCTGACTGGTGAAGGGAACGCTTCGCGTGGTAAAGGTCCAGCTAACCGGGGCGGCCAACGCGATGCCCGTGGTGGTGGCAGCGGTGGTGGTGATGGTGGCGACGTAACTGGTATTCGGGTTGAGGGCGGGCACGGTGGGGGTGAAGGTGGCCACGGTGTTGGTGACGTCCAGAGCTACGGTGCCGGGTACGTTATTTCCGGATGAGTCGGCGAGGGTGAAGGTGCGGAGGTGGCCGGCGGGGAGGGAGTTGAGGGTGGCCGGATTCATGGGCTGACTGAAGGTGGCGATCGCCGCTTCGCCGGTGACGATGTTGAGATGGCTGTTGATGCTTGTGGGGGTATCGGTGGCGTCGTTGGCGGGGTTGGTGGAGATGACCGCAGGTGCGGTTTGGGCGAGAAGATTTGTGGTGCAACCTGCGCAAGCGGCCAGGAGGAGTGTCATGAAGCAGGTGCGCGATGAAGATCTTATCCAGAAGTTGTTCATTGAACCGTTCCTCGTGAACGCGGAAAGCGGTGTGGCCAGGAGGGCCAATCGATCCGCAAATCTGTGACCGCTTTTAGTCGTGGGCTGTGCCGTTGACGCCAGGTTCGAGGAGGGAACACGGACGAAGTGGCTTCCTTCAACTGATACAAAACGGGCCAGATGACGTCACCGGTGCCCCGCTCTTAGGCAGAGCGTACTCCTATCGTATGAAGACCTATGTGATGGAGACGGCGGCTGGGCGTTTACCGCTCGAGGGAGGTGATGCGCTGCTTGCGCCGCAGTTTGACGGGGCTGGCGTTGGCGTCGAAAGCGCGTATGGATAAGCACTCGGCTATTTGCTCGTGGGCGGGGTGACCCTGTGGGGTTCGCAGGGAGGAGGGCGGGCGCGTCAAAGCGATGACTCGAGCGCGGGGCTGTGGACGTATTATCTCCACATACACTTTCGGAGGAAGCATGTCCTCAGCAGCCCACTCAGCTTCGGCCCTTGCTCCCACGCCGGTTGCCAGTGCTACCGGTGTGAGTTCCCGCACGGCCACGGTGCCCTGGTACATCTGGATTGGAGCCCTGGCCGTTACCTCCGCCTCCATCGGCGGAGCCTGGGACGTGTCCTGGCACCGGTCCATCGGCCGTGACACCTTCTGGACGCCCGCGCATATGCTCATCTACGCCTGCGGTGTTCTGGCCGGCGTGGTCGGCGCATGGCTGGTGCTGAACGCGACCTTCGGTCACGACGAAAAACTCCGCAGCGACTCCGTCAACATCCTCGGCCTGCGCGCGCCGCTCGGC
>JBEKFF010000249.1:0-7943 GCA_050013455.1 Acidobacteriaceae bacterium | reverse complement strand
ACCTGCAAGATGCAATTACCGCTGGCATCAACATCGTCCACATCAACACGGAACTCCGAGTCGCATGGAGACGTGGCCTGGAGGAAGGTCTAGCCCAGGATATCTATCAAGTGGTCCCTTATAAGATTCTTCCGTTCGCAGTGGAATCCGTAAAACGCGTAGTCCATTCGCGATTGCAATTGTTCAATGGCCGGCCCCTCGGATTTAGAGAGAAAGCTAACATCCAGCGAGTGGCGTAGGGTCCTTCTTGCTGAAGCAGGCTTAGGGAATGGATGCTCGCAGGCCTTGATGCGAAGGAGGAGCGATAGGTGAAGGATTTAGCCGAAATAAAACGACTTGAAGCACAGGTCGCGCTGGACCAGCAGAAATATGACGAGATCGGACGCGAGGAGGCGGAACTACTCGAAAACATCCCATCCCAAGGGTTTGGCGCGTTCCCAGCGGAGCTCAAATATCGAAGCGAGAAGGAGGCACTCGAAGAGGCGATGCGCATCAACAAGCAAATGCTGGCGGGATTGAAGAGCCAGCCTGATTAGACATACAAACCACAGACCGTGAGCGCACTTCGTTACAATCGCGTTCACCGCACCGGCTGTCGTTGAAACGGAGATTACTTTATGACTGCAACTATCGCTACCACCACCTGGAAGATCGATGCCGCCCACTCGTCAGCTGAGTTCAAGGTAAGACACATGATGATTTCCTACGTGAGGGGGGAGTTCTCAGGAGTCTCTGGGGTGCTTGAGCTTGATGACGAAAATTACAGCCGTTCCACTGTAGAGGCCTCGATCCCTGTCGCCACCTTGAGATCGGGAAACGATGATCGAGATGTTCATCTGAAGGCCGCGGATTTTCTCGACGTAGAAAAGTTCCCCGTGATGATGTTCAAGTCGAAGAACATCCGGGCCACAGGCGGTAACGATTACGCAGTGGCGGGAGATCTGACGATTCGCGGCGTTACGAAATCCATTACGTTGGCCGTCGAGGATGTCAGCAAACCTATCATCGATCCGTGGGGTAATTCGCGATTGGGACTCTCCTGCTCCGTCAAGATCAATCGGAAGGATTTCGGACTTCTTTGGGACACGCTGCTGGAGGCCGGCGGTGCGGTGTTGGGCGACGAAGTCACCATTACCCTGGACGTGGAGTTGACCAAGGGGTAAAAACCAATGGCGTCAGGATTCTTTGTCGGTGTTGGACCTCCGTGAGGCGTGGGATGGCGAGAGTGAGCGGTCCGCCCCGCAATCTGGAAGCAACCTGGCAGGGAAGGGTGATGGCCGCTGTCTCAACCGCAATGGAGATCGGCGTGGCAATCCGGCAGGGTACGGTGGTGAGCGACGTGTTCCCGGGTTGGCATCGGCATGAATCACACGCAGATGCCAACCCTTTTCAACCGACATAGACGCTCCGGCTTCTATCTCTGGGTTACCGAGTACGGAGAGGTTGGAACGGGCGATGAGATTGCGAGGGCCGGGGGTGGCCCCGAACAGATAACGTGGCGCATGTCGATCGGCTGCAAGCGCTCTGCCTTAGCGATGGCTCACGCGCTAGCGGTCGCGGCCTTGGTGTCTCCCGCAGATCAGACGGCCGCGAGGCGCGAGTCGTGAGCCGCTGATCAATTGCTTTACCGCTTCGCAATTATTGCCGCACCCGCCTTACTGACGACCTCATCTTGTGAGTCAGTGCCACCCGAGCAGACGATTGCTCCAATAATCACCCCTTGGTCGATAAGCGGAATTCCACCTCGAGATGCAATGATCCCATCGAACGCGAGCAGATAGTCCAGGTGCATTAGCTGAACGCCATCCTCAAAGACTTTTGTTGGTCGCCGGAAGGTTACGGCTGCTCGCGCTTTGTGTTCTGCGATCTGGATAGAGGCAAGCATCGCGTCATCCATTCGTTGGAAGGCAACTAAGTTACCTCCCGAATCGGTCACCGCAATGTTCATCTTCCAATTCCGCTTCTTTGCCTCGGCCACGGCGGCATGAATAACCGCTTCAGCTCGATCGAGCGATATGGGTGGTCCGTAAGGGACATCGAAAGGGAGCTCGTCGGGGATGAAGTCAAGAGGATTCGATGCGATTGACTCCACTTCAGTGGCGGTCGTCGAATTCTGATTGGGCATATATCTTCCTTTCGAACGGTCGTGGAGGTTGACCTTGGTCAGCCTTCCTCAAGTCGTTATCAAAGCAGATCAGAATGTTAGGAACAATTAGACGATGGTGTTGGCGATACCTTTGTCTCGGGTGTCCCTTTGACACGTTGACCTCATCGCCTGAAGCAATACGAAGGTATCGCCAACACCATCGTCTGATTGCGCTGCTCTTCGGGGTCTGGCTCAATGAATTCATCGGAAAAGGGCGGTTGCTCCTGTCTTCGATCAACCGGTTTCAGTAGAAAAAGGAGCTTACGATGACAACTTTGACCGCACCTGCAGAAACTGCACAGATACGCATTGCCAGGCGCTCACCTGCCTACTGGCGCGTGACGATCGAAAACCCGCCGATCAACGTGATGGGGCCGGAGATGGTCCGGGAGTTTCAGAAACTCATCGCGGCAATCGAGGCAGATGAGCAACTCAAGGTGGTGGTGTTCGAGAGTGCGGTCGACGGCTACTTCTTGAATCACTCCGATTTCCAAGCGAAGCTGGACGATCTGACTTCAATGCCTGCCGGTACGACAGGCCTGCCGCCCTGGCCAGACTTTCTCGTGCGCCTGACCCGCACTCCAGTCGTCTCCATTGCCCTTATCAGGGGCCGCGCGACTGGAAACGGCAGTGAGATTACGCTCGCATGCGACATGAGTTTCGCCAGTTCCGAAAAGACCATTATTTCGCAATGGGAGGTTGGTGTAGGAATGGTCGCCGGCGGCGGCCCAATGGCCAGGCTGCCGAGGCTGATCGGTCGAAACCGCGCTCTCGAGGTGCTGTTGAGCTCGGAAGACTTAAGCGCCGATCGAGCCGAAGCGTATGGCTACATCAATCGTGCTCTACCCGATACTGATCTTGACGCATTCGTAGAGGCGCTCGCGAGCCGAATCTCCCGGTTCGACAAATGGGCGATCGCGAATACCAAACGTCTCGTAAATACCAGCCTGCCGCCGGACGTTGAACTCGGCGCCGGATGGGATGCCTGCATCGAATCGCTGGGGAGATCTGCGGCTCAGGACGGGATTAAGGCGCTGACAGCCCGCGGCTTCCAGAAGCCAGGAGATGTCGAGAATCGGCTGGGATATTACCTGGGCCAAATCGCGTCCTCAGGCCGGAGCGATCAGCACGGTGACCAGTAAAGACGAGCAGAACCGGTAAAGGCTACCTTGGTCCCGCCTTTAGGGCCACGCCAAGTCGGCATATAAGACCAAGACGTAGCCCAGCGAGGAATCCCGACATGTCTTCGACGCCGGCATTGAGTTCGCTCAACCCAGCCACCGAAATGTATCCTCTCTTGACGGAGGGACAGGTGGCACGTGTCCGGGCCTTTGCACGGCAAAGGAGCGTCGAGGCGGGAGAAGTTCTGTATCGGCCTGGCGATGTGTCGGTGCCTGTTTTCATTTTGCTGTCGGCCTGCATGGAAGTTGTGCAGCTGGATGGAGAGGGCGAGAGGCCCATTGGGGTCTTGCATCCGAGGATGTTCACCGGGGAAGCCGGAATGATCGGGGGGCAAAGGTGTGTCGCGCTCGGTCGCGTCACTCGACCGGGAGAGGTGCTGGAGATCCCTCATGAAGACGTTCGTGGGCTGGTAGCCAGGGATGCCGAGCTGGGAGAGATATTGCTACGTGCTTTCATGCTCCGCAGAATTAATCTGATTGCGCAACAGCTGGGAAACGTCATAGTTATTGGTTCGCGTCATTCTGTGAATACGATGCGCTTAAGAGAGTTCCTTGGCCGGAATGGTCATCCCTATACCTATGTCGACCTGGACACAGACGTCGCGTCACAGCGGATGCTCGATCGGCTTTCAATAACCGTCGAAGAAATCCCGATCGTAATTTGTAACAACAAGGCCGTTCTTCGCAATCCTTCAACGCTGGAGCTCGCAGATTGCCTCGGACTGAACGACGACGTGGAGCGCAACTTGCTTCGCGATTTGATTATTGTGGGCGCGGGGCCCGCGGGCCTGGCTGCTGCTGTGTATGCGGCATCGGAGGGTGTCGATCTTTTACTTATTGAAAGTCACGCTCCAGGGGGGCAGGCAGGTTCGAGTTCGAAAATCGAAAATTACCTAGGATTCCCCACGGGAATCTCGGGTCAGGAACTCGCCTCGAGGGCAATGACCCAGGCGCAAAAATTTGGCGCGAAGATGGCCGTTGCCCATTCGATCGTTGAGTTGAAATGCGATCGACGTCCATACGAGCTCGTGATGGAGGATGGGAGCGCGCTGTTCGCTAGAACCATCGTGATCGCGACCGGCGCTTGCTACAAGAAGCCGGATATATTTCGACTTGAGCAATTCGAGGGGCGCGGCGTTCATTATGGGGCAACGTACATCGAGGCGCAGCTTTGCCTCGACGAAGACGTTGTGGTGGTTGGAGGCGGAAATTCCGCCGGACAGGCCGCGGTGTTCCTCTCGCAGTCGGCGCGGAAGGTGTATATGGTTGTGCGATCAGAGGACCTATCGCAATCCATGTCGCGCTATCTCATTCAACGGATAGAGGGGAATCCAAGGTTCTCTTGAAAAGGTTTCGTGGATAAACAAGAGGACAAACCAGAGATCCTCGCTGCCGATGCGCCATGTCTTCATCATGACAGGTGCGTCGCCCAATACCGAATGGCTTCGCGGCCGTGTGGCGCTTGATAAGAACGGGTTCATCCTCACGGGGCGAGATCTACCGCTTTCGCTATCAAGCGAGATGGGTCCAGCGTGGCCACTAAGGCGCGCGCCCCAATTATTTGAGAGCAGCCTGCCGGGCGTCTTTGCGGTTGGCGATGTGCGAGCGGGGAGCATGAAGCGAGTGGCTTCCGCGGTTGGTGAAGGGGCGATTTCGGTCAGCTTCGTTCACCGCGCGCTGTCGGAGCCGTAGTGGGCGGCGGACCGGACGAGGACGGAGAACGTGGACAATCAACGCCCCCTTGCCGTAACACCCAGCTGCTCTCAACTAAAGATGTAGCGGGCACGCCCACGCAAACTCATTGATAGCCGGCATCATCAAGTTTGATCACTGCCCCCATGGATACGAAGGTATCGTTCAATACTTTCGTCCAATTGTTGGTCTACCAGGATTCTGTTGTCATCGTTTCATGCCGCAAGGTTCCAATTAGCGCGCATCAGAAGGAGTACGACATTGGCAAACAAAGAGACAGTAATTGTTACAGGCGCCTCACAGGGAATTGGAGCAGCGATCGTGCAATCGTTCCTGGACCACGATTATCAGGTTGTCGCAACTTCGCGTAGCGTGACCAAGTCGCGGTTAGAGTCATCACCAAGCCTTGCGCTCGTGGATGGAGACATCGGTAAGGAAGCGACCGCGGAGAAGGTCACGAAGACCGCTTTGGCCAAGTTTGGCTCGATTGATCATGTGGTCAATAACGCCGGAATCTTCTCGGTAAAGCCATTCACGGAGTACACCGCCGAAGAATTTCGCAGCTTCGTGTCCACGAACCTGGAAGGGTTCATATTCATCACTCAACTCGCGGTGAAGCAGATCCTGGCGCAGGGTACCGGCGGCAGCGTCACCACTATCACTACGTCACTGGTTGAAAATCCTATCGCCGGCCTCACAGCGTCGATTCCGATGATTACGAAGGGCGGGCTGGAAGCTGTTACACGGAGCCTGGCGAGCGAGTACGCGAAGGAGAACATCCGATTCAACGCAGTCGCGCCTGGCGTTGTCGATACGCCTCTTCATGCGAAAACCCCGAAGGAGTTCATGAAGACGCTTTCACCCATGGGCATCGTTTCGGATTCCGCAGATATCGCGGACGCCGTTCTGTACCTCACGGAAGCCCGTCATATTACAGGGGAGGTGCTGCACGTGGACGGCGGTGCGCACGCAGGCCGGTGGTAGCGGGTCAAAGCTTGCAGGGTGGCGCGGAGGAGCGACTGCAGGAGCTTGGAATCCAGCTGCCGGCCGCTCCCACGCCGTTTGGAACCTATGTTGAGGTATTGCAAACGGGGAACTTGCTTTTCCTGAGCGGAATGCTTCCGGTGGTCGACCATAAGGCAAAGTATATCGGTCGGCTGGGAAAGGAGCTCGATATCGACGCAGGACGCGATGCGGCTTATACGGCCGCGCTGGGTGCACTCGCTGCTGCTAAAGATTATTTGGGTTCACTCGACCGAATCACACGCATCGTGCGGCTCGGAGTATTTATCGCAACCGATGAGGATTTCTTTGATCACCCTAGAGTGGCGGATGGTGTATCGGATCTATTTCGCGACGTCTTTGGCATCGACAGGGCGTCGGTCCGAACCGTAATTGGCGTCGCGAGTCTTCCTTTGGGAATGCCCATTGAGCTCGAGATCACCTTTGAGGTGCGAACGGCGGAGATTGTATGAAGAAAGTATCTGCTGTGGGAAGTGGAGAATGCCGAGGCTGTGTCTCCTGAGGTGAACGATGAATCTTCTGAGACATTCCGGTTGGTCGAGATGCCTGCAGATAGCCTGTGTGGCATTAATGATGGGCCTCGTGCTGCAGGCACAACGAAAGGAACATCCAATGGAATATCCGATTGGTTACCGCTCTGTACAGGTCGATGGACTATCCATTTTTTACAGGGAAGCGGGGCCGAAAAGTGCGCCGACCATCCTTCTACTACATGGGCTTCCGTCGTCATCTCGGATGTTCCAGCCTTTATTGACGCGGCTCGGAGAGAGCTACCACCTGGTGGCGCCGGACTATCCCGGCTTTGGACACAGTGCATGGCCCGATCCCAAACAGTTCGACTACACGTTTGATCGTATCGCTTCAGTGATGACCGACTTCACCCAGGCATTGGGTTTATCCAACTACACGCTTTATATGCAGGACTATGGGGGGCCGGTCGGATTTCGCATGGCGCGCGCCCACCCGGAACGAGTGCAGGCTCTCATCGTGCAGGATGCAGTCGCGCACAATGAAGGCCTTGGGGCGAACTGGGTAACGCGAAGGGCGTTCTGGGCAAATCGGACTGCTAACGAAGAAGCGTTGCGCACGAACCTGTTGTCGCTAGCAACTACAAAAACCCGCCACATTGGCGATGACCCAAACATTGAGCTTTATGACCCCGATCTTTGGACCGACGAGTATGCGTTTTTGAGCGCTCCAGGACAGGCCCAGATTCAGAGCGATCTCTTTTATGACTATCGGACAAATGTTGAGGCCTATCCAAAGTGGCAGGTGTGGATGCAGAAGACGCAGCCGAAGCTCTTGGTCTTATGGGGGAAGCACGATCTCTCGTTCGATCTCGGCGAACCCGACCGATACCGGAAGGATGTGCCGACCGCAGAGGTCCACGTACTAGACGCGGGGCATTTTGCTCTGGATACCAAAGCGGACGAAATTGCGGCGCTGGTGCGGCAATTTATGAACTCTACGGATTGAGGGTGCGGCGCGACCCGACAAAGCAAGGCAAACACTATCGGAGGGAACAGTGATCAATGAAATGCACGACGTATTAGTAGCGGACGACAACCCCTTGCTTGTAAGCGTCCTCGCGGAAATATTCAGGGAGTCCGGTTATGCGGTTCGAACGGCGCCAGACGGGTTCGTAGCGTTGGCAATGATACGGGATCGGATCCCCGATATTCTCATTTCAGATCTGAACATGCCCCGCATGTCTGGCTTTGAGCTTTTGTCGATCGTACGTCGGCGATTTCCGAGGATCGCAGTGATCGCGATGAGCGGAGCGTACCCAGGAGCTATCCTTCCCTGCGGGGTTCCGGCGGATGCGTTTTACGCGAAGGGTGCTTGCAGCGTTGCCGAACTCTTCGACATGCTGTACGCGATCAAGGAGGATTCAACGCGGT